>CAMFJT010000015.1 GCA_945957125.1 uncultured Rhodospirillales bacterium | reverse complement strand
TATAGGCGCCGGGCGCCGGACGCGCCATGGTCTTCGCCGGGAACGCGCCACACCGTGGCGCTCATGCTCATGAGCGCCACGGAGTGGCGCGGTCCCGGCAATGAGTCGCTAGATGTCGCGGCGGCGGCCGGTGTCGCGGACCACGCTGGCCACGCCGTTGCGGTCGTAGACGATGATGACGCGGTCGCCCATCTGGATGGTGCCGTCGTCACGCTGAGCGATGACGACCGTCTGGCCGTCGTCCTTCTGCACCGTCACCTCGATGCCCTGGCGGGTCGAGCTGCGGTCGATCGCGGTGCCGGCGACGGCGCCACCCACGGCGCCGAGCACGCCGCCCAGGACCGCGCTGCCGGCGGTGCCGCCGATCGCGGCGCCGGCAATCGCACCGCCCGCCGCACCGACGCCGCCGCCGATCAGCGTGCCGTCACTGACCCCGCCCTGGTTGTTGCGGACCGCGACCTCGCGGATCGAGACGACGCGCCCGGCTTCGCCCCTGAAGCCCTGCGCCGATGCTGTCTGCACGCCGGGCTGAACGCCGTCGTTGCAAGCGGTCAGGGTCGCCGCGAGCGCCAGCGGCGCCAGCAGAGCGAAAAGCCATTTGCCGAACATCGATCCACTCCTCCTGGAAATCTACAGCCAGAAGGAGCCTAGCAGGCTAATCGAGATTGCCGTAGCGCGGATCGTCGGCCGGCTGAGGATAGCTGCGATAGTCCTGGCTGCTCTGACGCTGGTAGGGCGTCGGCGTGCGCGTGCTGCTGACCGGCGGCGCGTACTGCGTCTGGCGATAGTCCTGCGGCGGCGGATCGTAGGTGGTGCGTGTCGTGCGGTAGTCCTGCGGCGGAGGATCGTAGGTGCCGGGTGGTTGCCGGTAGTCCTGCGGCGCCGGACCCGCCGAATAGTCGGGCTGGCGCGAATTGTCCCGCACGACCCTGGCCACCCCGCCGCGGCCCTGGACGACCTGCACCCGGTCGCCGAGCTGGATGTCGCCGTCGTCGCGCTGGGCCACGGTGACCGTCTGGCCGCTGTCCTTCTGGACGGTGACCTCGATCCCGCGCCCGCCGCCGCCGACACTGGTATGGTTGTCGAAGATGGTGCCGGCGATCGCGCCGCCCACCGCGCCCAGCACGCCGCCGATCACGCCGCCGCCGACGCCTCTGCCGCCCGAGGCACCGATCGCGATGCCGCCCAAGCCGCCGAGCAGACCGCCGATCATCGTGCCGTTGCCGGGGCTGCTGCCGCCTCCCCCGCCGCCGCCGCGCAGGCTCACGTCGTTGATCGACACCACCCGGCCGGCGTCGCCCGGCTGGGCGCTGGCGTAGGCCTGGTTGCCATAGCTCTGGTTGCCATAGCTCTGGTTGCCGTAAGCCTGATTTCCGTAAGTCTGCGCGCTGCCCGACGTGCTGACGATGCCTGGCTGCACGGCATTGTTGGCGCACGCGCCGACGCCTACCGCCAGCATCGCCGGCAGCAGGATCGCCCGAACTGACTTGCCCCTCATGGAACCCTCCCGGTCACAACTCCTGTACGAGTCGATTCTTGACCGAATTGGGGCGGTCATCCTCTTTCTTCGATCCAGGCGGCCTGGATGGCCTCGAGGATCTTCTCGTTGGAACGCCCCGGATCGTCCTCGAACTCGGGAAGCGCCATCACCCAGCGATGCAGGTCGGTGAAGCGCAGGTTGACGTTATCGGCGTCAGGATGGGCCTCCTCGAGCTCGATGGCAATGTCATGCACATCGGTCCAGCGCAGCTTGCGAGCCATCAGGCACCCCTACCGGTCGACCATCATGTTGCGCGTCGCGGCCGGAAGCTTCACCACCAGGCCGTCCAGCTCGTTGGTCATGCGGATCTGGCACCCGAGCCGCGAGGTGTGGGTCAGGCCGAAGGCGAGGTCGAGCATGTCCTCCTCGTCCTCGCTCGCCGGCGCGAGCTTGTCGAACCAGTTGCCTTCCACCACGACGTGGCAGGTCGAGCAGGCCAGAGAGCCCTCGCAGGCGCCCTCGATGTCGACATGGTTGCGATGGGCGATCTCCAGCACGGACAGGCCGAGCGGTGCATCGACCTCCTTGCGCGATCCGTCCCTCAGGATGAACGTCATCTTCGGCATCTAGCAAACCCCGTAAACCCGTCGTCCCGAGCGCAGCCGAGGGACCTCCCCATGCTGCCGGCGAAAACATGAAAAGGTCCCTCGGCTGCGCTCGGGACGACGGAAATCGTCATTCGACCCGGCTCTCCAGGTCCTCCACCGCCATGCCCGACAGCGCCTCGCGGATGCCGCGGTCCATGCGGCGCTCGGCAAAGGGCTTGGACTGTGCCTCGAGCGCCTCGGCCGCGGCGTTGATCGCGTCACGGTCGTCGCCGGCGACCGCCGTCTCCAGCCGCGCCCGCGCTGCGTCGAGCGCCGCGCGTTCCTCTGCCGACAGCAGCGCGCCGTCGCGCACCAAGGCCGCGTCGAGCGCCAGCACGTTTCGTCTTGCCTCGACCCGCGCCTCGGCAAGCAGGCGCCGTGCCATGTCCTCCTCGGCATTGTCGAGGCTGTCGTAGAGCATGTCGGCCATGTCGTCGTGGCTGAGGCCGTAGGACGGCTTGACCTCGATGCGCTGGGCCACGCCCGTCATGCGCTCCTCGGCCGACACCGTCAGCAGCCCGTCGGCATCGACGGCGAAAGTCACCCGGATGCGCGCCGCGCCGGCGGTCATCGGCGGGATGCCCGACAGCTCGAAGCGCGCCAGGCTGCGGCAATCGTCGACCATCTCGCGCTCGCCCTGCACGACGTGGATCGCCATCGCGTCCTGGCCGTCCTGATAGGTCGTGAACTCCTGCGCGAGCTGGACGGGGATCGGCGTATTGCGTGGCACGATCTTCTCGACCAGCCCGCCCATCGTCTCCAGCCCGAGCGACAGCGGCGTGACGTCGAGCAGCAGCGTGTCCGACCCGCCGGTCAACGCCTCGGCCTGCAGCGCCGCGCCCAGCGCCACCACCTCGTCGGGATCGATGTCGGTCAGCGGCGGCTTGCCGATCATCTCCGCCACCGCGGCGCGCGCCAGCGGCACGCGGGTCGATCCGCCGACCAGCACCACGCCGTGGATCTCCTGGGCCGTCATGCCGGCGTCGGCCAGGACGTGGCGGGCGATATCGAGGGTCTTCTTCACGTAGCCCGAGATCATCGCGTCGAACTCGGCGCGTGTCAGCGCGTGGAACGACGGCACGCCGCCGAGCTCGAGGCGACCCGACGTCTGGTCGCGGTCGGAAAGCTGCTCCTTCATGTGCCGGGCGAGGACGAGCACGGTCTTCACCGCGCCCTCGTCCACCGTGTCGGCCAGCCCATCGGCCTTGCGCTCGGCCAGCAGGCGCTCGGCGATCGCGCGATCGAAATCGTCGCCGCCGAGCGCGGTGTCGCCGCCGGTCGCGAGCACCTGGAACACGCCTTTCTCCAGCCGCAGCAGGGAGAAATCGAACGTGCCGCCGCCCAGGTCGTAGACCGCGTAGAGGCCCTCCGCGCCCTTGTCGAGGCCGTAGGCCAGCGCCGCCGCGGTCGGCTCGTTGACCAGCCGCAGCACCTCGAGGCCCGCGACGCGGGCGGCATCGCGGGTCGCGGTGCGGGCGGCATCGTCGAAATAGGCGGGGACGGTGATGACGGCGCGCTCGACCGGTTTCTCCAGCGCCGCCTCGGCCCGCGCGCGCAGGGCCTTCAGGATCTCGGCGGAAATCTCGACCGGCGAGCGCGGCCGACCACCGATGCGCAGCTTCACCATGTCGGTCTCGCCGGTGCCCGGCTCGATCTCGTAGGGCAGCACGCCGGCCACGGCGTGGAGGTCGGCCGCGCCGCGGCCCATCAGGCGCTTGACCGAGGCGACGACGTTGTGGGGCTCCTGCGCCATCAGCAAACGCGCCGCATCGCCGACCAGCACGCCGCCGGCCTCCGGATAGGCCACGACCGATGGCACCAGCGCCCTGCCCGATTCGTCGTGCAGCGCGACCGGCTTGCCTTCGCGCGCGACGGCCACGACGGAGTTCGTCGTGCCGAGATCGATGCCGACGGCCAGCGTCGCCTCGCCGGCATGCGGCAGGGGCGTTTCTCCCGGCTCGTGGATCTCCAGCAGGCTCATCCCTTGGCTTCCAGATTGGTCCGGCGCGCGCGCGCCTCCTCGGCGAACTTGTCGAGGTAGCGCAGGCGAAGGAGCGCCTTTCTGATGGCCGGCCTGTCGTTTGCCAAGAACAAACTGGACAGCCCTCCGAGGGCCGATTTCATATCGTCGCGCGCCTTCGCGGCGAGCGTGTCGACCGCCGCGATCGTGCTCGCCTCGTGCAGTTCCTCGCGCGATTCCATGGCTTCCATCAGCAGGTCCGGATCGTCGATCGTCTTGCCGTCGGCCGGCATCTCGACGCCGTTCAGGCTCGCCAGGTACACGGCGCGTGCCAGCGGGTCCTTCAGCGTGCGGTAAGCATCGTTGACGGCCGCGGCTTCGATCGAGGCCCTGGCCCTTTCCTCGGGTGGCTTTGCGACGAAACGGTCGGGATGCCACAGCCGCTGCTGCGCGAAATAGGCCTTATCGAGCGCCCCGGCGTCCAGGTCGAGCGCCGCCGGCAGCCCCAGCCGCGCGAAATGATCCATGATGGGCCGGCGTCAGACGTGGAAGGATTCGCCGCAGCCGCAGCGGCCCTTCTCGTTGGGGTTCTTGAAGACGAAGCCCGACTTCAGCTTCTCCTCCTCGTAATCCATCTCCGTGCCGATCAGGAACAGCGAGGCCTTCGGGTCGATCAGCAGCTTGATGCCGGCGGTCTCGACGACCTCGTCCATCGGCTCCTGCTTGTCGGCGAACTCCAGCGTGTAGCTCAGGCCCGAGCAGCCCTTGGTGCGCACGCCGATGCGGATGCCGGCGGTCGGCTTGCCGCGGCCGTCGATCAGCGCCTTCGCGCGCTCGGCGGCGGCCGGCGTAACCGACATGACCTGCGGACGCGGCCGGCGGGGACGCGGCGGCGCGGCCGGCTTGGGGGCATCGGTGGTGACGGGCGTGCTCATCAAGCTGTTACTCCGCGGCGTCCTTGATCTCGTCCTTCTTCGCCGTCTTGGCGCGATAATCGGCGATCGCCGCCTTGATCGCGTCCTCGGCCAGGACCGAGCAGTGGATCTTCACCGGCGGCAGCGCCAGGTGCTTGGCGATGTCGGTATTCTTGATCGTCTCGGCCTCGTCGATCGTCTTGCCCTTCACCCATTCGGTGACCAGCGAGGACGACGCGATCGCCGAGCCGCAGCCGAAGGTCTTGAACTTGGCGTCCTCGATCAGGCCTTCGGGGCTCACCTTGATCTGCAGCTTCATGACGTCGCCGCAGGCCGGCGCACCGACCAGCCCGGTGCCGACATCCTCGGAGTTCTTGTCGAGCGACCCGATGTTGCGCGGATTCTCGTAGTGATCGATCAGCTTCTCGCTATACGCCATGACGGTCTCCTCGAATTCCGGTTGCTAGTGGGCGGCCCACTCGATGGATTTGATGTCGATGCCTTCCTGGGACATCTCCCAGAGCGGGCTCATCTCGCGCAGCTTGGTCACGTGGTGCACCAGGTCGGCCACCGCGGTGTCGACCTCCTGCTCGGTCGTGAAGCGGCCGAGCCCGATGCGCAGCGAGGTGTGCGCCATCTCCTCCTCGACGCCGAGCGCGCGCAGCACATAGCTGGGCTCGAGCGAGGCCGAGGTGCAGGCCGAGCCCGACGACACCGACAGGCCCTTGATGCCCATCATCAGCGACTCGCCCTCTACATGGGCGAAGCTGATGTTGAGGTTGCCCGGGATGCGATGCTCGAGGTCGCCGTTGACGTAGATTTCCGGCAGCTTGGCCTGCAGGCCCTTCAGCATGCGCTCCTGCAGCTTCTTCAACCGCCGGGCCTCGCCGTCCATCTCCTTCATGCAGATCTCGGCCGCCTCGCCCAGACCGACGCAGAGCGGCGTGGGCAGGGTGCCCGAGCGGAAACCGCGCTCCTGCCCGCCGCCGACGATCAGCGGCACGAGGCGAACGCGCGGCTTGCGGCGGACATAAAGCGCGCCGATGCCCTTGGGGCCGTAGATCTTGTGGCCCGAGATGCTCAGCAGGTCGATGTTCATCGCCTCGACATCGAGCGGGATCTTGCCGGCGGCCTGTGCCGCGTCGGTGTGGAAGAAGACCTTCTTCTCCCGGCAGATCTTGCCGATCTCGGCGAGCGGCTGGATCACGCCGATCTCGTTGTTCACCGCCATGATCGACACGACGACCGTCTTGTCGGTGATGGCGTTCCGCAACACGTCGAGGTCGATCAGGCCGTTCTTCTGGACCGGCAGGTAGGTGACTTCGAAGCCGCTCTGCTCGAGATGGCGGCAGGTATCGAGCACGCACTTGTGCTCCGTCACGGTGGTGACGACGTGGTTCTTGCGGTCCTTGTAGAACTCGGCAACGCCACGGATGGCGAGGTTGTTCGATTCGGTGGCGCCGGAGGTGAAGATGACCTCCTTCTCGTCCGCGCCGATCAGCTTGGCGACCTGGCCGCGCGCCTTCTCGACGCCCTCTTCCGCCTCCCAGCCGTAGGAATGGCTGCGCGAATGCGGGTTGCCGAACTTGTAGGTGAAATACGGCATCATCGCTTCGAGCACGCGCGGATCCATCGGCGTCGTGGCCTGGTAGTCGAGGTAGATCGGCTGGTCGTTCCGCCGGATCTGGGAAAACGCGTTCATGCTAACCCCTTGAAATTCCTAGGCCGCACGGGCTTGGGACAATTCCGAGTGCGTTACTCGGATATATAAGGCCTTCCACGCGGCGATCAAGCGATCAATGTCCTCCGACGCCGTGTTCCAGCCGCAACTTATCCTGATCGCGGCTTCCGCTTCGGCAGGATTCACGCCCATCGCCGACAGGACGGCCGAGCGGGTCACCTTACCCGATGAGCAGGCCGCGCCGGCGCTCACGCAGACGCCGGCCAGATCCAGGGCCATGACCTGGGTCTCGGCCTTCACGCCCGGCATGGAGATGCAGGTCGTGTTGACCAGTCGCGGCGCCGCCGCGCCATGGACCTTGGCCCCGGGCGCAATCGCCAGCAGCGCGACTTCGAGCCGGTCCCGCAGGATCGCCGCGTCCAATCCGTCGCGTGCGGCCTCCGCTGCCGCGCCGAAGCCCACGATGCCGGCGACATTCTCCGTGCCGGCCCGGCGATTGGATTCCTGCCCTCCCCCGTTGCGATCGGAAACGAAGGCTGCGCCGGCGCGTACCGCCAGAGCGCCAACGCCGGTCGGTCCGCCGAGCTTGTGGGCGGACAGGCTGAGATAGTCGACGCCGAGGTCCCGCAGGTCGACGCGCGCCTTGCCGGCTCCCTGCACGGCATCGCAGTGAACCATCGCGCCCGCCGCCCGCGCCAGGCGAACGACCTCTGCAACCGGCTGGATCACACCCGTCTCGTTGTTGGCGAACATTACCGACACCAGCGCGGGCTCAGGCTTCGCCAGCAGCCGCTCCAGGGCGGCGAGATCGACGAGGCCGCGGCCGTCCACCGGAATGACCTCGGCTTCGGGCACGGCCCGCAGGATGCTCTCGTGCTCGATGGCGGACACAAGCACGCGGTTTCGGCCGGCGCCGCGCAACGCCATGTTGTTGGCCTCGGTTCCGCCCGACGTGAACGCGATTTCGGCCGGCAGGGCACCGACCAGGGCGGCAACCTGACGCCGTGCGGCGTCGACACGCGCGCGCGCCCGCCGCCCGACGCGATGGACCGACGACGGATTTCCACCTTCACTCAAGGCCTCGACCATGGCGTCGAGCACCGACGGCCGGATCGGGCTGGTGGCATTGTGATCGAGATACGCGCACGCAGGCATCGGACTGACTAGGCTAGCTGGCGGCGGCCATCGTGTCGGTATTGGCGGGAGCCGGCGCCTCGACGATACGCGGGGCTAGCTTGCGCTCCAGCACGTCGTGCAGGCTGACCGAGCTCAGGAAGACATGGATCTGGTTGCCGAGCTCCTCCCACAGGTCGTGGGTCAGGCATTTGCTGCGGTCGGCACGGCAGCCGGGCTGGCCCATCTCCGAGCATCGCGTCGCCTTGATCGGCTCGTCCACGGCCAGGATGATTTCGGAGACCCGGGTCTCGGCCGAAGCACGCGCCAGGCGATAGCCGCCGCCTGGGCCGCGCACGCTCTTCACCAGTTCTGCGCGGCGCAGGCGGGCAAAGAGCTGCTCGAGATAGGACAGGGAAATCTCCTGGCGGGCGGCGATATCCGACAGGGAGACGGGCTTGACCTGCGCGTGACGGGCGAGGTCGACCATCGCCATCACGGCATAACGACCCTTGGTGCTGAGCTTCACAGCATCCTCCTCCGCCTAAAGGTCTTGAAAACCAAGGCGTTGCTACGATATTCCAGCCCCCCGGGCAGGGATCTGGGAAAAACCAACTTGTTGGCTCGGATTTAATAAACCCGAGTAGGTTGGTCAAGTTTCAAGATTCTTGCTCCGATCTGCACCTGTCGGACCCCAAGACCGGCGGTTCGAGGCGGCCAAGAACGATCAAGAAACCGGAGACTCAATGCCTGACGTGATGTTCATCGGCCCGGAGGGGCGCCTCGAAGGCCGCTATCACCAGAGCAAAGAAGAACACGCGCCGATTGCGCTGATCCTCCATCCGCACCCGCAGTATGGCGGGACGATGAACCACAAGGTCGTCTTCTCGCTGTTCCACGTGTTCGTCAGCCGCGGCTTCTCGGTGCTGCGCTTCAACACGCGCGGCGTGGGCCGCAGCCAGGGACGGTTCGACAACGGCATGGGCGAGCTGTCGGACGCCGCCGCGGCGCTCGACTGGCTGCAGGCGATGAATGCCGACGCCAAATCGTGCTGGATCGCGGGCTACTCGTTCGGTGCCTGGATCGGCATGCAGCTGCTGATGCGCCGGCCGGAGATCGACTGCTTCATCTCGGTGGCGCCGCCGGCCAACTCCTACGACTTCGGCTTCCTCGCCCCCTGCCCGTCCTCGGGTCTGATCGTCGGCGCCGAGCGCGACGAGGTCGTGCCGCTGGCCGACATCCAGAAGCTGGTCGCTCGGCTGTCCCTGCAGAAGGGCATCACGGTCGAATCGCGCACCATCAAGGGCGCCAACCACTTCTTCCACGACTCGCTCGACAAGCTCGCCGTCGATGTCGACAAATACGTGCAGAAGTGCCTGATCACGCCGCCCGGCCGCGCGACGAGCAACAAGGAGCCTTGAGCGTTGGACCGCGTGCATCGTGCGCGCGGTCCAATCGGTCCTATCCCCGGATGAAGGCCAGCAGGTCGGCGTTGATGGTGGCGGCCTCCGTCGTGGGCATGCCGTGCGGGAAGCCCTTGTAGGTCTTGAGCGTGCCGTTCTTCAGAAGCCTGGCCGAGAGCGGACCGGAATCGGCATAGGGCACGACCTGGTCGTCGTCGCCGTGCATCACCAGCACCGGCACCGTGATCTTCTTCAGGTCCTCGGTGAAGTCGGTCTGCGAGAAGGCGACGATGCCGTCGTAATGCGCCTTGGCGCCGCCCATCATGCCCTGCCGCCACCAGTTCCACACCAGCGCCTGCGATACCGTCGCACCGGGCCGGTTGAAGCCGTAGAACGGGCCCGCCGCCACGTCGTGGTAGAACTGCGAGCGGTTGGCCGCGAGCTGCGCCTGGAAGCCGTCGAACACTTCCTTCGGCAGGCCGCCAGGATTGGCCGCCGTCTTGAGCATCAGCGGCGGCACCGCGGCGAGGATCGCCGCCTTCGCCACGCGGCTCTCGCCGTGGCGGGCGATGTAGTGGACGACCTCGCCGCCGCCGGTCGAATGCCCGACATGCACGGCATCCTTCAGGTCGAGGTGCGCGGTCAGCTCGGCGAGATCGTCGGCGTAATGGTCCATGTCATGACCGCCGTCGACCTGGCTCGAACGGCCGTGGCCGCGCCGGTCATGGGCGACCACGCGGAAGCCGTGATTGACGAAGAACATCATCTGCGCGTCCCAGTCGTCGGCCGACAGCGGCCAGCCGTGGCTGAACACGATGGGCTGCCCCGAGCCCCAATCCTTGTAGAAGATCTCGACGCCTTCGCGGGTCTTCAGTACCGGCATGTCGCACTCCTGGTTGAGAAGATCGTCATCAGGATGCACGGCCGATGCCGAGCCGCAATGCTACGAAGGTAGATGCAGCCGCCCGCCGGTGAGGGGCCGGCCGATGCCGGTCGTCGTCGGATAGGTCAAGGGCAGCCCACGCAGCGAGCGCACCGCGAGGAAGGCGAAGGCCTGCGCCTCCAGCGCGTCGCCGTCCCAGCCGAGGGCGGCGGCCGTCACGACATCGCCGCCGGTCTCCCCGGCGATGGCGGCGAGCAAGGTGGGATTGCGCGCACCGCCACCGGTCACGATCCATTGCCGGGCCGGCGCCGGGAAATGGCGGGCCGCCAGCGCGATCGCCCGTGCGGTGGCCCGCGTCAGCGTCGCGGCACCGTCGACCACCGACAGCCCGTCTACCCACCGGTCGTTGAAATCGCCACGGTCGAGCGACTTGGGCGGCGTGCGGGCAAAGTAGCGATGCTCGGCCCAGCGTTCGAGCCGGGTCCGATCGACCTTGCCCGACGCCGCCAGCGCGCCGTCGCGATCGAAGCGCTGGCCCGCGCGGCGCGCGCACCAGTCGTCGATCGGCCCGTTGCCCGGCCCGGTGTCGAAAGCGAGCAGCGCATCGCCCTCGCCGATCCATGTGACGTTCGCCACCCCGCCGATGTTGACCACCGCGATCGGGCGCGGCAGGTCGTGCGCGAGGGCGGCATGGAACACCGGAACCAGCGGCGCTCCCTGCCCGCCTGCCGCCACGTCGGCACCGCGCAGGTCGTTGACCACGCGCACGCCGAGCGAGCGCGCGAGCCGCGCGCCGTCGCCGATCTGCCAGGTGAAGCGCCTCTCCGGGCGGTGCGTGACGGTCTGGCCATGGAAGCCGACCAGGTCGATCGAAGACAGCGCGATTCCGTGCATCGACGACCATGCGTTGGCGGCGGCGACATGCGCCTCGGTCACCGCCCGCTCGGCCGTTTCAGTCACCGGGCTCGGCGTCTCGGCAGCGAAAGCCGCACGGATCATGCGTCGGGTCTCGTCGGGGTAGGCGACCGTCAAGGTCGGGCCGAAGCCGGCGATCCGCTCGCCATCGGTCTCGAGGCAGGCCACGTCGACGCCGTCGACCGAGGTGCCGCTCATCATGCCGAGGGTCCGCAGGAAGGATGATGACATGGCCGGAATGTGTTACACCCCCGCCCCTTCACGGACAATTGCCGGGCGGAGAGATGTCGGCCTACACGTCGGACTTCATGCGGATCGTGCACGAGCGCGGGATGGTGCATCAGTGCAGCGATGCCGCGCGCCTCGATGAGTTGCTCTCGAGCGGCGTCCGCACCGCCTATATCGGCTTCGACTGCACCGCCGATTCGCTGCATGTCGGACACCTGCTGCAAATCATGTTGCTGCGCTGGTGGCAGAAGGCCGGCCACAAGCCGATCGCGCTGATGGGCGGCGGCACGACCAAGGTCGGCGACCCGTCGGGCCGCGACGAGACGCGCCAGCTCCTCACCACCGAGCAGATCGACGCCAACATGGCGAAGATCAAGCGCAGCTTCTCGAACTACCTCGCGTTCGGCAGCGGGCCGACCGACGCGGTGATGGCCAACAATGCCGAGTGGCTCGACACGCTGCTCTACATCCCGCTGCTGCGCGACGTGGGCCGGCATTTCTCGGTCAACCGCATGCTGACCATGGATTCGGTGAAGCTGCGGCTCGACCGCGACCAGCCGCTCAGCTTCCTCGAATTCAACTACATGATCCTGCAGTCCTACGACTACGTGGAGCTGTTCAAGCGCCACAGCTGCATCCTGCAGATGGGCGGATCGGACCAGTGGGGCAACATCATCATGGGCGCCGACCTCGGCCGCCGGATGGCAAATGCCGAGCTCTTCGCGCTGACCTCTCCCCTGCTCGCCACGGCGTCGGGCGCCAAGATGGGCAAGACCGCCGCCGGCGCGGTGTGGCTCAATCCCGAGCGGCTCAGCCCCTACGACTTCTGGCAGTTCTGGCGCAACACCGAGGACGCCGATGTCGGCCGCTTCCTCAAGCTCTTCACCGAGCTGCCGCTGGCGGAGATCGCGCGCCTCGAGGCGCTGCAGGGCCAGGAGATCAACGAGGCCAAGAAGGTCCTCGCCACCGAGGTGACCCGGCTCGCCCACGGCGAGGAGGCGGCGGCACAGGCGGTCGAGACCGCGCGCCGTACTTTCGAGGAAGGCGGCAAGGCCGACACGCTGCCGACGGTCGAGGTGTCGCGCGCGCTGCTCGCCGCCGGCATGGCCGCGTTCGAGCTGTTCCATCAGGCCGGCCTCGCGGAGAGCCGCACCGAAGCGCGCAAGCTGATCAAGGGCGGCGGCGGCCGGCTGAACGACAAGCCGATCGCCTCGGACACCGCCCCGATCAAGGACAGCGACCTCGGCCCCGACGGCACGCTCAAGCTGTCCGCCGGCCGCAAGCGCCACATTCTGGTCCGCGCCGCGTAGAAGCCTGCAGCGCAGGGCGCGCCCCATAGGCGCTACGGGCGGGACGCCCGCGCTCCGGCAAGAGCATGACAGTTGAAGTCATGAACGCCGCTCGTCGTCACGGCAAGAAGCGACCAGACGGACAAAATTTGCGCCTATCGTGGCGCGCCCCCAGCGCAACTACGATTTCAGGGTGCGCGCTTGCCGGGGGTCTCGGTTTTCGACGGCAGGGTCGGGGCGCTGCTCAGGAACAGCTCGCGCAGCGCGCCAGGCGTCATCGCGGCCATCATGTTGACGTCGGTCTTGAGCGCGTCGAGCGGGCCTTCCAGGCGATAGGAGACGGCAAACACGCCGCCGTCCTTGCCGCCGGTCAGCAGCGGGCCGAGCAGCGGCACGTTCGACAGCAGGTTGTTGAGCGCGAAGCCCGGCACGACGATACCGCGCAGATCGGCCCGGTCCTTCGCCACGTCGATGACCCCGGCAGTCGTCAGCCCGATCGACTTGCCGGACGTGTGGCCGTCCTTGAGCTCGATGCGGTCGCCGATCTTGGTCACTGACGCTTCGAGACCGTCGAACTGCTGGAGCGCATCGCCGGCCCGGCTCAGCCCATCGATGGCCGAGTTGAGCGTGCCGACCTCCGCGCGCGGGGTCACCCGTTCCAGGCGGTAAGGCCCGACCTTCAGCTTGCCGGTGAGCGGAGAGCCGGCGACCGCATCGTCGAACCGGCCGCGGAAGTCGAGATAGCCGCCGACCATGCCGTCGAGCCAGCCGGTCTCCCTCAAGAGCCCGCCGAAATCGGGGACATAGATATTGAGGTTGCGCCCTGTGCCGGCGGGCGCGATGCGCACGGTCGCACCCTTGCCGGCGCCGACCGTGATCTCGGCAGCGGTCGTGCGCTCGCCGGACAGGTCGAGCCGTCCGTTCACGGCGCCGAGGCTGCCCTCGGCAAGCAGGACGCGGTCGAGCTGGATGGTGAAGCGCGTGCTCTCGCGCGCCGTCGCCGCAGCGCCGCCGGGCGTCGTCCTGGCAAGATCGTCACGCCCCTTCAGCGCCTGGCGCAGGCGCGATAGCTCGAGCGCCCGGCCGCGCACGGCGATCTCGACGCCGCCAGCAGCGCGCCGCCACTCGCCGGCGATGTCGGTCCGGCCGAGCGCAAACTGGCCGACCGATATCTGCTGCAGGGTACCGTCCGGCCCGACCCTAACCTGTCCCTTGGCCAACAGGCCGTTGCCTCGGCCCTCGATGTCCGCCGTCGTGAGCTTGGCGCCGGCCGCGAACTTCAAGCCGAGCGTCAATTGCCCTTCGGTGCCGGCCCCCTTCGTCCAGCCGATGGGCGCCAAGGCCACTTTCGCCCCCTTGAGGTCGAAGCGGCCCTGCAGGTCGCTCGTCCCGCCGGCGAACGTCTGGTAGACGAGGCTCGTCACGCCGATCGCGCCGGTGACGTACGGCTCGGGCGACGGAAAACCTGCCTTGGCGATCAGCGTGGCGGGGAGCGTGCCTTTCAGCTCGTAGCGCTGGCGATAGGGCGCACGCGGCGCGAACTGCTCGCGCCAGGCGATATCCACGACGCTGCCGTCCAGCTTACCCGTGCCCGTGACGGCCAGCTGCGAGCCGCCATAGACCAGCTTGGCCACCGCGTCTGTCAGATCCACGGCGCCGATCGCGCCCTTGAGCGAGAATGCCGACAGCGCCGCTTCCGCCTTGACGTCGATGTCCGTCACCGCGAGGGCGTTGAGCAGCGGGAACGAAAGGGTGAGATCGATCGCCACGTCGCCGCCCAGCCGCTTGGGGTCGTACAGCGCGTCACGCGGGAGGCCGAGCTTGGGCTGGGCAAGCAACGCGATCGCCGCCGGGGCCGGGCCGGTGACCGGAATCCGCATCGAGGCGAACTGGTTCGCACCTTCGAGCCCGGTCAGCTCGACCGTGGCGCCCGCCACGCCGAGGCCCGCGGCAGTGGCGCCGGCGACGTCGAAGCGCAGGCCATCGCCCTCGTAGCGCGCCTTGCCCGACAGGTTCTTCAGCTCCGGCATCCCCGGCATGTAGCGGACGGTCAGGCCGCGATAGTCGAGGAAGGCGACGGTCCGATCGACGGTGAGCCGGGAGAGATCCGTTCCCGGCACGCTGAGGCCGAACTCTCCCGCGATGTCGACCGAGCCGGCGCTGAGGTTGGCCAGCGCCCAGATACGGCCGCCCGCCGCGAACTCGAGCGGCCAGTAGTCGCCGAGCCGGTCGATCGGCACCTGCTTCAGCTCGGCCCGGCCACTGAACGTCTGCTCCTTCTCCGTGCGCAGGCCGGTGCCCTTCAACGAGATCTTCGGCCCGCCGAGATCGACATCGACATGCTCGATACGGGCGGTGTGCGTGGCGGCATCGACATGCGCCCGCGCATTGACCGAACGGACCTTGTGCGGAACCGGGAGCACGCCCGGCAGCGTGATGGTGCCGGCGCCGGCGGTGACCTCCATCGTCATGGTGCGGATCTCGCCCTGGCCGTTCGCCTCGACCCGCAATCTTCCGGAGAGCGCGATGTCGAGTCCGCGCAGCAGGGCCGCATCCTCCGAGAGCTGCGCCAGCATCGAGGGCTTGAAGCCGTCGATGCCCGCCTCGACCGAGATCCGGCTGCGGTCGCGGCCGTAGGTGCCGGACAGCCGCACGTCGATCGGCTCCCCCGACGCGGCGCTGAGGAAGCGGGCGCTGGCGGAGATGGCGACGCCGGCGGCGTCGCGCCGCAGGCGCGCCTGCGCATTCGGCGCGATCCACACCACGCCGCTCGGCACGTCGCGCAGCGAGACCCGGGCATGGACGACCTCGACGGTGTCGAGCTGGCCGAGCAGCGAATGATGGTTGTGCTCGGCCAGGAGCTGCTCGATCAGCAGGGTCACGAACTCGCCCTGCGTGCTTGCGTCCGAGGTCGCCAGGACGCGCTTCAGCATGCCGCCCTCGCGCGCGATCTCGGCATCCAGCGTCGGACGGTCGACCACGATGGCGGTCGGAAGAAGCTGCCCGCGCATGACGCTGCGCGGCTCGAAGGAGAACGCGACGCTGGGCGCCGTGGCGATCTCCTGCTTCTTCGCGTCGGTCACGTGCAGGCCCACGACGACGACCCGCATCGGCTCGCGCAGGCCGCCCCATTCGGCATACAACCGGTCGGCATCGACCCGGACGCGGCCTTCGGGCGTCTCGAACTCGGTGAGGAAACGGGGCTTCAGGAAATCGAGATCGATCGGCCCGGCCATCAGGCGCAGCGCGCAAGCGGTCACCACCGCCGCCGCGACGATGGCGGCGCCAGTCAACAGCCGTGCGCAGATTCGAACCGTCCTTTTGACCAAAACCCGATACTTCCGCGTTGACCGATGGCGGCTGCGCCGACCAATCTAACGGCCATCGCTCCCCATGTCTTGGCTTTCGACCGCTCGCCTGCCCCGCCCGTACGACTCCACTCGCCTGGCCGTGGGCTGGACCCGCTGGCGCGAGACGGCGTCCACTCCTGACGACGCCAGCTTCGCGGCGCTGCTCGACGCGTTGTTCGGCAACAGCCCCTACCTCACCGAGACGGCGCTACAGAACCCCGATTTCTTGACCGATCTATGGCGCAACGGCCCCGACGCGGCACAAGCCGGCCTCGACAGCGACCTCGCCGCCGTGCGGGCCGACGCGGCCGCGGGCGCGGCGCCGGACGCCATCGCCGCGCGCCTGCGCCGGCTTAAGCGGCGCGTCGCGCTCGCCATCGCGGTGGCCGACATCGCCGGCGCCTGGCCGCTCGAGCGGATCACCGGCACGCTGAGCGGCTTTGCCGGCACCTGCCTCGATGCGCTCACCGATGCGATCCTGCTGCAGCTCGAACGGGACGGCCAGCTTGCGCTGGGCGGCGATCCGCAGGCCGCCGGCTTCACGGTGCTGGGCATGGGCAAGCTCGGCGCCGGCGAGCTCAACTATTCGAGCGACATCGACCTGATCCTGCTCTACGACCGCGACGTGCCGGCCCTCGCCGGCAACGAGCAGATCTCGCGCCACTTCGTGCGTGCCTCGCGCCTGCTCGTGCAGCTCATGTCCGAGGCCTCGGTCGACGGCTACATCTTCCGCACCGACCTGCGGCTGCGGCCTGATCCCGGCTCCACGCCGCTGGCCATGTCGGTCGAGGCCGCCGAACTCTACTACGAGAGCGTCGGGCAGAACTGGGAACGCGCCGCCATGATCAAGGCGCATCCCGTGGCCGGCAACCGTGGCGTCGGCGCGACTTTTCTCTCCACGCTGCGGCCCTATATCTGGCGGCGCCATCTCGATTTCGCGGCGATCCACGACATCCATTCGATCAAGCGCCAGATCGATGCCCATCGCGGCGGCGGCACGGTCAAGGTGGCCGGCCACAACGTCAAGCTCGGCCGCGGCGGCATCCGCGAGATCGAGTTCTTCGCGCAGACCCAGCAACTCATCTTCGGCGGCCGCAACCCGGCGCTCCGTCTGCGTGGCACCTGCGAGACGCTGCGGGCGCTGGCGGCCGCCGGCCACGTGGGACCGCGCGCCACGGAGGAGCTGATCGCCGCCTACGGCTTCCTGCGCCGGGTCGAGCACCGGCTGCAGATGGTCGACGACCGCCAGACCCACAGCCTTCCCGCGGACGAGGCGGGGCTGGGCGCGATCGCGACCTTCCTCGGCTATCCCGACCGGCCATCTTTCGAGGCCGACATGCTGGCGACGCTGCGCTGCGTGGAGAGCCACTATGCGCGGCTGTTCGAGGAAGAGCCCAGCCTTGCCGGGCCGGGCGGCAACCTCGTCTTCACTGGCACAGACGACGATCCCGGCACGCTGGAGACCCTGCAGGGGCTGGGTTTCCGGGATGCTGCAGCCGCCGCCGGCATCGTGCGTCGCTGGCATCACGGCCGCTATCGCTCGACGACCTCTGCGCGGGCGCGCGAGCTGCTGACCGAGCTGATGCCGGCGCTGCTCAAGGCGCTGGGCGACACGGCCTCGCCCGACCAGGCATTGCTGAACTTCGACCAGTTCCTCGGCAACCTGCCGGCCGGCGTGCAGCTCTTCTCCCTGTTCAAGTCGAACCCTGCCCTGATCGAGCTGGTTGCCACGATCATGGGCAGTGCCCCCGGCCTGGCCGCGCAACTTGCGCGCCGCACGCTACTGCTCGATTCGGTCCTGTCGCCCGCCTTCTACGACCGCCTGCCGCCGGTGGCCGAGATGACGGCCGACCTGACGGCCACGCTGGCGCAGGTCGACGACGACCAGGACATCCTCGATGCCGCGCGGCGCTGGACCAACGATCGCCGCTTCCAGGTCGGCGTGCAGCAACTCAAGCGCATCGTGCGGCCCGCCGAGGCCGGCCTCGCCTATTCCGACATCGCCCAGGCGACGATCTCGGCGCTGTGCGACCGGGTCGAGAAGCGCTTCGCGCTGGCGCACGGCACCTTCCATGGCCAGCGCCTGGCAGTGCTCGGCATGGGCAAGCTCGGCAGCCGCGAGATGTCGGCCACCTCCGACCTCGACCTGATCTTCGTCTACGACATCCCGCCCGGCCTCGACGCCTCCGACGGCGCGCAGCCGCTGGCGCCGATCCAGTATTACACGCGGCTCAGCGCCAAGATCGTGACCGCCCTCACCGCCCTGACCAACGAGGGCGCGCTGTACGAGGTCGACATGCGGCTGCGCCCGTCCGGCCGGGCCGGGCCGCTGGCCAATTCGCTGGAGGGCTTCGAGACCTACCACGCGCAGTCGGCCTGGACATGGGAGCACATGGCGTTGACCCGGGCGCGCGTGATCCATGGGCCGCCGGAGCTGGTCGAGCGGTTGCGCGCCATCATCCTCGGAACGCTCTGCCGGCCGCGCGATGCCGACGCGCTGCTGCGCGACGTGGCCGACATGCGCGACCGCATCGCGCGGCATGCGCCGGCCAAGAGCGCGTGGGACTTCAAGCACCTGGCCGGCGGGCTGTTCGACATCGACTTCATCGCCCAGTACCTCGCCCTGCGCCACGCCGCGACCCGGCCGGACATCCTCGATCCGCATCCCGCCGAGGTGCTGCGCCGCGCCGCCGCCTTCGGCCTGCTCGACCGCGGCGATGCCGAAGCGCTGTGCGCCACGCGCCTGCTGATGTCCGACGTGCAGAGCCTGCTGCGGCTGACCCTGAACGGCGACGAGGCCGCGTTCGACGAGACCAGGGCGCCCGAGGGCCAGCAACGGCTGATCGCGCAGACCGAGGACGTGCCCGACCTCGCGACGCTGCGCACACGCATCGACGCCGAGGCGAAGTCGGCGCGTGCTATATACGAGCGGACCGTGGAGGCGCCGGCGCGCGCGGCCGGCTGGACATCGAGGAGCGGGACATGAGTGTCGAGGAAGGCAAGAAGGCGCCGGATTTCACCGCCGCGACCGACGGCGGCGGCACGCTGAAGCTCTCCGGGCTGCGCGGCGCGCCGGTGGTGCTGTACTTCTATCCCAAGGACGACACGCCGGGTTGCACGACCGAGGCGTGCGGCTTCCGCGACGGGGCGGCGGCGTTCAAGAAGCTGAAGGCGCAGGTGGTCGGCGTCAGCAAGGACAGCGTCGCTCGCCACGACAAGTTCAAGGCCAAGTACCAATTGAATTTCCCGCTGGTGTCCGACGAGGACGGCAAGGTCTGCGAGAAATACGGAACCTGGATCGAGAAGAGCTTGTACGGCCGCAAGTACATGGGCATCGACCGCGCAACCTTCCTGATCGACAAGGACGGCGTGGTCCGCAAGATCTGGCGCAAGGTCAAGGTCAAGGGCCACGTCGAAGAGGTCGAGGCGGCGCTCAGGGCGTTGTGACCTTTCCTCGCTCAGCGCTTTCGATGGAGGTGTGCCGATGTGGCAAGGCGGAGCGGAAGCGCAGGGTCGCACGCCTTCACAAGGTGATCACTCCGCGACTCCCGCGAGTTGAAGGCCATTCCTGATGATGCGCAGAGTTTCGGCGTCACGAGTCATCAGCCAAGTGCCGATATTTGAAAGACGTAAAGCTGGTGCGGCTTTCATCAAGTTCTCGCGCGATCTAAGCGCCTCGTCGGCTTTACCGGCCAGGGCAAGAGCCACCGTATGCAGCACCAAGGCAAGGTGCTGCTCTGAATGTTGACGAAGCACACTTGTCAAAAGGGATACGGCCTCATCGTATCGCCCGCTGACGATATAAGTGGCCGAGAGACCGACATTCAGCCAGTAGCGGCCCGGGAAAGAAGGGCTAAGGCGCAATGCCTTTTCGAAATAACGCCCGGCATCTTTCTCGCCAATCACAAGAGCCGTCCAGCCTCTCCAATTCCAGGCAGAAAAGTAATTGGAATCCAGTGCAATGGCCCTGTCGAGAAGTCCTGCGGCCTCCTCGGGCTCCGTAAGCATCAGTGCCGATCCCGCCAAGGCCATGGCTTGCGGGTCAGCGTTCTCGATGGCCATTGCCTTGTGCGCCAGGACCGCTGCTTCCGCCGCATCCCGCTTCGTGTCCGTACTCCATCCCCATTCGATTCGCCGCTTGATGCACTCGCCGATGTGCGCAACCGGCAGTCCCCAATCTGGATCGAGTTCGGCAGCTTTGCGAAACTGCACGATGGCTGGGTCGTTCGCCTCCTGAATATGCTTCGCATACAGCGCCCGACCTCGCAGGTAGTAGTCGTAAGCAGCCAGACTTTCTGTAGGCTTGTGACGCGATCGTTCGATCTCCGCCTGCTCGAGGATCGGCAGCATTGCGACTACGACGCCGGACGTAATGCGGTCTTGCAAATCGAATATGTCATCCAGTGCGCCGTCAAATCGATCTGCCCAGACATGAATACCATTCGTCGCATCCACGAGCTGCCCAGTCAGGCGAAGTCGACCGCCCGATCGGCGAACACTTCCCTCCAGCACATACCGCACACCCAGTTCGCGGCCGACCTGGCGCACGTCCGTTGCGCGGCCCTTGTATGTAAAGGATGAATTTCGCGCGATTACGAACAGCCTCTTGTTGCGCGACAATGCCGTCGTGATGTCCTCGACCATGCCGTCGGCGAAGTACTCCTGCTCAGGGTCGCCAGACATGTTCTGGAACGGCAGCACGGCGATGGATGGCTTATCCAGTGGTAGAAGATGCTTCCCGGCAGCCCCCGCGCCTGACATTGCAAAGACGTGAACGGGTCGCGCCAAGTTCTTGAGCGCGACATCACCCTTGTCGACAAATGCAATATCGAGCTTGTCCTGCACCTGATCATGCACTTGACGGGAGATGGCAATTCCTCCGCCCGCGGCAATGCCTTCGATTCGCGCCGCTATATTGACACCATCGCCAAGCAGGTCGTCACCCTGGACCACAACATCACCGAGATGAATGCCGATTCGCAGGACCATTTGATCGATTGTGTTGGCCTCCTGAATCGCCTTGGCACAGCTCACTGCCTGCACGGCGCTCACGAATTCAACGAGAAATCCATCTCCCATCGTCTTGAATAACCGGCCGGAGAATTTGGCGATCTGGGGTTCGATAACCTCCATCTGCAAGGCGCGGAGCTTCGACAAGGTGCCAGCTTCGTCGATACTCACGAGATTCGAATACCCGACGACGTCGGCAGCCAGAATAGCCGCGAGGCGACGTTCAACCATTCAGCCGACCTCGGGTCGAGAAGCGAAGCAGGAATGACGACAATCGCGTGCTGGTCATCGCGGTTCCTACTTCTGCGGCGCCCAGCGATAAATCTTCCGCAGGCTGCCGCCCATCAGCGTCGCGCGGTCGGAGTCGCTCAGCCGGTCAGTCACCCGAAACGCCTCGACACCTTCCCGGTAGGTGAGCAGCGCGGTCGCGCGGGTCCAGTCGGTGCCCCACAGGCAGCGGTCGAGGCCGAAGGCGTCGAATACCCGGGCCAGCGGATCCCAGATGTCGCGATAAGGGAACGGCTCGTGGCTGTAGGTGCAGGCGCCGGTGATCTTGATCGCGACGTTGCCGTGCCGCGCCAGCGCCAGCACGTTGTCGATATCGTCGAACGGCTGCGGCCGCGCCGGCGGCGCGAAGACCTGGGTCATGCCGACATGGTCGACCACGACCTGCGTGTCGGGATGGCGGACGGCGAGCGCGCCGACCTGCGGCAGCCGGCCCCAGCATTGGATGTTCACGGGCAGACCATGGCGCGCGCCGGCGGCCAGGATGCGGTTCAGGCCCGGATCGGCGGGATCGTCCGAGATTTCCGGCCGCATCATGATGCGCACCCCGACGGCGCCCGGCGTCGCGGCCCAGTCCGCGACGGTCTCGGCCACCGCCGGATCGTTGGCATCGACCGGCTTGATCAGCGCGAAGCGGCCGGGATGTTCGTTCCGGACGCCTACGGCGTAGCGTGCATCGAAGCGATAGATCGCGAACACCGACGTGAGCAGCGCCCCGTCCACGCCGACCTCGTCCATCGCCTTGACCATGGCCTCGCCCGTCATCTCCGCCGGTCCGGGGAACGGATCGGCCCACGGCCTCTCGGGCGTGTCGCGCCCGTAGCAATGGACCTGGGCGTCGATGACGGGCGGGCGCGTCATGCCTTCTTCTTCGGCGACCAGCCGTAGATCTTCTGCAGGCTGCCGCCCATCAGGATCGCCCGATCGCTGTCGGACAGCCGGTCGGTGACGCGGAACGCCTCGACGCCTTCCTTGTAGGTCAGCAGGTTGACCGCGCGCGTCCAGTCGGTGCCCCACATGCAGCGCTCGAGGCCGAAGGCATCGAAGATGCGGCCGAGCGGCGCCCAGATGTCCTTGTAGGGGAACTTCTCGTGGCTGAGCGTGCAGGCGCCGGTGATCTTGATCGCGACGTTGCGGTTCTCGGCAAGCGCCAGCACCAGCGGCAGCTCGTGCCACGGCTCGGCGGGGGCCGGCGGCATCATCGGCTGTTCCAGGCCGAGGTGATCGAGCACGATCTGGGTGTCGGGATTGCGCTTGGCGAGCTGGCCGATCTGGCCCAGCCGCTCGGGACCGCGCCCCAGCATGTTGACCGGCAGGTCGTGCCCGGCGGCCGCGGCGAGGATGCGGTTGATGCCGGGATCGGCCGCGTCGTTGGAGATCTCCGGCGTCATCATGATGCGGATGGCGACCGTGCCGGGCAGCGCCGCCCAGTCGGCGATGGTGTCGGCGACCTTGGGATCGTTGGCATCGACCGGCTTGATCACGCCGAAGCGGTCGGGGTGGGCCTGCTGCACGGCGACGGCGTAGGATTCGTCCCAGCGGTACATGGTGTAGACCGAGACGAGCAGCGCACCGTCGACGCCGACCTCGTCCATCGCCTTGATCATGTCCGGCCCCGTCACCTCCGGCGGCCCGGCGAGCACCGCCGTCCAGGGCCGGCCGGGATGGTTGCGCTCGTAGCAATGGACCTGGGCATCGATCGTCGGCATGGCGTTCCCTCTAGTTGGCCTTCACAGGCGTGCACGTGCCGTTCTCGGCCCAGATACGCTTGTTGCTGCGGGTGAGGACCAGGCCGGAGCGGCGGTCGATCTTAACTTCGTAGTAGTTATAGGGAACGATAAACGCGAACTCGTTGTCGGTGATCTCGACCGTCACCGTGCGGGGCGGGTCGCCCTTCGGAAACGTCACTTTCGAGGTCGCGAGGTTGACTTCGAAATAAGGCGGGCTCAGATCGCCGGTCACGTCCTTGGACGTGCAGGTGTAGCTCAGGACCTCGGCATGGGCCGTCCCCAGAGGTGCGGCGGCCAGCAGGACCGTCGCGAAAAAAGACGCTCGCGTCATCGTGCCTCCCTGCAGTGGAATTGCAAACTTGGACCGGACTGTCATGATAGCCTGATTGGGGAGAGCTTGGGATGTTGAAGTGGCTGGCCGCGGTGGCGGCACTCTTTATGGTCGCCGGCTGCGATGAGCCGAGGATGAGCGCGAGCGGTCGGCTGATCGCAAACTGCGCCACGCCGGCCGACGCCAAGGTCACGCCTGCCACGACAAGCAGCCGGCCCGTGCGGGGCTATGTCGGTCCCTGCTACGACGGCACGGACCGCACCGATCGCACCGATCGCAGCGACCGAAGGGATCGCACCGACCGCACCAACCGCGACGATATCGCCGACCGGACAGATCGCACGATCCGCGACGACACCACCGATCGCACGGTGTGGTGCTACGAGCCGGCCATGGTCATCACCGCGCCATCCTTCATGGTGTTCTTCGATTTCGACAAGTCGGACCTCACGCTGGTCGCGCAGGACACGATCCGCAAGGCCGCGATGGCCTACAAGACCAAGGGCGGCGCGCAGATCACGGCGACCGGCCATACCGACCGTGCCGGCACCGAGGCCTACAACATGGCCCTCTCGCTGCGCCGCGCCAATGCGGTGAAGGACGACCTGGTGCGCAACGGCGTCGCCGCCTCCGACATCTCCGTCGTGGGCCTGGGCGAAAGCCAGCCGATGATCCCCACCCCAGATGGCGTGCGCGAGGCGCAGAACCGCCGCGTGGAGATCGTGCTGCGCTAGCCCCCATTGGATGAGTTCTGCTGGGGGCGCGCCACTCCAGTGGCGCGTCATGCGGTACTGCAACGACAAGGAAGACGCGTCACTGGAGTGGCGCCCCCCCAGCAGAAGACAGTCGTTACTCCTTGACCGTGAGATCCACCGCGCGGGCCTTGTGGGCGTAGATGTCGATCTTCGCCCACATGCGGGCGCGCACGACCTTGTCGGCCTCCTCGGCGGTCTCGTAGGGGCCGTGCCAGACGACCGTCTCGGGAACCGGCCGGTTCCAGTTGGCGCGACCGTCCTCGATGGCATACTCGGCCTCCAACACGAACCACATCGCACGCTCCTCCGGATCAAAGCCCATTCCTATAGCGCAGAATCGCCGACGCGCTAGGATGGCACGATGACCGTCGAGACAGTTCGTGCGTTTCTCGCCACCCATGCCCCCGACATCGAGATCCTCGAGACCGACGCCAGCACCGCCACGGTCGACATGGCGGCCAGGGGCCACGGCGTGCAACCGGCGCAGATCGCCAAGACTCTGTCGCTGCGCATCAAGGATCGCACCTTGCTGATCGTGGCCTCGGGCACCGCGCGGCTGAACAACCGCAAGATCAAGGACGTGCTGGGCGGCAAGCCGCGCATGCTGACCGCCGACGAGGTCGTGGCCGCGACCGGCCATCCGGTCGGCGGCGTCTGCCCGTTCGGGCTGGCGACGCCCCTGCCCGTCTACTGCGACGTGTCGCTGAAGGCTTTCGATGAAGTCGTGCCGGCCGCCGGCTCCGCCAACTCGGCGCTGCGCATCGAGCCGGCGCGCATGGCCGAGCTGGTCAAAGCCGAATGGGTCGATGTCTGCGAACAGGGTGAGAAGCAATGAACGAAAAGGTCGACGTCCTGATCATCGGCTCCGGCGCTTCCGGTGCCGCGGCTGCCTGGAGCCTCGCGGACAGCAAGATGCGCATCCTCTGCCTCGAGCAGGGCGACTGGGTGAAGCCGACCGACTATCCGAGCAACGGCCGCGACTGGGAGGCGCGCCTGTTCAGCGACTTCGCGATCAACCCCAACCGGCGCGCGCGCGAGACCGACTATCCGATCAACGACGCCAACTCGCCCATCAAGGTGGTCAACTTCAACGGCGTGGGCGGCAGCACGATCATGTACACCGCGCACTATCCGCGCCTGAAGCCGTCCGACTTCAAGGTGAGGAGCCTCGACGGCGTCGCCGACGACTGGCCGGTCGATTACGACACGCTCGAGCCGTTCTTCGCCGAGAACGACCGCATGATGGGCGTCTCCGGCCTCGCCGGCGATCCCGGCTATCCCTTCCACCAGCCGCCCATGCCGCCCTTGCCGCTGGGCAAGAGCGGCCAGCGCATCGGCAAGGCGATGAACAAGCTGGGCTGGCATTGGTGGCCGTCCGATTCGACCGTCGCCACCGTCGACTACGAGGGCCGCGGCCGCTGCATCAATCTCGGCCATTGCACGCCGGGCTGCGCACAGGGCGCCAAGGCCAGCACCGATATCACCTACTGGCCGGCGGCGATCCGCGCCGGCGTCGAGCTGCGCACGCGCTGCCGGGTGCGCGAGATCACGCTCGACGAGCACGGCATGGCCTCGGGTGCGATCTATTACGACGCCAAGGGCGAGGAGAAGTTCCAGCCGGCCGAGCTGGTGATCGTCGCCTGCAACGGCGTCGGCACGCCGCGCCTGATGCTCGCCTCGCAGTCCGGCCGCTTCCCCAACGGCATCGCCAACTCGACCGACCTGGTCGGTCGGAACCTGATGTTCCATCCCTATGCCTACACCTACGGCTATGTCGACGAGGAGATGGACGGCAACCACGGCCCGACGCTCTGCCTGTGGAGCCAGGAATTCTACGAGACCGACGCCGCGCGCGACTTCGTGCGCGGCTACACCTTCCAGATCAACCGCGGCATGGGCTCGATCGTCGAGGCGATCTCGAGCACGGCGGCGGGCCGCCTGCCGTTCGGCGCGGACCATCACGCGGTCTATCGCCGGCTGCTCAACCATCGGCTCAGCCTCAGCGCGATCTGCGAGGACCTGCCCGAGGCGCACAATCGCGTGACCCTCGATCCGGTGCTGAAGGACCCCAGCGGCATCCCCGCGCCGCGCATCGACTACACGCTGAGCGACAACAGCCGCAAGATGATGGCGCACGGCATCGCGCGCGCGACCGAGGCGCTGAAGGCCGCCGGCGCGACGGACATCTCGACGGAAGCGCCGATCATGAACGGCGGCTGGCACCTGCTCGGCACCGCGCGGATGGGGACCGACCCCGAGCGCTCGGTGGTCAACGGCTGGGGCCGCTGCCACGACGTGAAGAACCTGTTCATCGTCGACGGCAGCATCTGGGTCACGTCGGGCGGCGTGAACCCGACCTCGACCATCCAGGCCCTGTCGCTGTGGATCGCCGACAACATCAAGCGCCGCGCCGCCGACGGCACCTTGTTCGATTGACCTGAAGTGGACCGCGAGCCGCACATGCCAGCCACCCCTGCCCTCACCGCCGCCGAAGCCCGCGACCTGCGGGCCTTTGCCGGCACGATGATCCCCGCCAGCGACCGCTACGCCGCGCCGGGCGCCGACGACGAGGCGATTTTTTCCGAGATCGAGCGCAGCCTCGGCCGCGACCGCGAGGATATCGGCCTCGCCCTCGGCCGCCTGTCCCTCCTCGCCGGCGGCGCGTTCGCCGACCTTCCGGCCGACCGCCGGCTGACCGTCGCCAATGAACTACGGGCCGAGGGCGGGGCGCCGCTCACCGCCCTGACTCGAGTCATCCTGCTTTGCTACTACCGCGACGACAGGGTCATGCGCTCGCTCGGCCAGGAGCCGCGCTCACCCTTCCCGCTCGGCCACGTCGTCGAGCAGGGCGACTGGTCCCTGCTCGATCCCGTGAAGAAGCGCGCCCCGTTCTACCGGCGCTGAGCGATCGGATATCATTTTCTTGCCGGAGCGCGGGCGGGACGCCCGCGCTCCGGCAAGACAGAGAGAGCTGCACTGCTGGCCGCCTCGACCTCGACCAGGTTGGTGTTGTAGGTCGTGGCGCCGCAGGGGGCGGCGCGATCCTCGGCGAGCGCGTTGGCGCAACCGCTGGTGTCCGTGCCGGTCGCATCGGGCGCGAACCAGGCGCCCTCCTTGATCGTGACCACGCCCGGCGCGATGTCGCGCGTCACCTTCACCGGCAGGAGCGTCGCGCCGCGATCGTTGAACACGCGCACCGTGTCGCCGTTCGCGATGCCGCGCGCCGCCGCGTCGTCGGCATGCATCCACACGTCGTCGGGATCGACCCGCGCCAGCAGCGGCTGGTTGCCGTGGATCGAATGGGTGCGCGCGCGGGACTTCGCGCTGCACAGCATCAGCGGATGGCGCGGATCGGCCTCGACCGGCGGGATCCAGGTCGGGATCGGCGGGATCACGCCGAGGCCGTAGAAGTCGGGCTTGGCGGCCAGCGCCGTCGAATAGACCTCGATCTTGCCCGAAGGCGTGGCGAACCGATGGTTTTCCGGATCGCGGATCTGCCGGGCGAAGGCAACGGCATCCGCCGGCGGTGCGAAGCGCGCCACGCCCTGCTCGACGAACGCTTCGAAATCGTCGACCGCATCGGCGGTCAGCTCACGCAACCACTGGTCCTCGTTGAGTTCGCTGTAGTCGTTGATGCCGACCCGCGCGGCGAGATCGGCGAAGATGTCCATGTCGTTGCGGCACTCGTACATCGGCCGGATCGCCTGCTTCATGTAGATCGCGTAGTGCCCCGCACCGCCCCACGGCGTGTGCACGTCGTTGCGCTCCCAGAAGGTCGTCGCCGGCAGCACGATGTCGGCATGCCGCGCGGTCGGCGTCAGGAAGTGATCCTGCACGACGATGAACTCCACGCCGTCGAGCGACGCGGCCATCTTGCCGGCGTTGGGGCACTGGTTGAACAGGTCGCCGCCCGACGAGTAGATCAGCTTGATGTCGGCCGGATAGCCGCCGGCCTTGCCGCGCGCCAGCAGGTCGGCGAGCAGCGGAGTCGCCACCTTCGAATCGATCGGGTTGGAGCCCGGCGCCAGGCTCTTGATGCCGCTGCGGCCGGTGACGCCATTGCTCACGCCCGAATTGCCGCCGACGATGCCGACATTGCCGGTGATCGCCGCCAGCGCATAGGCCGCGCGATGGAACTGCTCGCCGAACGCGGTGCGGCCGGGCGCGTAGCCGCAATGCAGCGCCGCGGGCTTGGTCGAGCCGAACTCGCGGGCCAGCCGGCGGATCGTCTCGGCCGGCATGCCACACAAGGGCGCGGCCCATTCCGGCGTCTTGGGCACCCCGTCGCTCTCACCCATCAGGTACGCGCGATAGGACGAGCCGGCCGGCGCGCCCTCCGGCAGATGCGCCTCGTCGAAGCCGAGCACATGGCGATCGCAAAAGGCCTGGTCGTGCAGCCCCTCGCTCACGATCACCTGGGTCATCGCGATCAGCGCGGCGGCATCGGTCGACGGCCTGATGAAGAGATGCTCGTCGGCGAGCTGGCGACTGGTGCGTGTGCGGCGCGGATCGACGCAGACGATGCGTACGCCCTTCTTCTTTGCTTCCTTGAGATATTCGGGCGTCCCCGTGCCGAACGTGCCGTCGGACGGGCTCCAGCCCCACATCAGGATGAGCTTCGAGTTCACGTAGTCGGTCGGTTCGCGGCCGGAGACCTTGTTGTCGCTGCCGAAGGTCATGCGTACGGCGAAGATCTCGGCTTCGGCCGACATGTTGGACCACAGGTTGGTGCAGCCGCCGAACTTGTAGAAGAAGCGCTTGGCCACGCCGCCGCCATGCAGCATCGACAGGCTGCCCGAGCGTGAGGCATCGAGGATCGAGGCATTGCCGTACCGGCGCCGCACCCGCTGCAGTTCGCCGGCGACCTGCTCCATCGCCTCGTCCCACGAGATGCGCTCCCAGCCGCCGGCGCCGCGCGCACCGACGCGGCGCATCGGATATTTCAGCCGGTCGGGATGGTAGACCCGCTCGATCTGGCCGACGCCGCGGGCGCAGGCATGCAGCGGCGGAAGATCCGGCTGCCAGCGCGCCGGGTCGGTCGAGATGTGTACGATCCTGTCCTCGACGACATGCGCGTTGACCACGCAGCGGCCGCCGCAATTGTGGCCGCAGGTGCTGGTGACGATCGCCTCGCCCGGCCGCTCGGCGCGGCGGGGCTTCTGGTAGATGGTCTGGTCGGGCACGGCATTCACCTCACGAAGGGGCGGACTATGCGCCTGAACGGACGCGCTGTCGTGTGCTACAAGGCGCCTGCATGACGAAGCCACTGTCCCTGGAGCGTTTTCCGCTCCATCTCGGTCGCGGCGCGCGGGCCGTGTCGCAGCCCGAGTTCACCGGCATGGACTGGTACGCCTCCTATGCCGAACGCAACGCCGCCGACGGCGAAGAAGGACGCCTCGTCTCGCAATACAGCTTCAGCGAGAGCTGGACGAGCTGGGAGCGGCACCCGGCCGGCGAGGAGGTGGTGGTCTGCACCGCCGGCGAGATCACGCTGTTCCAGGAACTGGCCGAAGGGGTCCGCAGCGTCACGCTGCGCCCTGGCGAGTACGCGATCAACCCGCGCGGCGTGTGGCACACCGCCGACGTCGCCGGCCACGCCACCGCGCTGTTCATCACCGCCGGTCTCGGCACCGAGAATCGCCCGCGGTGAGTTCCGCCTATGGGTGCTAGCCTTTTGACTGCGCGCCCTCTTCCGTCGTCCCGAGCGCAACGAAGCGTCGTCGAGGGACCTGTTCTTCCCGGCCGGCGTTGCATGAGCAGGTCCCTCCACTACGCCTCGCTACGCTCGGCTCCGGTCGGGACGACGGCCTTCAAGTCAATATTCGTGCAACTGGAGTGGCGCGCCCATAGGCGCTAACTTTGTCCTCTTCTCATGCTCCTCGCCCCCGCTAGGGGGAGAGGAGCATGATGGCTTTTGCCGAAGGCAAAGTTAGCGCCTATGAGTGGCGCGCGCCCGGCGCAAGAGCCGTCAGAACATGTCCGGGGTGATGACGTTCTGCGGGCGAGGGCCAAGCAGGGCGGCACGCATGGTCTCGGCCGACTTGACCCGGATGTCGTCCCACGCCTCGGGCGTGAAGAAGGCGGAGTGCGGCGTGATGATCAGGCGGCCCTCGCACCACGGCTCGCGCGCGCGATAGGCGCGCACCAGCTCGGGCACGGGCTCGACCGGCGGCTCGACGGGCAGCACGTCCAGGCCGACACCGGCGAGATGGCCGCGCTTCAGCAGATCGGCGAGCGCGTCGACATCGACGATCGGCCCGCGCGCGGTGCTCACCACCACGCCGCCCTTCGGCATGCGCTCGAGCATCGCGCGCGAGATCATGCCGCGCGTCTCGGGCGTCAGCGGCGCGTGGATCGACAGCGTATCGGTCTGCTCCATCAGGGCCTCGAGCGAGTTCACCCGCTCGACGCCGACGCCGAGCTCCGTGCCGTTCGGCATGTAGGGATCGTAGACGACGACGCGGAACTGGAACGCCTTCGCGCGCAGCGCCGCCGCCGTGCCGATGCGGCCCAGCCCGACGATGCCGAAGGTCTGCACGCCGTTTCGCCGCAATAGCGGATCGCGCACGTAGCTCCACGGCGCGGGCTGCGGCCGCCGCTGCGCCTCGTGGTGGAGGATGACGCCGCGGCGGAGCGCCAGGGCCAGCGCCAGCGCATGATCGGCGACCTCGGTCGTGCCGTAGTCCGGTACGTTGCACACCGTGACGCCGCGCGCGGCGGCCGCCTTGCGGTCCACCTTGTCGTAGCCGACGCCCATGCGCACGACGCAGGCGAGCTTGGGGAACTTGGCGAACTGCTCGGCGTTCACCCCGTGCCGCAGCACCATCAGCCCGTCGACATCGGCGCAGTCCCGCTCGTCGAGCTGCGACAGGTTGGCGACGTTGCGCCAGACGACCCGGACGTCGGGACCGAAGATCTCGCGCTCGACCTTGTCGTTGTCGTAGAGCTTCTCCGCGTAGAGCACTGTCTTGACCATGGCCTTGGCATTTCCTCCGTGAGAGGGTGACCTTATCAAACGCCGGCCGGACCATCAGCCCGGCATGACGACGAATCGTGCGACCGACCGAAGGATGAATGCATGAGCGGCGGCCTGTTGGCCCTCTTCGACGACATCGCCACTCTGGCCAAGGTCGCCGCCGCGTCGGTCGACGACGTCGCGGCCCACGCCGCCAAGGCCGGCGCGAAAGCGGCCGGCGTCGTGATCGACGACACCGCCGTCACGCCGCGCTACGTCACCGGCTTCAGCCCGGCACGCGAGCTGCCGATCATCGGCAAGATCGCGCTGGGCTCGCTCCGCAACAAGCTGCTGATCCTGCTCCCTGCCGCGCTCCTGCTCAGCATCTTCCTGCCGCAGGCGATCACGCCGCTGCTCATGATCGGCGGCGCCTATCTCTGCTACGAGGGCGCGGAGAAGGTCTGGGAGCACCTTTTCCCGCACGACCCGCACACGGCGGAATCCGGCGACGCCCAGGCCGGCGCGCTCGACGCGGCGACTTTCGAGGATCAGAGGGTCGCCAGTGCGATCAGGACCGATTTCATCCTCTCGGCCGAGATCATGGCCATTGCGCTGGCCGCCATTCCGGGCGACAGCGCGGTGGAGCGGGCGATCATCCTCGCCGTCGTCGGCATCGGCATCACGGCAGCCGTCTACGGCGTCGTGGCGCTGATCGTGAAGGCCGACGATCTCGGCCTGGCGATGGCACGGCTGGCGCCGGACTCCCCGGCTGCCGCGCCGCTGCGGCTCGCCGGGCGCGCGATCGTGCAGGGCATGCCGCACCTCCTCAATGCATTGGGCGTCATCGGCACGGCGGCAATGATCTGGGTCGGCGGCGGCATCATCCTCCACGGGCTCGAAGCCTACGGCCTCGGCGGGCCGAGCCATGTCCTCGAGCATGTCGGCGCGGCTGTAGCAGGCGCGGTCCCCGTCGCTCGGCCGATGGTCGCGTGGCTGGTCGAAGCCGCCGGCGCGGGCGCGATCGGACTCGTCGTCGGCCTGCTGGCAATCCCGCTCGCCAGCCACGTGCTGTCGCCGCTGTGGCGGCGGCTCGACACCGCCCTCCGCAAAGTCTGGCCGCGTAAGCAGAGCTGAGCGGAAGGCGTGCCCGCTATGGCCGCCAATCGGCCATCTCGTAGAGCGGCCTGATCTCGATCTCGCTGGGGCCCGGCATGGGATTGGGGCAACGCTTCGCCCAGGCAACCGCCTCTTCCATGTCCTTGACCTCCCAGAGCCAGAAGCCGGCGACCAGCTCTCGGGTCTGCGCGAAAGGTCCATCGATGACTGTGCGGCCCGCCCCATCGAACGCCACCCGCTTTCCCTCCGAGGACGGTTTCAAGCCATCGGCGAAGCGCAGGATCCCGGCCGCCTGCAGCTCATCGTTGAACCGGCCCATCGCCTCCATCATCGCCGTCGACTCCGGAGAGGGCGTGAAGCCCTTCTCGCTGTCCTCGGTCGCCTTCACCAGCACCATCACACGCACGAGCCGTCTCCCGCTGGAGCCATCGAACACCCGCTGCGCGTGGCGTGCCGCGCTGCTTTGACGGGCTGCAGCTTTGGCGCATCATGACCGGGTGCGCGGAAAGCAGCTCGATCTTTTTTCCGATGCCGTCGCAGGGGCCGAGCCTTCCCGGCTGCGTGGCACAGGATCGCCGGTTGCCCTCCCCGACAAGGACGATGCGGAGTTGATCGCCGCGATCGCCGACGCGAACCTCCCGGACAGCGCCCGGCTCGCGGCGGAGGCCGGACGTCGGCGGCTCGCCGGCGCCGTCCCTTCCCTCGCCGCGTTGTGCCGCCGGCTCGCAGGGTTCGGCGCGGATCGCCTCGTGCCCGAGCAGGTTGCGGCGCTTCGCGCCCTCGCGGAGATCGGCGGCCCCATCGCCGGGCAGGCTGTTTCCGACATGATCTCCCGGGCGGTCGTACGGGGCCCGACCTTGGCCGTCGCGGTCGACGCCGCCGCTCGATTGCACGCGCTGCTGCCGGCCAGCACCATGGAGACGTTGCTACGCCATCCCGATCCGGGCATTCGCGCCGCTGCCTGTGGTTGCGCGCGGCCCTCGCAGGGTCTCATGTCGCCGCTGATCGGTTTGCTCTCCGACGATGACCGGACGGTGGCGACCTCGGCGGCGTGCGCGCTCGGACGATCGGGACGCGGCGAGGCGCGCCCGTTCCTCAAGCGGTTGCTACGCGAGGCGCCGTCCGCGGATGTGGTCGAGGCCGCATCGTCGATCGCCGACGAGGAGTGCATGGTCCTGTTCGGCCGCCTCGCCCGCACCCGGCCGGACCTGGCGGACGCGGCACTCCACGCGCTCGAAAGCATCGACCATCCGCGCGCTGGCGCCATCGCGGCGAGGATCCGGCTTTCGCCTTCATCGCCGGACGTCCTTCCCCGCCCGCAATGAGCGCCGCTACGCGGCGGGGTGAAGGCCTGGCGCTTCCTGCCCCGTCCTGGCCACGTATTCGGTATAGCCGCCGCCATACTGGTGGACGCCTTCGGGCGTCAGCTCCAGCACGCGATTGGAGAGCGCGGCGAGGAAGTGGCGGTCGTGGCTGACGAACAGCATGGTGCCCTCGAACGCCGCGAGGGCTTCGACCAGCATTTCCTTCGTAGCCATGTCGAGATGGTTGGTCGGCTCGTCGAGCACGAGGAAGTTCGGCGGATCGAACAGCATCTTCGCCATCACCAGGCGCGCCTTCTCGCCACCGGACAGCACGCGGCAGGGCTTCTCGACATCGTCGCCGGAGAAGCCGAAGCAGCCGGCCAGCGACTTCAGCGCGCCCGTGCCGGCCTGCGGGAAGGACCCATCGAGCGATTCGAACACCGTGTCGTCGCCGTCCAGCAGGTCCATGGAATGCTGCGCGAAGTAGCCCATCCGCACGCTGGCGCCGAGCGTCACGCTGCCCTCGTCCGGCTCGGTCGCACCGGCGACGAGCTTGAGCAGCGTCGACTTGCCCGCGCCGTTGGCGCCCAGCACGCACCAGCGCTCCTGGCGGCGCAGGCGCAGGTCGAGCCCGGCATAGATCGGCTGGCTGCCATAGCCCTTGTGGACGTCGCGGAAGCTCACCACGTCGTCACCCGAGCGCGGCGGGCTGCGGAACTCGAAGCGGACCGACTGGCGGCGCCGCGGCGGCTCGACCCGTTCGATCTTGTCGAGCTTCTTCACCCGGCTCTGGACCTGGGCGGCGTGCGAGGCGCGCGCCTTGAACCGCTCGATGAACTTGATCTCCTTGGCCAGCATCGCCTGCTGGCGCTCGTACTGCGCCTGGCGCTGCCGCTCGCCGAGCGCGCGCTGCTCCTCGTAGAAGTCGAAGTTGCCCGAATAGGTGACGAGCGCGCCGCCGTCGATCTCCACCACCTTGCCGACGATGCGGTTCATGAACTCGCGATCGTGCGAGGTCATCAGCAGCGCGCCGTCGTACTTTTTGAGGAATTCCTCCAGCCAGATCAGGCTTTCGAGGTCGAGATGGTTGCTCGGCTCGTCGAGCAGCATGACGTCGGGCCGCATCAGCAGGATGCGCGCGAGCGCCACGCGCATCTTCCAGCCGCCGGAGAGAAGGCCGACATCGCCGTCCATGCGCTCCTGGCTGAAGCTCAGGCCGGCGAGCACCTCCCGCGCCCGCGCCTCGAGCGCATAGCCGTCGAGTTCCTCGAAGCGCGCCTGCACCTCGCCGTAGCGTTCGATGAGGGTATCCATCGAATCGGCCTGTTCGGGATCGGCCATCGCGGCCTCTAGCGTCGCGATCTCGGTGGCCAGCGCGCTCACCGGCCCGACGCCGTCCATCACTGCCGCGACCGCGCTCTGGCCCGACATCTCGCCGACGTCCTGGCTGAAGTAGCCGATCGTCGTGCCGGGATCGACCGAGACCTGGCCGTCGTCGGGCTGCTCCTGGCCGGCGACCATCCGGAACAGCGTCGTCTTGCCGGCGCCGTTAGGCCCGACGAGACCGGCCTTCTCGCCTTTCTGGAGGCCCATCGAGGCGTCGATGAACAGGATCTGGTGGCCGTGCTGCTTGCCGATGGTGTCGAGACGAATCATGCGCGCGGTGCTGGCGGGAAAGGCGCGTCAGCGCAAGCGAGAGCCGATCCCCGGCATTGCGGCCGATTGTCCCCCTCGGGCAGGGCCTTGAACGACGATGAAGGATAAGCCACCGTGATCGCGATGATCGAGGGTTGGGTGACTCGCGGGGCCGATGCGTTGCTGCAGCCCCTGCAGCCGGTGGCCTTCTCGGCAACGGTGCCGCACGATCCCCTGCCAACGATCGAGGTCGACGACGAACGCGCCTTCCAGCCCATCGAAGGCTTCGGCTTCGCGCTGACCGGCGGCAGCGCCTACCTGCTGGCGGGAATGGCAAGCGCCGCGCGGGCGGAGCTGCTGCACGAGCTGTTCGGCGCGGACGAGTCCTCGATCGGGCTGAGCTGCCTGCGCCTCAGCATCGGCGCTTCGGATCTCGGCCGCAGGGACTTCAGCTACTGGGGCCTGCGCCGGGGCACGAAGGACCCCGACCTGGCGCGCTTCAACCTGTCGGCAGGCGACCGCGAAGTCGTTCCCATCCTGCAGGAGATCCTGCGCATTGCTCCGGCGGTCAAGATCATCGCCTCGCCATGGTCTGCGCCGCCGTGGATGAAGACCAACGGCAGCTATGTGGCGGGGCGGCTGAAGCCCGACTCCTACGCCGCCTATGCGCGCTATTTCGTGAAGTACATCGAGGCGATGCGCGAACAGGGCATCCATGTCAGCGCCGTGACGCCGCAGAACGAGCCGCAGAACCCGCGAAACGAGCCCAGCATGATGATGAGCGCCACCGAGCAGGCGGATTTCATCAAGGGTCACCTGGGACCGGCCCTGCGCGCCGCCGCGCCCGATACCGACATCCTGTGCTGGGACCACAATTGCGACGGCGCCGACTATCCGCTCGCGGTGCTGGGCGACCCGCAGGCCCGCCCCTATGTCGCGGGCGTCGCCTGGCACCTGTATCGCGGATCGCCGGAAGCGATGTCGATGGTGCGGGCGCAGTATCCCGACAAGAAGGTCTACTTCACCGAGCAATGGGTGTCCGCGCGGGAGGATTTCATGGGCGCCCTGCGCTGGCACACGAAGAACGTCATCATCGGCGCCCTGAGGAACTGGAGCCGGACCGCGCTGGAATGGAACCTCGCGTCCGATCCGCGTCACGCCCTGCATTCGCGCCTCGGGGCCGTCGGCGCGCTGGGCGGCATCACCATCGGCGCGGCAGTGAAGCATCGCCGCGGCGGCGGCGGCGTCACCCTCTCCAGCGCGATCACGCGCAATCCCGGATACTACCTGATGGCCCATTCGGCGCGGTTCATCCGGCCGGGATCGGTGCGGATCCATTCGGGCGCGGTGGAAGGGCTGCCCAACGTCGCCTGCCGCACGCCCGACTCGCGGATCGTGATGGTGGTGATGAACGACGGCGCCGACGCCCGCCGCTTCCGCATCCACCATCGCGGCAGCTCCGCAACGCTGCCCCTCGGGCCAGGGGAAATCGCGACCCTAAGATGGGACTCGTCAATGGCGGCGGCGCCCTCGACGGTCAGGGCCGCCACCCACTGAGCAAGGCGGCGCTCAGCGCGTCAGCACGAGGTGCGTGGCCAGCGGCGTCGGGACGGTCTCGGTCACGCGGTAGCCGAGGCCGGGCAGGTCGAGCCCGGCGAACAGCGCCTCGCCGCGGCCCAGCAGCACGGGCGATACGGCCAGGTGCATCTCGTCGATCGCGCCCGCCAGCAGGTACTGGCGGACCGTCGCCACGCCGCCGCCGATCTTCACGTCGCGATCGCCGGCGGCTTCCCGTGCTCGGGCGAGCGCGGCCTCGATGCCGTCGGTGACGAAGTGGAAGGTCGTGCCGCCCTTCATCTCGATCGGCGGCCGGGCGTGGTGGGTCAGGACGAAAGTCGGCGCGTGGTACGGCGGATCGTCGCCCCACCAGCCCTTCCAGTCGGGCCCGCCCCAATCGTCGCCGGCCGGGCCGAACATGTTGCGGCCGAGGATGAAGGCGCCGAAGCCCTCCATCGCGGCGTCGGCAAAGCGATCGTCCGTCCCGCCCTCCTGCCCGATCATCGACCGAAAGGCCCGGGTCGGGTAGAACCAGCCGTGCAGCGCCTGGCCGCCTTTGCCGAGCGGATGCTCCAGACCCTGGTCCGGGCCGGCGCCGTAGCCGTCGATCGATACGGCAAAACCCGCGACACGCACTTTTCCCATGGGACCTTTCCTTCCAATCAACGCGTGGCGAGCAGCACGTCGAGCTGCGCGAATTGCTCGGGCGTCGCGCCTTCCTTGCCGGCGAAAGACTCGTCGAGCTCCGCTTTCGACGAATAGCGCTCGTGCAGCACCAGCCGCGTGCGGGGCCCCTCCTCCTCGAAGGTCACCGTGGTCACGGCAGTGTCGATGCCCTCCTCGTTGCTCCAGACGAGGCGCGACGGCGGCGACACGTCGAGATACTTGCCGAAGAAGACCATGGCCGTCGCCGCGTCGTGCCCGAATGCGAGGAGGTAGCCGCCGCCGGTGCGGACGTCCATCTCGCACGATAGGAGGGGCACCGGACTCGACTTCGGCGCCCACCATTGCCGGAACAGCTCGGGCCGCGTCCACGCCTCGAAGACGCTGCGGGCCGGCGCGGCGAATGTCCGCGTCACGACGAGCTCGAGATCGGACCGCCGTTCGACCGTCGTGCGGCCGGGACTCGCTTCGTCTGCCATCGGCATGCTCCGTCCTGGCTTAACATTAAACCATCTGGTTTAGTTTCTAGCGCGCAAGCGGACATGGCGCAACAGCAGACAGATCGACAGGCTTTCGCCGGGGACGCGCCACTCATAGGCGCTAACTTTTAGTTCGCTTCCCATTTTTCTGTCGTCCCGAGCGGAGCGAAGCGTAGTCGAGGGACCTGCTCATCCCGGCAGACGTTGCATGAAGAGGTCCCTCCACTACGCCTCGCTTCGCTCGGCTCCGGTCGGGACGACGGGCTTTTTCGATCAAAGTTAGTGCCTATGGGCGCGCCACTGGAGTGGCGCGCCCCCAGCGGAAATCATCTGACGGAAAGGGTCGGGTTGCCGCAGCTGGCGGATCGGGCCTACTGTCCGGCCAAATCATGAGGAAACCCTCGATGGCAGAGACACGGATCGACCTGCTGTTCGGCAAGGGGCATCTGCCGGTCACGGTGCCCAGCGGCGTTCGTCCCACGGTCATCCGTAAGGGCGCGATGCCGAAGCTGCCGGACCCGAGCGGCGCCGTCGCCGCCGCGTTGGCAAAGCCGATCGGCGCGCCGGCGCTGGCGGAACTGGCGCGAGGCAAGACGAGCGCCTGCATCCTCATTTGCGACATCACTCGGCCGGTACCGAACCGGCTGTTCCTGCGCCCGATGGTGCAGACCATGGTGGCCTCGGGCATTCCGCTCGCGGCCATCACGATCCTGGTCGCCACCGGCCTGCATCGCCCGAACGAAGGCGAGGAGCTGGCCGAGCTGGTGGGCGATCCCTGGGTGATGGCCAACGTGCGGGTCGAGAACCATTTCGCGCGCGACGAGGCGATGCATGTCGATCTCGGCCGCACCGCCACGCGCGGCACGCCGATCGGGCTCGACCGCCGCTTCGTGGAAGCCGACCTGCGCATCGCCACCGGCCTGGTCGAGCCGCATTTCATGGCCGGCTGGTCGGGCGGCCGCAAGGTGATCGCGCCGGGCGTGGCGCATCACGAGACGATCCGCACCTTCCACTCCGCGCGGTTCATGGAGAATCCGCTCGCCGTGCAGTGCAACCTGGTCGGCAATCCGCTGCACGAGGAGCAGCTCGAGATCGTGCGCCGGCTCGGCCCCTGCTACGCGCTGAACACGGTGATCGACGAGGACCGCGACCTCGTGCACGTGACGTTCGGCGAGGTCATCGAAAGCCACATGGCGGCGGTCGATTTCGTCACCGCGTCGTGCAGGATCGGCATGGAGCGGCGCTACAGGACGATCGTCACCTCCTCCGCCGGCTATCCGCTCGACAAGACCTACTACCAGACGGTGAAGGGCATGGTGACGCCGCTCGACATCCTGGAGCCCGGCGGCACGCTGATCATCGCCTCGTCCTGCTCCGAGGGCTTCGGCTCGCCCGAGTTCCGCGAGGCGCAAGCCCGCCTGGTCGCGCTGGGGCCGGAGCGCTTCCTCGCCACGCTGACGGCCAAGTCGCTGGCCGAGATCGACGAATGGCAGACCGAGATGCAGATGAAGGCGATGCGGCTGGGGCGGGTCGAGCTCTACACCACCGGCCTCGACGCGGAAGAGCGCCGCATCACGGGCGTCGCCCTCACGCCGAACGTCGATCGCGCGCTGCAGGAGGCGGTCGCCCGCCACGACGATCCGGACGTCGCCTTCATTCCCGAAGGTCCCTACGTCGTCCCAGTCTTCGCGGGCGGATGACCCTCGCCATCCGCCTCGACGCGGTGGGCGGCATCGCGGGCGACATGTTTGCCGCCGCGATGGTCGACGCCCTGCCGGACCTGCGCGCCCGCGTGCTGGCCGATGCCGCCGCCGTGCTGCCGCCCGGAACCGGCACGCCGGTCTTCACGGCCGGCACCAGCGCCGGCCTGCACTGCCTGCGCTTCGGGCTTTCGGCACCCTCTGGTGGCCACCATCATCATCATCACGACGACCATCACCATCACGCGCATGCCGGCTTTCGCGACATGGTGGCCCGGATCGAGGCCGCGCCGCTCAGCCCCGGCACGGCCGCGCATGCGATCGCCATCCTGCGCCACCTCGCGGAAGCGGAAGCCGCGATCCACCACGTGGCGGTGGACGACGTGCATTTCCACGAGATCGGCGACTGGGATTCGCTGATGGACGTGACCGTGGCAGGCAGCGTCGCTGCCGCGCTCGAGGGCGCGCGCTGGAGCGTCTCCGCCCTGCCGCGCGGCGACGGGCTGGTGCGCACGCGCCACGGGCTGCTGCCCGTGCCGGCGCCGGCCACGGCGCGGCTGCTGGAGGGCTTCACCTGGCGCGACGACGGCATCGGCGGCGAGCGCGTGACGCCGACCGGCGCGGCGATCCTCCGCCATCTCGTCGCGCCCGCCGCGACGCGCGGCGTCGTCGGCCGCCTGCGGGGCAGCGGCACGGGTGCCGGCACGCGGGAGATTCCCCATCAACCCAACATCCTGCGCGCGACGCTGTTCGAGCTTGCAGCGGACGGGCCGGGCGAGGAAGACATCGTCGTGCTGAGCTTCGAGATCGACGACATGTCCGCCGAGGAGATCGGCGTCGCGGCGGACCAGCTGCGCGCCGCCGCCGGCGTGCGCGACCTCGTGCTGATCCCCGCCATCGGCAAGAAGGGACGGCCGGTCCACACCTTCCGCCTGCTGGTCGAGCCGGCCGCGCGCGAGGCCGTCGCCGTAGCCTGCTTCGCCGAGACCGCGACCATCGGCCTGCGCTGGCACGCGGAGCGCCGCGCCGTGCTGGCGCGGACCCAGGCCGACGCCGGCACGGTGCGCGTGAAGACGGCGGCGCGGCCGGCCGGTCCCAGCCGCAAGGCGGAGAGCGACGACCTCGCCGCCATCGCGGGGCTGGACGCGCGCCGCGCGGTCAAGCGCAAGGCGGAAGAGCCATGACGGCGCTGGAAGACATCCTGGCCACCCTGCCCGGCCTCGCCATCGCGGTCAGCGGCGGGGTGGACAGCATGACGCTCGCCCATGCGGCGCACCACGGCCGCCTGCCCGGCCTGCGGGTCGTGCATGCGCTGTCGCCGGCCGTACCGGAAGAAGCGACGGCCCGCGTGCGGGACCACGCGAAACGCTTCGGCTGGCGGCTCACGGAAGTGGACGCCGGCGAGTTCGCCGATCCCGACTACCGCGCCAACCCGGTCAATCGCTGCTATTTCTGCAAGACCAATCTCTACGCCCGCATCGCGCACGTGACCGAGGGGCCGATCGCCTCGGGCGCCAACGTCGACGATCTCGGCGATTACCGGCCCGGCCTGATCGCCGCGGCCGAGCATCGCGTGCGCCACCCGTTCGTCGAGGCCGGCATGGACAAGGCCGCCGTGCGCGCCCTCGCCCGCCAGTTCGATCTCGCCGACATCGCCGAGCTGCCGGCGCAGCCCTGCCTGTCGAGCCGCGTCGAGACGGGCATCGCGATCAGCGCCCGCGACCTCGCCTTCGTCGCGCGCATGGAGCGGGCGCTGGCGCCGCACGTGCCGCAGGGCACCGATCTCCGCTGCCGCATCACCCATGGCGGCATCGTCGTCGAGGCGCCGGAACCGGACGCGGCGATGCGGCGGATCGCGGACGCACTGTGCGTCGGCGAGCAGCGGCGCTTCCTGGGCTTCCGCCCCTATCGCCGGGGCGCCGCCTTCCTGCACGGCCGGGCGTGAGCGACTTCACCCTCGACTGGGAGCGCGAGGCGCGCACCGGTGTGGCCGAGGCCGTGCTCTGCGAGCCGAAGACGCCGGCGCAGATCGCCGCCATCCTGGAGACAGCCGCGACGAACGGCGCGCGCCTGCTGCTGACGCGGCTCTCGCCGGCGCAGCACGACGAGCTGCCGGAGACGTGGCGCGCCCGGCTCGATTTCGACGCGCTGTCGCGCACGGCGATCCTGGGCGGAGCGCCGCCCGACCCGCCGCCCGACCCGCCGATCGAGGGCGCCCTGATCGTCGCCGCCGGCACCGCCGACCTCGGCGCGGCGCGCGAGGCGGCGCGGACGCTGGCGTTCCACGGGCACGCCGCGCCGGTGATCGCGGACGTGGGCGTCGCCGGGCTGTGGCGGCTCAACGCGCAGCTCGGCCGGCTGCGCGACGCGCGCGTCCTGATCGTGGCGGCGGGCATGGAAGGCGCGCTGTTCAGCGTCGTCGCGGGCCTGGTCGCCGCGCCGGTGATCGCGCTGCCGACATCGGTGGGCTACGGCGTGGCGTCCGGCGGCGCGGCGGCGCTGAACGCCGCGCTGTCGAGCTGCGCGCCGGGGGTGATGGTGATGAACGTCGACAACGGCTTCGGGGCGGCGGCGGCGGCGATCAAGATCCTGGGGGTCGGGCGGCGGTAGCGGCACCGCGGCGCCTTGAACGACGATATCGCCTTCTCCATATTGATATCGTCGCACTCGAACGACGGGAGACGCCATCGTGGCAGCCGTCACCATCCGCAACCTCTCCGACGAGACGCATCGGGCCCTGAAGGCTCGCGCGGCGCAGCACAATCGCAGCACCGAAGCGGAAATCCGCGCCATCCTGGAGGCTGCGGTGCTGCCGGAGGGTCGGGTGAGGCTCGGCACCGCCCTGTCGGCGATAGGACGGAAATACGGCATCACCAAAGCCGATGTCGAAGCCCTCGAGCAGGTCCGCGACACGCGGCCCGCCGAGCCCCTGAAGTTCGAATGAAAGAGCGCTTCGAATGATCCTCCTCGACACCAATGTCGTGTCGGAGGCGATGACGCGCGAGCCGCATGCTCGGGTGCGTGAATGGCTCGACAGCCACGCGGCCGAAACGTTCCTCTCCAGCATCACCGTGGCCGAGCTTCTCTTCGGCATCGGTGCTTTGCCAACCGGCAAGCGCAAGGACAGCCTGGCCGCCGCGCTCGAGGAGGTGCTGGACCAGTTCGCGGCGCGCATCCTGCCCTTCGATACCGTTGCGGCGCAGCACTATGCGGCGCTCGCCGTCAAGGCGCGCCGGGCCGGACAAGGCTTCCCCACCCCCGACGGGTACATCGCCGCGATCGCCGCCGCGAATGGATTCGCCGTGGTCTCGCGCGATAGCAGCGCCTTCACGGCTGCGGGGCTCACCGTGATCGACCCGTGGACGGCGGGAGGCAGACCGGCGGCCTGAGAAGGCCCCCTCAAATCGTTCCGGAACACGTTTCCCTCTGCCGGGGCGGCGCCGTCACCGACGGGCCGCCGGTGAAAGATCAGCCATCCGCCAGGTGGGATTGCCAAGCCTGATACGCTATATGACCATCTGGTTGGTCAGGAGCGTGACATGGATTCGATCAGCCTGGCGGATGCCAAGGCCCATCTGAGCGAACTGGTAGAGCGCGCGAAGGCCGGCGAGTCGATCGCCATCACCCGGCACGGCAAGCCGGTAGCGCAGCTCACCGCTGTGGCCGGGCAGCGCAAGCCGATCGATACCGCCCTGCTCAGATCGCTGACGGCAACGATGCCGCCGCAGTCCCAGAGTGCGGCCGATCTCGTTCGATCGATGCGGGAGGACGATCGCTACTGATGCTCTATCTGGACACGTCGCTGATCGTTGCGGCTCTCTCCAACGAAGCGATGACGCCGCGCGTCCAGGACTGGCTCGGGAAGCAGGAGGCGGGGCAGCTCCTGATCAGCGACTGGACCGTGACCGAGCTGTCGTCCGCCCTGGCGATCAAGCTGCGGACCGGGCAGATCAGCCTGGAGCAGCGTGCAGCGGCGCTGGCCATGTTCAGCAGGCTAGTCGCCGAGAGCTTCACCGTCCTCGGCGTGACGGGCGGACAGTTCCGCACGGGAGCGAAGTTTGCCGATCACCATGCGCTGGGGCTCCGCGCCGGCGATGCGCTGCACCTCGCCATCGCGTCGGAGCATGGCGCGACGGTCCATACGCTCGACCGGCGGCTCGCGGAAGCCGGCCCGGCGCTCGGTGTGCCGACGCATTTGCTGGCATGACCCGGGCCCTCTTCCGCCGCGCCGCCCCCGTAAAGGAACGTCGTGGCGGGTGACTGGAGCGACGGGCAGAACGACGCGATCGTCGCGGACTATTTCGCGATTCTGGCGGACGATGTCGCCGGGCGTCCCTACAGCAAGGCCGGGCACAATCGCCTCCTGCAGGCGACGGTCGGCCGCCCGCGCGGCTCGATCGAATACAAGCACCAGAACATCAGCGCTGTGCTGAAGGGCCTGGGCGAGGACTGGATCCCCGGCTACAAGCCGGCCTGAAAGTTCCAGGCGTCGCTCGCCGAGGCGGTGGTGCGCTGGCTCGACCGCCATCCGGATTGGCTCGCCCCTTTCGCGCGGCGGGCGACGGGTCCGGCGCCGTCGGGATTGCGCGAAGAGCCGATGCTGTGGATCGGTCCGCCGCCGACCCACAGCAATGCGCCGCCACCCGACGAGCTTGAGCAGATGACGGCCCTTGCCCGGAAATACGACGTCGCCGAGCGCGATGCGCGCAATCGCGCGCTGGGCCGTGCCGGCGAGGAGCTCGTCCTCGCCCATGAGCGCGCCAGCCTGCGCGCCGCCGGCCGGACCGATCTCGCCGAGCGCATCCGGTGGGTGTCGCAGCGAGAGGGCGACGGCGCCGGCTATGACATCCTGAGCTTCGACACCGCCGGCCGGGATCGGCTGATCGAAGTGAAGACGACGAATGGCTGGGAGCGGACGCCGTTCCATATCACGCGCAACGAGCTGGCCGTTGCCGAGGAGCGGCGCAGCGACTGGCACCTGGTGCGGCTCTGGAATTTCGCGCGGGCGCCCAAGGCGTTCGAGCTGCGACCGCCGCTTGAGGCGCACGTGTCGCTCATGGCGACGAGCTTTCAGGCGAGCTTGCTGTAGGGCCGGATGCCAAGCGAGGACGACGGCGAGACCGGCGTCGCCGACCTGTGAAGCTGGACAATGCTCAATTTCCGACGAGATTTCGCAGTTGCCGGCGCACCGGCGCCTCGTCTCCGAAGAAGCTGGCAATCATCGCCCACAGGAAGCTCGCCGGCTCCAATCGCCAAAGGTCGAGGGGATGGCCCGCCTGTGCCGCGAGCAAAGCGGTAAAGGTCAGCTGGGTTCGCCCACTGCCTTCCCGAAACGAGTGTATCGCATTTAGGTAGGCAAGGAACGCGGCGGCCTCCTCGGCGAAAGCCTTCGCCTCCCTTCCCATCAGGAAATCGGCGTCCCGCAATCGGGCGAACACGCCCGCATCTCACCGGCGATGTTCTCGGGAAAGCAGAACGGGCTGCGATCCTTCGTCATCCGAACGGTCCGGTAGCGTCCCGCCCAGCCGTACACATCCTGGAAGAGATGCTGATGCGCCGCGCAATAGTGCGCGCCGGAGAAGCGACCGACGGGCAGCGCCTCTTCAGCCCGCACGGCAACGCTGCGCGCCTCGCGCTCGTTATTTATCTACGCCCACGCTTACGGGTCAACCGCTCGGCGCCAAACTCTTCCTCAGAATCCGCAAAGCCCAACGGCCTTTGTTCTACCACCGATCGTTGATGGAATGCAGGTCCCTCTACCTTCTGACGAAGCAAGCGAGTTGTCGGACGGTGCTCAGCTACCAGCAACGGTTCATCAAGCAACAACTGTCTTGTACGAGCCTTTGCCGAGATCGACAGCATGAATTCTGGCTCGCGACGAATCTGCGCTTGCGTCGGAGGCTTCAACACTGGCCCGCGCTTTCTTGCCTCATCGCGAACTGTTACTGTGTCAAAGTGTGGCGGTAACACTAGTTGGCTCTGTCTCTGCAAAAGCTCCGCAATAGTTACAATAGCAATGCGCGGGTACGCACCCTCGTCGAAACTCCCATACGCTGCCGCTGTGCTCTTCATTTGGGAAGTTGGCTCAGCCAAACAGATGAATATCCCCATGTCGGCATTCTCTTGTTCGCGTGTGCCGGCCAGATCGCGAACCATCGAGGGACTGAGATTGTCACCGCCCTTCACAGATATGATCGCTCGCCCGAAATGGTTGTGACCGCGTTTAAAGAACATCTCACCATCAACCCCGCGGTCTGCTCCTTTCTTTTCGCCCCCGCGTGCTTGGCCTCCAATTAGCGATGCTGCCCACCACTGAAATTGGTACTTGTCTCGCCGAGCAAGTTCGCGAGCGCCTTCGAGGTCTTCTGGTCGTCCACGTACAGCGGGGTGTTCTCCAGGAAAGAATTTCTTGAGCCGATCCAAGATGACCTGAATTGCAACGTGCGTAATATCGATACCAATCCACCGTCTTTCCAGGCCCAGCGCCGCATGCACTGTTGTGCCGCATCCGCAGAACGGATCAAGGACTACATCTCCTTTGTTGGAAGATGCTTCAATGATCCGTTTAAGAAGGGCAAGCGGCTTCTGTGTTGCGTAACCTAGCGATTCCTTTCCGCCAGCGGGCAGGATGTCATTCCAATCGTTCTGAAGGCTGACCCCTGGCATCTCGTCGAGATACCGCTTCTCTCGCGGTACCGCACCGGGTTTGGCCTGAACAATTCTGCCGGCTGAAATGAGTTCGTCCATCCGGGTCCTAGAGTAACGCCAAAAGCGCTTAACTCCCATTATTTCATACTCAGGATTTCCCTTTGCGGCGCCACCCGGCCCCGTAATATCGCTCAGGGTGTAACGTCTCCCAGTATCCCGCTCGACATGTTTGTAGAAGTTGTCGACATACCTCTGATCGTAGGGGGTATAGAGCCAATTCCATGTCCATCTTTCGCTCTTGCTGTAGAACAAGATGACGTCGCGGATATTGCCATACTGCACACGCCCTTGCTTTGCATCGTTGTGCGCTGATTGTCTCTTCCAGCTGATCTCGGTTCGAAAACATGTTGGTCCGAAGATCGCGTCAAGAATGATCTTGAGATAGTGACTCGCTGTCGGATCGCAATGTAGATACAACGATCCGGTCGGCTTGAGCACTCGGTGCAACTCGATCAGTCGAACGGCCATCATGGTGAGATAAGCCATAAGGTCGGTCGGACCTAAGAAGCTATGCAACGCACGGACGATTCCAGCCGCTGGTGTCCGCGATTCTAGGATGTTGTCGAATGCAGCAGCAGCGTCTGGACCCCAATGCCATGTATCTTGAAAAGTGCGAACTTGAGCGGCCGACTTTTTGCCCGTCGGCTCCTTGTACAGAAGGTTGTAGTTGGCCTTTGAATTAAATGGAGGGTCAAGGTAGACCAAGTCAATAGATGCGCTCTGGATATGGTGGCGCAGCACATCGAGGCAGTCGCCAAAGTAAAGTTGATTCGTGCTGGTTTGCATAGCAACATTCCCCAGCTATAATACTGCACCTTGGGGATAGGCCCTGTCTTCTTTTTTATGTATCAATTGTAACCGTTCGGTGGCTCGCATGCTCCATCGCCTCAGCCAATCTTTACACTTTGAATCTATTCGTATTTTTCTCTCTGCTTATCAGCTGTCGCTTGGGGATCGTTCAGGTGATCCAGCAGTTCACTTAGGACGATTAAGTCACAATGCTTACCCCCTGAGTCCAGGTCTGCCAGAACGTGGGTGACGCCGTGGTACTCTCTCTGACTCGCGTTCTCCGGAAGCAAAAGCGAGGTTATCCCGTACCGCTCCTTGTACAGGCCGCCCGTCTCCCATACCACACATAGATCAACGTCTTTGATGTTCTTGTCCTGACTGTCCAGGTCCTCTACCAGTCCATCCAAGCTGAATTTGTACTCGAGAATCTTCGGCTCTGTCACCTTGCCAGCAAGCGCCTCTACGATCTCAGGATCGACCCCAAGTGGATTCACGTCCGGGTCAAAGACATACAATGCCGCATCCAGGTCAAAACCTACACGGAACAAGCCATCATACGTGAAGCGTTCATTCGTCGACATGATAGATATTCCCCTTATCACTCCTCCAGCGACCAGCTGATGAAAAAGTGCTATTACATCCTGCTCTCGCGTCGGCGTTGAAGTGATCGATATCCGTTCTGTTGGTTTAAAGAAGTGCTTGCTCTTCAACAAAAGAGGTGCTGCAGTTTCGTGTAGCAGCATGTCCTTCTTCCACTCACTAATTGCAAGCTGCCGAACGAAATCCGGCGCAACACCGGTGTTCGATTTTAGGGCGTGACGTAGTTTTGCAAGATGCACCTGGGTAATCGACCCGGCTGCAGACTTCGCAAAATCCGTGAGCTCGCGGTGAAAGCCTTTGCGACCAAGGTCAGGCGTGTAGTCGTCGAAATGAATGAGAAAATGAACTTGATTCTGCCGGCCAACGTTTCGATTCAAGGGCACCTGGATTGGCTCCCCTTGTGGCATGTTGTTAGCTGCTAACTGAATACCACTCGTGAGGAACTTGTACCCCGTCCGGAGCCCCTGGGCTTCATTGAATGTCGTCCAGAGTTTGGCGGAGTATCCAAATTCCATACTCACTAAAGGTGAATGCTTATCTAAGACGGCCAGTTCATCACCGTCTAAGGCGGAGCCAAGTAGCGTTCGCAGTTCCTGAGTCGTCCAGGTCTCATATATGAAATCGAGATTGCGGAACTTCGCAGGCATCTTGCCGACTACGCTACCGTGCTTGTCATACGTCTTGTCGGCAGCGGCGACCACGTCTCTAAATCGAGCCGTTTTTGGCGCACCAGCATGAAGCCATAAATAGCCCGTCCCCTGCTTCGTTAGCTCGGTTTGCTTACCGAGCGCTCGCACAGTCAGCTTTATTTCGATGTCGACATCCTCGACGATTGCGCCAAGTCCTGTCTTCACAGACAAAATGAGATGCCATTTGTTAGCTGTGTCTGCGCCGATCCAGTTAAGCTGCTTTGGGTGCGTGGTCTCGTCAAAGCGGACGGTTATCGATACCCCCCGATCATTTTTTGCATAAGCGCCGTCTGGGTAGAGAGAATTGTCCGGTTCAACCTTCGGATTGCCACTTGTTCCGTTCGCCTTCAACCATTTCCTAGCGCCGACTATACGACCAGATGCTTCGAATCCGGGTACCTTGGTCGAAACCCGCATATAGTTGAAGCCATAGGCTACATAGGTTGCGCCGACGCCCTTATGTCCGCGAGTCTTTCCGCTCTTAAAAGAAAAATTCGGAGCCAAGAACTGCTCGAATTTCTCTTTATCAAGCCCAATTCCATTGTCAGTAACTGTTAGGGCGTTGTCGTCTAAGTCGATGACAATATCAACCCGTGGACGATAAGTCTGTTTGGTGCCCGCCGATTTTTCAATCGCTGCCCTAGCTTCTACGGCGTCAAGTGCATTTTGTATGAGCTCGCAAAAAGGATCATACCAACCCACGTAAGAACTCAAGATATTCTCAATTTCACGCTTGAGAGCATTCAGCGCGGCGTCGTTGACCTTAGTGTTCTTAAACTCGAGCGGGTCGAACGGAACGAACGTCATCCAAAACCTCTCGTCGCCTACTTACCTTTACCTTCGCGTATGGTATCGGAAGTCGAAGCAGTTCCACAGGCAGCTGTTGTAACATCTAGCTCTTCAAACAGCGGGTGCTGAAGATGCTAGGTCACTCCCACTCGATAATTTTGGGTCAACCTAGTGCATTGAAAAATAATGCGAAA
>CAMFJT010000014.1 GCA_945957125.1 uncultured Rhodospirillales bacterium | reverse complement strand
TCATCGCCTGGATGGTGACGTCCATCGCGGCGAGGTCGCGATAGGGGCCGTCGAGCCCGAAGCCCGAGCTGCCGCCATAGACCAGCCGCGGGTTGAGCTTGCTCAGCACGTCGTAGCCGATCCCGAGACGGTCCATCACCCCGGCAGCGAAGTTCTCGATCAGCACGTCGGCCTTCTCGACCAGCGCGAGAAAGATCTCCTTGCCCCGCGGCTGCTTGAGGTCGAGCACGACCGACTCCTTGTTGGAGTTCAGCATGACCAGCGGATAGGGCTCGACCTCGCGCTTGCGCCGCCGCACCACGTCGCCTTCCGGCGGCTCGATCTTGAGCACGCGCGCGCCCATGAAGGCGAGCTGCAGGCCGCAATAGGGGCCGTTGTAGATCTGGCCAAGATCGAGGACGAGCATCCCGTCCAATGGCCGTCGGATGGTCATGAGCGCTTCCTTCGATTGCCCCGTCGTCCCGACCGGAGCCGAGCGTAGCGAGGCGCAGTGGAGGGACCTTCTCGAAGCGATCTTTGGCAAGTCGTGGAGAGCAGGTCCCTCCACTGCGCTTCGCTCCGGTCGGGACGACGGAGGGCTGTGCTCGTCACGGCGCCGGATGAACCTTCTTCCAGTGCCGCGCGATGTCGATGCGCCGCGTGACCCAGACGCGCGGCTGGTCGGCCAGCCAGTCGAGCACGCGGGCGAGGCCGAGCGCGCGACCGGGATGGGCGATGATGCGGTTGTGCAGGCCGAAGCTCAGCATGCGCGGCGGATCCTCCTCGAGCACGCATTGCACGGCATTCTTGATGTAGGCGAGGTATTCGTCGCCCGAGGTCATGCCCTGGCGGGCGAAACGGACGTCGTTGTGCACCACCGAATAAGGCACGATGAGCTGCTGCCGCGCGCCGACCTTCAGCCAGTACGGCAGCTCGTCGTCGTAGGAATCGCTGTCGTACTCGTAGCCGTTGTCGAGCAGCAGGTTCCGTGTGCGCAGCGACGGCGCGTAGCGGCTGTACCAGCCCGCCGGCCGGGTGCCGATGGTCCGTTCGATGCTCTCGGTCGCGAGCCTGATCTGATCGCGTTCGTAGTCCGGCGCCATGTTGCCGTGGATCTCCCACCGGTAGCCATGGCCGGCCACGTCCCAGCCGGCCTCGCGCATGGCGGCGCAGGCTTCCGCGTTGCGCTCCAGCGCGCGGGCAATGGCGAACACCGTGCAGGGCAGATCGCGTTTGGTGAACATCCGGTGCAGGCGCCAGAACCCGGCGCGGCTGCCGTACTCGAACATGCTCTCGGCGCCGAGGTCGCGGCCCTTCACGGAGGCGGTCGAGCCTTCGGTCAGCCCGGTCTCCGACGCCGGCGCGCCGTCCGGCACCGATAGCTCGCCGCCTTCCTCGTAGTTGATGACGAAGTTGACCGCGACATGCGCGCCGCCCGGCCAATGCGGGTCGGGCGGATGGCGCCCGTAGCCCACGAAGTCGCGAACGCGGCCCGCCTCTTCATCGGTCATGAAGTCCTCCCTGCGGCAAGCTTATCGCGAACTGCGGCAATGTGCTCTACGCTTGGCGCATGACCGACATCACGCGAATCGACCCCGGCCCGCGCCTGAGCGAGGCGAGCGTCCACGGCGGCCGTATCTACTGCTCCGGGATGATCCCGGAGGACACCGGCCTCGACATCGGTGGGCAGGTGAAGCAGGCCCTGGCCGAGATCGATGCGCTGCTTGCCCGGGCCGGCAGCGACAGGACGAAAATCTTGACGGCGACGATCTGGCTCGCTGACATCGGCGACTTCGCGGCCATGAATGCGGTGTGGGATGCCTGGGTGGTGCCCGGCCAGACGCCGGCGCGGGCGACGGTCCAGGCACGCCTGAACGATCCGAAGATGAAGATCGAGATCATGGTGGTCGCGGCGGTCTAGGATGAGGTGAGCATGCAAGCAGCCGATCGGGAGCTTGCGCGCACGGCCTATCGGCCGGAGATCGATGGGCTGCGCGCCGTCGCGGTGCTGGCGGTGGTCGGCTATCATGCCTTCCCCGACGAGGCGCGCAGCGGCTTCGTCGGCGTCGACATCTTCTTCGTGATCTCGGCCTACCTGATCACGACCCTCATGCTGCTCAACCTGCGGCGCGGCCGGTTCAGCTACCGCGGCTTCTACATCCGCCGCATCAACCGGCTGTTTCCCGCGCTGCTGCTGGTGCTGGCGAGCAGCCTGGCCGCCGGCTGGCTGCTGATGACGGCGTTCGAATACAAGTTGTTCGGCAAGCACGTCGCGGCCGCAGCCATCTATCTTTCCAACTTCCTGCTCTGGCACGAGGCCGGCTACTTCGACATCGACTCGGAGCTCAAGCCGCTGCTGCATCTGTGGAGCCTCGCAGTCGAGGAGCAGTTCTACCTGATATGGCCGCCCATCCTGGTCCTCGCCTGGAAGCGTCAATGGAACCTCGTGCGGATGATCGGCGCCGTCGCCGCGCTCTCCTTCGCAGTCGATCTCTTCGAGCTCGACCGCGATGCGGTGGCCACGTTCTTCTCGCCGGCGACGCGGTTCTGGGAGCTGGCGGCCGGCGGCTTCCTCTCGGCGCTGGAGGACCGGTCGATCGACCTGTTCCCCAGTCACAAGGGCATGCTCGCCGCGCTCGGCTTCTTGCTGCTGGGCGCGGGGTTCCTTTTCAACGACGGCAGCGGTCCGTTTCCCGGCTGGCTTGGCTGGCTGCCCTGCGGTGGCGCCTTCTTCGTGCTCGCGGCCGGTCCGACGGCGTGGCTCAATCGGCGCGTGCTGGCACTGCGGCCGCTGGTGTCGATCGGCCTCATCAGCTACCCGCTCTATCTCTGGCATTGGCCGCTATTGTCCTTCGCGCACATCGTCGATACCGCCATGCCGTCGCTCGTCACGCGGGTCTCGCTTGCCGCGCTGGCGTTTCCCCTGGCGTGGGCGACCTACGTCTTCGTCGAGCGGCCGATCCGCTTCGGTGACGGCGCTCGGGGCGGCGTTCGCGCGCTGGTGCTGCTGGCGCTGCTGCCGGCCGTGGGGATGCTGGGTCTCGTCGTCTATCTCCGCGACGGCTTTCCCGGCCGCGGCTTCGTGGGCGAGAAGCGGCCGGCGGTCGTGCATGAGCCGGCGGAGCCCGGGCCGGGCTGCGTCGGTCGCGCGGCGCTGCCGGCTGGGCTGGCCGATCTGTGCGTGCTGCATCTCAATGCCGGTCACCACCCCCGCATCGTCCTGTGGGGCGATTCGCATGCCGAGGTGTGGGCGCTTCCGCTGGGTCGGCTGGCGCGGGAGCGCGGCTTCGAGCTCATCGTCCTGCGCCACGACGGTTGTCCGCCGGTGGCGGGCGTCTGGCGGCCGATCAACAGCGCTTCGCGGACAGCCTGCGAGACGCCGGGCGTCTTGCGACAGGTCGAGGACGGCATTGCGGACCTGAAGCCCGACATCGTCATCCTCGCGGCACGGTGGAGCCTCTATACGCAAGGCTGGATGCGCAACGGCCGGCTGCTCAAGACAAACGGCTTCCTGACCGACGTGCCGGTGGCCGCGGCGACGCGGGAGACGTCGCGGGAAGCGCTGATGCGGCAGCTCCCGCGCTCGATCGGTAGATTGCAGGAGGAAGGTATCCGGGTCGTGGTCATCCGGAACCCGCCGGTCCTGAACTGGGAGGTGACCAATCCGCGCAAGTCGCTGGCGGAGGTGCAGGTCACGGCCGCCGAGCACGACGCCGCCAGCAGGATGACGGACGGCATCTTCGCCTCTATCCCCGGCGTGGCGATTTTCGATCCGGCGGCCGAGCTATGCCGCGAGTCGTGCGCGGTGGAACGCGATGGCCGGCTGCTCTACTTCGACGACAACCATCTCAGCCCAACGGGCGCCCTCACCTTCGTCGATCCGCTTGGCGCATTGCTCGATCGCGAGCTCGCGAAGGTCAAGGATCGGCGATAGGCTTTGCACGTCTCCCTCTGCTAAGGTCCGGCGCCAATTCCGAGGGAGAAGAGTGATGGCAATCAAGCGAATCAATGCGGGCGCCCGCATGTCGAGTGCCGTGGTCCACGGCAACACCGTCTATCTCGCCGGCATCACCGCCGACGACGCCAAGGCCGACGTGAAGGGCCAGACCAAGCAGATCCTCGACAAGATCGACCATTTCCTGAAGGAAGCCGGCACCGACAAGTCGAAGATCCTCTCGGCCAACATCTGGCTGACAGACATCGGCACCTGGAGCCAGATGAACGAGGTGTGGGATGCCTGGGTGTCGCCCGGCAACACCCCCGCGCGCGCCACGGTCGAGGCCAAGCTCGCCAACCCGGCGCTGAAGGTCGAGATCATGGTGCAGTGCGCGATCTGAGCCGCGTCTCGCTGCAACGGAAAAGGGCCGGCAATTGCCGGCCCTTTTTTTGCGCTGGGAGCGCGGGTCTGGAGACCCGCGCTCCCAGCGCACGATCAGTTGATCGGACCCAGGATCTTGCCCGGGTTCATGATGTTGTCGGGATCGAGTGCCTTCTTGATCGCGCGCATCAGCGACATCGCCTCGCCGTGCTCCTCGTAGAGGAACTTGATCTTGCCGATGCCGACGCCGTGCTCGCCGGTGCAGGTGCCGCCGAGCGAGAGGGCGCGCGCCACCATGCGGTCGTTGAGCGCTTCGGCGCGCGGCAGGTAGGTCGGGTCGTTGGGATCGACCATCATGGTGAGATGGAAGTTGCCGTCGCCGACATGGCCGACGATGGGCGCGTAGAGGCCGTTGGCCTGGATGTCCTTCTGCGTCTCGAGGATGCATTCGGCGAGCTTGCTGATCGGCACGCAGACGTCGGTCGCCCACATGCCCCAGCCCGGCTTGTAGGCCTTGGCGGCCCAGGCCGCGTCGTGGCGGGCCTGCCACATCTTGCTGCGCTCCTCGGCCTGGTTGGTCCAGGCGAAGTCGCCACCGCCATGCTCGGCGGCAATGGCCTGCACCATCTCGGCCTGTTCCCTGGTGCCGGCCTCGGTGCCGTGGAATTCCAGCAGCAGCAGGTTCTTCTGCGGCAGGGTGAGCTTGGAATACTGGTTCACGGTGTCGACGGTGTAGGTGTCCATCAGCTCGATGCGCGCCACCGGGATGCCGGACTGGATGGTCTGGATCACCGTGTTCACCGCGCCCTCGAGGCTGTCGAAGGCGCAGGTCGCCGCGACCATCGATTCCGGCGTGCCGTAGAGGCGGAGCGTGATCTCGGTGATGACGCCCAGCGTCCCCTCGGAGCCCACGAACAGTTTCACCAGGTCGTAGCCCGCGCTCGACTTCCGCGAGCGGCGGCCGAGCTGCATGATCCGGCCGTCGGGAGTCACGACCTGCAGCGACAGCACGTTCTCGCGCATGGTGCCGTAGCGCACCGCGTTGGTGCCCGAGGCGCGGGTGCTGGTCATGCCGCCGATCGAGGCGTCGGCGCCGGGATCGATGGGGAAGAACAGGCCGGTTGCGCGCAGGTATTCGTTCAGCTGCTTGCGGGTGACGCCGGGTTGCACGACCACGTCGAGGTCGGCCTCGTTGACCTGCAGGATCTTGTTCATGCGGCTGACGTCGAGAGAGATGCCGCCGTTGGGGGCGCTGATATGGCCTTCCAGCGAGGTGCCGGTCCCGAAGGGGATGATCGGCGTCTTATGGCGGGCGCAGAGCTGGACGATCTGCTGCACTTCCTCGGTCGATTCGGCGAAAACCACGGCGTCGGGCAGGTGCGCCTCGTGATACGAAATGTCCTTGCCGTGCTGTTCGCGCACGGCGTGCGCGGTGCTGACCCGGTCGCCGAAAAGCGCCTTCAGCTCGGCGATCGTGGCATCGACGTTGAGGGCTTTCGCCTGGGCCGCTACAGCCATGTTCGTTCTCCTAGCGTAAGCCGTTTGGATACGCTCAAATGCGGCCAAAGCCAACCTGAGGAAACCGCCCCATGCGCGACGTCTACGTGATCGGCGCCTACACGACCGTCTTCAAGAAGCACCCGGGCCTCAGCTTCGGCGACCTCGCCCGGGAGGCCTATATGGGCACCCTGGCCGATGCCGGCATGGACAAGGGCAGCGACATCGAGACCGGCTGGCTGGGCAATTGCGGCATGGGCTTCTGGGGCCAGAACTCGATCCGCGGCCAGGCGCTGTTCCAGCCGCTGGTCGAGGAGGGGCTGTTTCCCGAGCGGGTGCCGATGTTCAACGTCGAGAACGCCTGCGCCACGGCCTCGAGCGCCTTCATGGGGGCGTGGAAGGACGTGCTGGCGGGCACGCACGAGCTGTCGTTCTGCCTGGGCGTCGAGAAGCTTTTCAGCCCGGACGCGCCGGAACGCACGGCCGGCCTGTTCAACCAGGGCTACATAACCAGCCAGCACGACCGGCTGGTCGAGGAGATGAACCGGGTCGGCAGGATGGTCGGCTCGGAGTTCAAGCCGGGCGATGACCGCACGATCTTCATGGACACCTACGCCATGCAGGCCAAGTGGCACATGTGGAAGTACGGCACGACCCAGGCGCAGATCGCCGCTGGCGCGGCCAAGAACCACAATTACGGCGCGCTGAACGACAAAGCGCAGTACCGCTTCCAGATGACGACGCAGTCGGTGCTCGAGGACCGGCCGGTGTCCTATCCGCTGACCCGCGCCATGTGCGCGCCGATCGGCGACGGCGCGGCCGCCGCGCTGCTGTGCTCGGCGGACTATCTGGAGAAGCTCCCGGCTGCGGTGAAGGAGCGGGCAATCAGGATCGCCGGCGTCGGCTTCTCGGGCGGCATGTACCGTCCGCTCGATGCGCCCGGCCTGACGCGCGCGGCTTCCGACAAGGCCTACAAGATGGCCGGTCTCGGCCCGCAGGATATCGATGTCGCCGAGGTGCACGACGCAACCAGCTTCTGCGAAGTTTACCAATGCGAGATGCTGCGCTTCTGCCCCGAGGGCGAGGGCGGCAAGTTCATCGAGTCGGGCGCCACCGGTCCCGGCGGCAAGCTGCCGGTCAACACCTCGGGCGGGCTGGTCTCAAAGGGCCATCCGGTCGGCGCCACCGGCCTGTCGATGCTGGCCGAGCTCGCCACCCAGCTCCGCGGCGAGGCGGGCCCCCGTCAGGTGAAGGGCGCCGAGATCGCGCTGGCCGAGAACGGCGGCGGCGTCATCGGCATGGAGGAGGCGGTGGCCTCGGTGGTGATCCTGCAGAAGGTGTGATTGTTCACAAATTGAGAACATGCTAGACGGCATGTGTGCAGGTTATTGCCAAGCGGACCTTGCGCGAGTTTTGGTTGCGCCATCCCGCTGCCGAAACGCCTCTCGAGCTTTGGTACGCGCGCGCCGTGCGAGCGCGCTGGGTGCGACCGGCAGATTTGCGCACCCAGTTCGGTGCGACAGTGGATTTCGTCGCCGGGAACCGGGCAATATTCGATGTCGGTGGTAACAAGTACCGGTTGGTCGTGAAGATTGATTACGCAGTCGGTCTCGTGCCGATCAGATTTGTCGGCGTGCATTCCGCCTATGATCGAATCGACGCGGCAACCATCTAGGAGTGACATGTCTTTCAAGCCGATCCGTACACGGGCAGATCACAATCGTGCTCTTGAAGAGATCGAGCGGCTGATGGGCGCCAAGCGCGGCTCTCCGCAGGCCCATCGGCTTGCCGTCCTCGCGGCGCTCGTCGCCGCGTATGAAGCAAAGCATGATCGTATCGACCTGCCGGAGCCTGTCGAGGCAATCGAAACACACATGGCGGAACGAGGCCTGGGTCAAGCTGATCTGGCACGTCTCCTGGGATCGCGTTCGCTCGCATCGGCTGTCCTCCGTCGGAAGCGTCCGATGTCGTTGGCGGTCATCCGTAAGCTTTCGGCGGCTTGGGACATACCGACGGATATCCTGGTTCAGCCGTACAAGCTCAGCGGGCTGCGTGCTCGACGGGCCGCGTGATAGTTTTTCGCGCCATCGAAAGAATCCCGTGACACCGGGCGACATGCTGAGGCACGAATTCCTTGACGAATTCGGGCTTTCCCAGAACGAGCTTGCTCAGGCGATCGGCGTTTCTCCGAATCGGATCGCGGAGATCGTGAACAATCGCCGGCGCATTACCGCCGATACCGCGGTCAGGCTGGGCCTGTTCTTCGGTAACAGCGGGGAGTTCTGGATGAATTTGCAGAGCTGGCACGACCTCAAGATCGCCAACAAAGGCTTGCCTGCTGCCGAGCGTCGCCGGATCAGCGCGGCACGCGTTGCTTAGCACGTCACCATTTCGAGCCTCAGGGGAGACAATGAAATGACCATCCGTTTCGACAATCGCGTCGCCATCGTCACCGGCGCGGGCAATGGGCTGGGGCGCGCGCATGCGCTGCTGCTGGCGAGCCGTGGCGCCAAGGTGGTGGTGAACGATCCGGGCGGCGCGGTCGATGGCAAAGGCGGTGGTCATGCGGCCGCGGACAAGGTCGTCGACGAGATCAAGGCGGCCGGCGGGCAGGCCGTCGCCAACTACGATTCGGTGGCCGATGCGAAGAGCGCGGCCAACATCGTGAAGACGGCCGTCGATTCCTTCGGCACGGTCGATATCGTCGTCAACAATGCCGGCGTGCTGCGCGACAAGACCTTCCACAACATGACGATCGAGGATTTCGACTTCGTGGTGAAGGTGCATTTCCTCGGCACCGCCTATGTCACGCACGCCGCCTGGCCGATCCTGCGCAGCAAGGCCTATGGCCGCGTGGTCGTCACCTCGTCGAACTCGGGCATCTACGGCAATTTCGGCCAGTCGAACTATGGCGGCGCCAAGCTCGCCGTGGTGGGCTTCATGAATGCGCTCCGGCTCGAGGGCCAGAAGTACAACGTCCTCATCAACGCGCTCGCGCCGGTCGCCGGCACGCGCATGACCGAGAGCCTGATGACGCCGGAGATGCTGGAGAAGATCAGGCCGGAATTCGTCTCGCCGATGGTCGCCTACCTGTGCAGCGAGCAATGCCAGCGCACCGGCGAGATCTGGAGCGCGGGCGCGGGCTATTTCGCGCGCATCGAATACCGCGAGGCGCCCGGCGTGCGCATCGAGGGGCGCGCGCCGACGGTCGAGGACGTGATGGAGAACATCGACAAGATTGCCGACCTGTCGACCAACAAGGTCTACCGGACCTCGACCGAGGAGGTGCAGGCGGTGGTGGGTGGCTGACGCCGCCTCCGTCGCCGAGAACGCACGACTGAAGCCGGTCCTCGACTGGCTGCTGGCCGAGGGCCGGCTCGAGAGGCATTTCGACCGCTTCGTCGACCAGCTCATGAAGCGCACGGTCGCGGCGGGCGTGCCGATCTGGCGCTTCTATATCGGTCTCGAGCTCGTCCATCCGCAAATGGTCGCGACAGGCGTGCTCTGGCGGCGGGGCGAGGGCTACGAAGAGATGCCGCGCCTGCATGGCATCCTCGAGAGCCCGGCCTATATCGGCAGCCCGATGCAGGAGGTTCGCCAGAAGGCCGCAACCGTGCGCTACTGCCTGACCGACCTGCCGGAGAGGGCCCATTCGGTGCTGTACGAGCTGCAGGCAGGCGGCGGCACCGACTATGTCGCTTTTCCGATGCGGCTCGGCCGTTCGGGCTCCATGCCGGTCGCGTCCTTCGCCACCGACCGGGCGAGCGGCTTCACCGACGAGGACGTGGCCGACCTGCGCCGCCTCGTCGACATGATGGCGCCGATCGCCGAGATCTACGTCTATCGCAACATCGCCGCGACGGTGACCGACACCTATCTCGGCCACATCGTCGGCGAGCAGATCCTGGGCGGGCTGATCAAGCGCGGCGACGGCCGGGAGATCAACGCCGTGCTGTGGTTCTCCGACCTGCGCGATTTTACCGGCCTCAACGAGCGTATGGCGGCGGCCGATTTGCTGGAGCTGCTGAACAACTACCTGCAGCTCGTTGGCGACGCGCTGAAAGCGTATGGCGGCGAGATCCTGAAGTTCATCGGCGATGGTGTGATGGCTTATTTTCCGGCGGAGGACGCGCTCTTCCTGCCGATGGTGACGAACAATGCGATCGGCGCTGCGCGGCGCCTGATCGACGACATCGAATCGGCCAACGAGGCGCGCGCAGCCGGCGGCCACGATCCGGTGCGTTGCGGGGTCGGCCTGCATGTCGGACCGGTCACGTTCGGCAATATCGGGACGGAGGACCGGCTCGACTTCACCGTCATCGGTCCGGCCGTCAATCGCGCGGCGCGGCTCGAGAGCCTGACAAAGGAACTCGGCGTGCCGATCCTCGCCTCGGCGGAGTTCAACGCCGTCAGCACCCTTCCGCTCAAGTCGCTCGGCAAGCACAGCCTGCGCGGCGTACCCGAGCCGGTGGAGGTCTTCACGTTACCGGACTAGCGGTCCGGCAAGCGGCCTCAGCGGTCGCCCATTGCGTGCAGGGCGGCGGTGCAGTCGGCCCGGCTCCTGGACCGTGCCAGTGGGTCGTCGACGGCGTCGTAAGCCTGCCGAATGGCGCGCCAGTCCTGGTCGGTCAGCACGTTCCGCGCCACCGACAGGACGTCGCGGGATTCGAGTCGTGCATGCAGCCGGGCGAAGCGGACGAAGTCGTCGGCCAGCAAGGCGACCTGCGCTCCCGCCGAGGGGTCGCCCTTCTCCCAGTAGCCGAGGGCGGTGCGCAGGCGGTCGAGATAGCCCAGGCAGGTCGCGTGGTCCCGTTTCGCGCGCTTCACGGCGCGTTCCGCGGCCGCGTCGCGCCGAAGCACGGCAGCGAGCAGGTACTTTTCCTCGGCCGGCTGATGCAGCTTCTGCGGGAAGCGCTCGACGTAGCGAACCAGCCGGCGCAGCTGGGCGAAATCCGGTGGCGTGCCGGCCTTTACGGCCCGCCGCGCGATCGTCCGCACGGCAAGCAGGGTCGACGACATCGCGCGTTGGCGGTCGTGCATGGTCTCGATGGCGCGTTGCATGTCCCCAGCAGGCCACGGGAGTCGTCGAAAGCCCTTGATCCAGATCAAGGGCAGATCGGTCAGACCAGGGTCTTCCAGCCCTCGACCCAGCCCAGCGCTTCCTCGTCGGGCAGCGGCTGGGAGGAGGCGTCGACCTCGAGCCGGTCGCCGATCTTCCGCGCGCCGCACAGCTCGAACACCCGGTCGACCTTCTTGCCGCCGCCGCAATAGGTGTCCTGGTAGGTCCTGTCGCCCAGGGCGATGACGCCGTAGCGATGGCCCGACAGGTCGGGCCGCTCGCGCTCCAGCGTTTCGGCCAGCGGCAGGATGTTGGTCGGGATGTCTCCCGAGCCGTGCGTCGCGCAGACCACCAGCAGGACGTCGTGCGATTCGAGATCGGCCCTGGTCGCGGCCTTGTCGGTGATGTCCACCGTGTGGCCGGCGGCGTCGAGCACCGGCTTCAGCGCGTCGGCCACCATCTGGGCATTGCCCGACTCGGTGCCGACAAGGATCAGGATGTTCGCCATCGCAGGGGATGTACGAAAGCGCGGTCCGCCCTGCGACGCGACAAGTTCGCGCTGGCGCGCATGAGTTGGCGCGGACTGTAGCGTCATGCCAGTGTGCGGGCCCATGGAGGAAAACCCTGTCCTGTCCGCCCTCGACGGCGGCGTCCTGACCCTGACGCTCAACCGCCCGCAGCGGCTGAACGCCATGAACAACGCCTTGATCGAGGCGATGAACCGCGAGCTGGCGCGCGCCAAGGAAGATCCGGCGATCCGCGCCGTGCTGCTGACCGGCACGGGCCGCGGCTTCTGCGCCGGCGCCGACCTCGCGGGCGGCGGCACGGTCGATGCCTCGGCCAAGGAGCCGCCCGACCTTGGTGCCAACATGGACCGCATCTTCAACCCGATGATCCGGGCCATGCGCGCCTTGCCCAAGCCGATCGTCGGCGCCATCAACGGCGTGGCGGCCGGCGGCGGCGCGAACTTCGCGCTCGCCTGCGACATCGTCCTGGCCGCCCGCTCGGCGCGCTTCGACCAGGCTTTCGTGCGCATCTCGCTGATGCCGGACCTCGGCGGCACGTACTTCCTGCCGCACGCAGTGGGCGACGCGCGCGCCCGCGCGCTGGCCATGCTCGGTACGTCGGTGCCGGCCGAGGAGGCTGCGCGCACGGGCATGATCTGGCAGGTCGTCGACGACGCCGCGCTGATGGACGAAGCGACCGCGCTCGCCCGCCGGCTCGCGACGGGGCCGACGCTCTCCTATGCGGCGATCAAGCAGGCGATCAACGCCGCCGCCACCAACACGCTCGACCGCCAGCTCGATCTCGAGCGCGACGGCCAGCGCGCGCTCGGCAAGACGGCCGATCACAAGGAAGGGGTCGCGGCGTTCCTCGCCAAGCGGCCGGCTCAATTCACAGGACGATGAGACGATGACCTACACGCAGATCACCCTGGCCAGGGCCGACGGCCTGGCGACCCTCACCCTCAGCCAGCCCGAGAAACTGAACGCCGTCTCGCGCAAGATGATCGCCGAGATCAAGGCGGCATGGGAGGACATCGCGGCCGATGGTTCCGTGCGCGCCGTGCTGCTGACCGGCGCGGGCCGCGGCTTCTGCGCCGGCGCCGATCTCGCCGATCCCGATCGCGAGAACGGCGCGACCGCCGATTCCGGCGCCGCGCTGGAGAAGTTCTTCAATCCGGTGATCCGCTCCATGCGCGCGCTGCCCAAGCCGATCGTGGCGGCGGTGAACGGCGTTGCCGCGGGCGTGGGAATGAGCTTCGCCCTGGCCGCCGACATCGCGGTGGCGGGCAAGTCGGCGTCCTTTCTGCAGGCTTTCGCCCGCATCGGCCTGCTGCCCGACGGCGGCAGCACCTGGTTCGTGCCACGGCTGGTGGGCGATGCCCGCGCCCGTGCCCTCACCATGCTGGCGCCGCAGATCAAGGCCGAGCAGGCGAAGGAGTGGGGCCTGATCTGGGACGTGGTCGAGGACGCCGAGCTGATGAAGACGGCGACCGATCTTGCGCGGCGGCTGGCCGATGGCCCGACCCTGTCGCTCGCGCGCATCAAGGAGGCGCTGAACAAATCGAGCGGCAACGATCTCGCCGCCCAGCTCGACGTCGAGCGCGACTTCCAGCGCGAGCTCGGCAAGAGCGAGGATTTTAGGGAGGGCGTGCAGGCCTTCCTCGCCAAGCGCAAGGCGAACTTCAAAGGCAAGTGAGGGGAGAGACGACCATGACGACGCCACACAAGGAAATCACCTCGGGCCTGAAGTTCCCCGAAGGCCCGATCGCCATGCCGGACGGCTCGGTGATCCTGGTCGAGATTGCGCGCGAGACGCTGACCCGCGTCATGCCCGACGGCAAGCAGCACGTCATCGCCAGGCTGGGCGGCGGGCCGAACGGCGCGGCGATGGGGCCGGACGGCAAGATCTATGTCTGCAACAACGGCGGCTTCAACTGGATCGAGCGGCCAGGCGGCCGCCTGTTCCCCGGCACGCAACCTGCGTCCTACAAGACCGGCTCGATCCAGGTGGTCGATCCCGAGACCGGCAAGTTCGAGACCTTGTACGACTCCTGCAACGGCCGCCGGCTGAACGGGCCGAACGACCTGGTGTTCGACAAGGATGGCGGCTTCTGGTTCACCGACCTCGGCAAGACGCGCGAATTCGATAACGACCGCGGTGCGGTCTATTACGCCAAGGCGGATGGGTCGAAGATCGAGCAGAAGGTGTTTCCGCTCGAGCGGCCGAACGGCTGCGGCCTGTCGCCCGACGAGAAGACGCTCTACGTCGTGGAGACGCCGACCGCGCGTTGCTGGGCGTTCGACCTCTCCGCGCCCGGCGAGATCAAGGACGCCAACGGTCCCTATCGCGGCGAGAAGGGCCGCGTGATCGCCGGCCTCGGCGGCTACCAGATGTTCGATTCGCTGGCCGTCGATTCGGCCGGCCATATCTGCGTCGCCACGCTGATCACCGGCGCGGTGTCCGACATCTCGCCCGACGGCCAGACGGTGGTCCAGTTCAAGCTGCCCGATCCGATGGTCACCAACGTCTGCTTCGGCGGCAAGGATTTGCGCACCGCCTTCGCCACCCTGTCGATGACCGGCAAGCTGGTCAGCTTCGAGTGGCCGCGGCCGGGGCTGAAGCTGAACTATCTCAACAAGTAGGAGGCGCGACGGATCGTGGTCCTGCCCGTCATCTTCGGATACGATCCACGATCGGATAACCGTCGATCCCGCCATATGCACAGGCAAGCCGTGCATACGCGGCCTGCGCTTTCCGGTGGCTCGCCTGCTCGGCTTGATGGCGGCCGGCGAGACGCGCGAGTCGATCCTGGCGGCCTATCCCTATCTCCAGCCCGCCGATATCGACGCGGCATTGTCTTACGCTGCGGCACTTGCTGAGGATGAAACACTGGATCGTGCCAGTTGAGATTCCTGATCGATATCCCGTGTCGCCGCAGTTGGCGGCTTGGCTGGTCGATGAAGGGCGCGACGCAGTCCATGCAGCGGCGATCGGCCTGTCGATGGCGCCAGATACGGAAATCATCGAGATCGCACGGCAAGCGCGTCGCACGATCGTAACGGCCGACCTGGATTATCCCCGACTATCGGCGGCGACGGCTCCCGATGTAGAAGGCTCTACCCCTTGGCCTGCGCCCGCACCTCGCGGCTGGCGACGACCTTGCCGGCGGCGTAGGCCTCGTGGTTGGCGTCCACGTCGCCCAGCTTGTAGCGGTAGTTCACCATCATGGCGTAGGACTGTTTCAGGCCGTTGGTGCTGGTGTCGGCGAGCCAGTTGATGCGCTCGACGATGGCGCCGTTGCCGAGATGGAAGTGGGCGACGCGGTCGAGCGCGCGGCCCTTCTCGTCGGTGGTCGTGAGAAAGCGCGCGGCCATGCGCGTCAGGATCGGGCGCAGCGCCTTGTCGATCGCCGGCACGTCCCACCATGACGGGCGGTCGAGCAGCATGCGCATGGCGGCGGCGCCGGCGGCTTCGTCGGTGACGGGGACAAGAGAGGCGATCTCGCCCGGCGTCAGCGCGGCGTCGCCTTCAGTTTTCAGGCGGTCGTCGATGTGGCGGCGCAGGCCGGGAATCGGCGAGAGCGTGGCGAAGTCGCGGATGTTGGGCAGGTCGTGCGCCAGCTTCTCGGCGACCCGCTTGATCAGGAAGTTGCCGAAGCTGATGCCGGCCAGGCCCTGCTGGCAGTTCGAGATCGAGTAGAAGATCGCGGTGTTGGCGCCCTGCGGGTCGCTGGTTTCGGCCTTGGCGTCGAGCAGGCGTTGCACGTTGCCGGCCAGACCGTTCACGAGCGCGACCTCGACGAAGATCAACGGCTCGTTGGGCATGCGCGGATGGAAGAAGGCGAAGCAGCGCCGGTCGGAATCGAGGCGGTTCTTGATGTCGCGCCACGAGCGGATCGCGTGCACCGCCTCGTAGGCGACCAGCTTCTCGAGCAGCGCCGCCGGGGCATTCCAGTCGATTCTCACCAGGTCGAGGAAGGCCACGTCGAACCAGGCGCCGAGCAGCGGCCGCAGGTCCTCGCTCAGGGTTCGCGCGGCGGCATCGCTGCGGCCCAGCGCCAGCAACTCTGCACGCAGGTCGACCACGAACTTCACGCCTTGCGGCACGCCGACGAACTCGCGCAGCAACCGTACGGCCGGCGGCTCGAGCGTCTTCACCAGCGCGCGCGGCGGCTCCTTGGTCGCCCGCCAGCGCTCGACCTTGGCCAGCGCCGCCTCGCGCGGCAGGCCATAGTCGTGTGCCAGGGTCAGCAAGAACTTCTTGCGACCGGCCGGCGAGAGCGAGAGGTAGGCTTGGCCCAGCTCCGCGGCCCGGCCGCGCCGCGCCGTCTCGCCACCCTTGCCTTCGAGGCAGGCGTCGATGCGGTTCTTCAGTCGTGGGATGTCGTCGTCGGGAAGGTCGGGACGCAGCGGCGCGCCCACGACCTCGCGGGCGCCCCGAGCCGTGTCGACGAAAGCATTGCGCAGGCGCTCGAGCGTGCGGCCGGCAGTGTTCGAGAAGGGAAGTGCCATGACGCCGATTATGTCATGGCGAACGTGTCACTCCAGTGGCGTCGATTTCCGCCGTGGCGGGCGGGTTTTCGCACCGCGCGGACCGAGGCTTCGATGCATTTCCACGAATCCCGCCGGATGGCTGGCAACGCCTTTCCTGACATATTGTCGCTATCGGGAGCTCAGCGAGATGACCGAGATCATTTATGTCGTCGAGGATGCCCCGGACGGGGTATGTAGCTCGAGCTGTCGGAGACTCGATCTTTACCCAAGCGGATTCCGTTTCCGAGCTGCATGAGCGCGTGCGGGATGCCGTGCAGTGCCATTGCGACGGTGGAACCGACCGAGCGTGATTCGTCCGTCCGGCTGACCCTCGAGGTCTCGTTTCGTCGGTAGGTTCGTCCCTTCTCTCAGCCATCGCGTCGCGGCAGGTTGGCGAACAGCGGCCCCGCGCTCACGGCGGCCGCCCCTTCGATCTCCAGGATGCGCCGCTTGGTGGCGACGCCGCCATTGGCCGAGAAGCCGCCCATCTTGCCGTCTGCGCCCAGCACGCGATGGCAGGGCATGATGATCGCGATCGGGTTCTTGCCCATCGCCTGGCCGACCTCGCGCGATTCGTGCGGTGCGCCGAGCCGTTTGGCGATCTCGCCGTAGGTCATGGTCTGTCCGGCGGGAATTGTGCGGGCGATCTCGTAGGCGCGCTTGTGGAATTCGGGCGCGGCGCCGAAGTCGAGCGGCACATCGCTGAGGTCGACCGGACCGCCGGCCAGCAGGGCGAGCACGCGATCGATGATCGCCTGGATGTTCCGCGGCGGCGGCGCCTGCTCCGCGGCGTCCGGCCAGCGGCGCGCGATCCGCGTGCGGGTGGCGGCGGCCGTGGCTTCGGGGAGTCGCAGCCCGACGATTCTTTCATCGCGCCAGACGAGGCTGCAGATGCCGATCGGCGTCTGGAACAGAATGAAGCCCGGAGCAGTCATCCCCATACCTTGTCACGAAACTGGAATTGATGCCCGCTATGTCGGGGCGGAAGGTTCTAAGGGGGAGTCCCTGGATTGGTCTATCCGCGCGCCGAGGTCGATCTCCGTCTCAAGCAGGCGGTCCGCCGCCATCGGACGCTGAGCCGGGAAGGACTCCTCGAACGGCTGTTCGAGCGCCTCTTCCGCGGACTGGTGTACACGCAGATCTGGGAGGATCCCGAGGTCGATCTCGAGGCGCTGGCGCTTCAGCCCGACAGCCATGTCGTGGCGATCGCCTCGGGCGGTTGCAACGTGCTTTCCTACCTTATCGGAGACCCCGCCCGGATCACCGCCGTCGATCTCAGCGGTGCGCACGTTGCGCTCAACCGCCTGAAGCTGGTGGCCGCCAGTCGCCTGCCGTCCTGGGAGGTCTTCTATCGCTTCTTCGGCGCCGCCGATGACGAGGCCAATGTCGCCGCCTATGAACGGCTGATCGCGCCCCATCTCGACGCGCAGAGTCGCCGCTACTGGGAGGGCCGGTCGCCGCACCAGTTTGGCCGTCGTCGCATCTCGATCTTCGCGCGCAACGCCTATCGACATGGCGTGCTCGGCCGCTTCATCGGGGTCACCCATGCGTTGTGCCGCGCCTACGGCGTGGACCTTCATGAGCTGCTGGGTGCGCGGACGCTGGAAGAGCAGCGCGCCTTTTTCGAGACGACCCTGGCGCCGCTGTTCGACAAGCGGGCGGTACGGTGGGCCACCGGCAACCGCCTGTCGCTCTATGGCCTCGGCATTCCGCCCGCGCAATATGAGGCGCTGGCCGGCGGCAGCGACATGCGTCACGTGCTGCGCGCGCGGCTCGAGCGGTTGACCTGCGGTTTCAGCCTCGACGACAACTACTTTGCCTGGCAGGCCTTCGGTCGTTCCTACGCGGCCAACGGGACGGGGCCGCTGCCGCCCTACTTGCGGCGCGAGCACTTCGACGCGCTGCGCGCGCGGGTCGACCGGGTGGAGGTGCTGAACCGCTCGATCACCGAGTATCTCGCCGGCTGTGCCGATGCCTCGCGCGACCGCTACGTGCTGCTCGATGCGCAGGACTGGATGACGGACGCCCAGCTCAATGGGCTGTGGCAGGAGATCACCCGGACCGCTCGGCCCGGTGCCAGGGTGATCTTCCGCACCGCTGCCGAGCCGACGCTGTTGCCGGGGCGGGTCGGCGAGGGGATTCTCGGCCGATGGCGGTACGAGGCCGTGCAGTCGCAGGCGCTGGGCGCGCGCGACCGGTCGGCGATCTATGGCGGCTTCCACCTCTATGTCTTCGAAGGCTGACGCATGAGCGATCTTGCGGCGTCCGGCGAATTGATGGACCGCATCTATCGCCACCAGCGTCACGTCTATGACGCCACGCGCAAATTCTACCTGCTCGGTCGCGACCGGCTGATCCGACGCCTCGATCCGCCGGCGGGCGGCAGGGTGCTCGAGATCGGCTGCGGCACGGCGCGAAACCTGATCGTCGCCGCACGCGCCTACCCCAACGCGCAGTTTTTCGGCATCGACATATCGTCGGAGATGCTCGGTACTGCGCGCCGGCTCGTGGCTCGCGAAGGTCTGGCCGCCGACATTCGGCTCGCGCGGGCGGATGCCACTGCCTTCGATCCCGCCTTGCTGTTCGGGGTGCCGGGCTTTTCGCGCATCTTCCTTTCCTACACCCTGTCGATGATGCCGGGCTGGCAGGCCGTGCTCGATCGCGCGCTGGGCTGGGTGGTGCCGGGCGGCGAGCTGCATGTTGTCGATTTTGGCGGACAGGAGCGGCTGCCCGTCTGGTTCCGCGTCGGGTTGCGGCAATGGCTGCACCTGTTCCACGTAACGCCTCGCGACGCCCTCGAAGCCGAGCTCACGATGCTTGGCCTGAGGGCTGGTGCGCTGACGGTTTTCGAGCGGCCCTTCCGGGGCTACGCCCAGTACGCCATCTGCCGCCGTCTCGCGGCCTGAATCTCGCACGGCGGACGGGCATTGGCAGCGCCGGCCCCCGGTGCTAACCGGGCAGCCACAATCGTTGTGCCGGGAGCAGCCCAAGATGACCGAAGCCTTCATCTGCGATGCCATTCGCACCCCCGTCGGCCGCTACAACGGCGGCCTGGGCGCCATGCGGGTCGACGACCTCGCCGCCCACCCCATCAAGGCATTGATGCAGCGCAACGCCAATGTCGATTGGGGCGCGGTGGACGACGTGATCTACGGCTGCGTCAACCAGGCCGGCGAGGACAATCGCAACGTGGCACGCATGGCGGGCCTGCTGGCCGGCCTGCCGGTGGAGGTCGCCGGCGCGACCGTGAACCGCCTGTGCGGCTCGGGGCTCGAGGCGGCGGGCCATGCCGCGCGCGCGGTGAAGCTCGGCGAGGCCGACATGATGATCGCCGGCGGCGTCGAGGGCATGACCCGCTCGCCCTACGTGATGGGCAAGCCCGAGAGCGCCTTCGACCGCTCGATGAAGCTCGAGGACACGGTGCTGGGCTGGCGCTTCGTCAACCCGCGCATGAAGGCGGCCTATGGCGTCGACCCGATGGGCCAGACCGCCGAGAACGTCGCCACCGAGCACCAGATCAGCCGCACCGACCAGGATGCCTTCGCCTATCGCAGCCAGCGCCGCTGCAAGGCTGCGCAGGAGCGCGGCTTCTTCGAGAAGGAAATCGTCAAGGTCTGCGTGAAGAAGGGCAAGGCCGAGATCGTCGTCGAGAAGGACGAGCATCCGCGCGGCGACACCACGATGGAGACGCTGTCGAAGCTGCCGGCGGCGTTTCGCGACGGCGGTTCGGTGACGGCGGGCAACTCGTCGGGCATCAACGACGGCGCCTGCGCCATGATCATCGCGTCGGAAGCGGCGGCCAAGGCCAACGGCCTGACGCCGCGCGCGCGCATCCTCGGTGCCGTCTCGGCCGGCGTGCCGCCGCGGGTGATGGGCATCGGCCCGCTGCCCGCCACGCGCAAGCTGCTCGCCAAGCTCGGCATGACGACCGGCGACTTCGACACGATCGAGCTCAACGAGGCGTTCGCCGCCCAGGCGCTCGCCGTCTTGCGTCAGCTCGGGCTGGCCGACGATGCGGAGAACGTGAATCCCAACGGCGGGGCGATCGCGCTCGGCCATCCGCTCGGCGCGTCCGGCGGCCGGCTGATGATCACCGCGCTCAACCAGCTCGAGGCGACCGGCGGCAAGCGCGCGCTCTGCACCATGTGCATCGGCGTCGGGCAAGGCATCGCGCTGGCGCTGGAGCGGGTCTGATGCGGCGGCTGCTTGCCGCCGCCTGCTTCCTCTTCGCATCGCCGGCATTCGCCCAGGTCGAGCCACAGTTCGCCAAGGAGCTTGCCGCCAACGCGCCGGGGGCGGGCGATCAGCTCCTGCCGCGCTATGCGGGCTCGTTCATCCTTGCCCAGACGAAGAAGGACTTCGACGAGCTCAGCCTGCCGCTCGGTCCGGCGACCGGCGCGAGCTATGCCAACGAGCCCGACAAGAAGCTGCGCTACGCCAAGGCGCAGACCGTGGAGGGCCGTCTGACGCGGACGGTCTACGTCATCCCAGAAGGCCGCTCGACCCTCGAGGTCGTGCGCAACTACACCAACGACCTGGAAGGCAAGGGCGCCACGACTCTCTTCCAATGCAGCAAGGCGGACTGCGGCGAGGAGTTCCACAAGCTGCACGGCGTGCCGCGCGCGCTGAAGCCCGAGGGCACTGCCTATACGCGCGCGCGCCGCGACCTCGCCGCCAACGTGCTGGAATATGTCGATCCGGCCGCCGACCAGCGGCTCTGGGTGGGCGAGTTCACGCCTGCGAACGGCGGCAAGACCTATGTCTCGATCTACGCCGCAACCCAGACCGGCGGCTCGATGGGCAATATCTCCGGCGCGCTGAAGGGCCGCGTGCTGGTGATGCTCGACGTGCTCGAGACCAAGCCCATGCAGCAGAACCTCGCTTTCGTCTCGGCCGAGCAGATCGGCGGTGCGCTGGGCAAGGACGGGCGCGTCGCGCTCTACGGCATCCTGTTCGATTTCGACAAGGCCGACCTCAAGCCGGAATCGGACAAGCAGCTTGCCGAGATGGCGAACCTCCTGAAATCGAGCGCGGGCCTCAAGGTGTTCATCGTCGGCCATACCGACAACAAGGGCACCCTCGCCTACAACACCGACCTGTCGCAGCGGCGTGCCGATTCCGTGGCCAGGGCGCTCGCCACCCGCTTCGGCGTCGCGGCGGACCGCATGGTCTCCAAAGGTGTGGGTCCGCTCAGCCCGCTGGCGCCGAACGACAGCGAGGAAGGGCAGGCGAAGAACCGCCGCGTCGAGCTGGTCCGGCAGTAGTCCTTCGCAGGAATCGAAGTTCGTCGGCGCTCAGGCCGACAGCGCGATTCCCGCCTGCGTCATCTCGGCCAGCATCCGCTCCCGGCTGCCGTCGAGGTCGATGGCGGCGGTGGCCTCGACCGCCACGGCGACGTCGAAGCCGGCCTGCCGGGCATCGAGGGCCGACCAGGCGACGCAGTAGTCGAGCGCCAGGCCGCACAGCACCAGCCGGGTGAAGCCGCGGGCCTTGAGATATCCTTCGAGCCCGGTCAGCGTCAGGCGGTCGTTCTCGCGGAACGCCGAGTACGAATCGATGCCGGAGTGAAAGCCCTTGCGCACGATGAGCTCGGCCTTGGTGGCATTGACGTGCGAGTGGAAGGCCGCGCCCGTCGTGCCCTGGACGCAATGCGCCGGCCACAGGGTCTGCGGTCCATAGGCGAAGCTCGCGGTGCTGAAAGGCGTCGCATCCCGCCAGGAGGACGCGAAGGAGGCGTGGCCGGCAGGATGCCAGTCCTGGCTCATCACCACATGGTCGAATCGTTCGATCAGGCGGTTGACCAGCGGCACGATCGCGTTGGCGCCCGGCACGGCGAGCGCACCGCCGTCGCAAAAGTCGTTCTGCATGTCGATCACGATCAACGCTTCGTTGCGCATGCCGATCGCCCCCTCAGCTGGCCGGTATGTCTCCCAATGCCTGTTCGCTCTCGAATGCGGCGGTCCACGCATCGAGCGAGCCGCCTTCGATCGCGCTCCGCAAGCCGCGCATGACGTCCTGGTAGTAGTGGAGATTGTGCCAGGTCAGCAGCATCGCCCCGAGGATTTCCTCGCTGCGGATCAGGTGATGGAGATAGGCCCGGCTATGATGGCGGCAGGCAGGGCAGCCGCACTGCTCGTCGATCGGGCGCGGATCGTCGCGATGGCGCGCGTTGCGCAGGTTGATCTCGCCGCGCCGGGTGAAGCCCTGTGCCGTGCGGCCCGCCCGCGTCGGCATCACGCAATCGAACATGTCGATGCCGCGCCTCACCGCGCCCACGATGTCGGCTGGCCGTCCCACGCCCATCAGGTAGCGCGGCCGGTCGGCGGGGAGTTGCGGCACGGTCGTATCCAGGGTCGCGAACATCATTTCCTGGCCTTCGCCGACGGCGAGGCCGCCGACCGCGTAGCCGTCGAAGCCGATGTCCACGAGTTCCCTGGCCGATTCCGCGCGCAACGCCGGAAAGATGCTGCCCTGCACGATACCGAACAGGCCGTAGCCCGGCCGGTCCCTGAAGGCGCGCCGGCCGCGCGCCGCCCATTTCATCGACAGCCGCATCGAGGACGCGGCCGCGGCTTCCTCGACCGGCCAGGTCGTGCATTCATCGAACGACATGGTGATGTCGGCGTCGAGCAGATCCTGGATCTCGATCGAGCGCTCGGGCGTGAGGCGATGTTGCGAGCCGTCGCTCGGCGAGCGGAAGGTGACGCCGTCGGGATCGAGCTTGCGCAGCTCCTTCAGCGACATGACCTGGAAGCCGCCCGAATCGGTGAGGATCGGACCCGGCCAGTTCATGAACCTGTGCAGCCCGCCCAGCGCCGCGACCCGTTCCGCGCCGGGCTTCAGCATCAGGTGGAAGGTGTTGCCGAGCACGATCTGCGCACCGGTCTCGGCGACCGATTGCGGCATCATCGCCTTCACCGTGCCGGCGGTGCCGACCGGCATGAAAGTCGGCGTCTCCACCGTGCCGTGAGCGGTCGCGAGGCGGCCGCGGCGCGCAGCGCCGTCCGTGCCGAGGAGTTCGAAGCCGAGGCTCATCGCCGCAACAGACAACAATCGCCGTAGGAATAGAAGCGGTATCGCTCCGCGACGGCGTGCTCGTAGGCGCTCCTCATGCGCTCCAGTCCCGCGAAGGCCGATACCAGCATGAACAGCGTGGAACGCGGCAGGTGGAAGTTCGTCAGGAGCAGATTGACGGCCCGGAAGCGAAATCCAGGCGTGATGAAGATGTCGGTCTCGCCGGCCCAGGCACGCATCGGTCCGTCGCGCGCCACCGTTTCGAGCAGGCGCAGTGGGGTGGTGCCGATGCTCACGACACGCTTGGCCGCGCCAATGGCGTCCGCCGTCGCCTGCGAGACCTCTCCCCATTCGGAATGCATGACGTGCTGCTCGGTGTCGTCGACCCGCACCGGCTGGAACGTCCCTGCGCCGACATGCAGGGTGACGTTTGCGGTACGGATGCCGGCCGCACCGAGCGCCGTCATGAGCTCGGGCGTGAAGTGCAGGCCCGCGGTCGGCGCCGCGACCGAGCCATCGATCCTGGCGAACAGCGTCTGGTAATCGGTGCGATCGCGCGCATCCGCGGTACCGCCGCGAATGTACGGCGGCAACGGCACGGCGCCGGCCGTCTCGATCGCGGCCATCAGCTCGCTTCCGCCGCGGTCGAACACGATGTCGATCGAGCCATCGGCATGCTTGGCCGCGACGTCTCCGGCCAGCGCCGCGAAGGCGAGCCTGTCGCCGACCTTGAGCCGCTTGCCCGGCCGCGCAAAGGCACGCCATCGGTTCTCGCCGTGCTGGCGGATCAGCAACGCCTCGACCTTGCCGCCGCTCGGCCGCGTGCCGATCAGGCGGGCGGGAATGACCTTCGTGTCGTTGAACACCAGCAGGTCGCCGGCCTGCAGAAGGCCCGGCAGCCCTCGGACCGTGCGGTCGTGCAGCGCATCCGGCAGCACGTCGAGCAGGCGCGCCGAATCGCGCGGCGAGACGGGCCGCTGGGCGATCAGGTCTTCGGGGAGGACGAAGTCGAAAAGATCGACGCGCACACTAGGTCTGGCCGATATCCATGACCTCGGCGTCCGAGTCGTCGGACGGAGGTTGGAGGTTCGGGTCGATCAGCGCGACGAAGCGGTGCACGCCGTCGACGACCGTGCGCTTCACCCGCGCGCGGGTCTCGAGACAGTGAAGGTGGGCCAGGGTCTCGCCGAAGGCGAAGACCACCTGGTTGTTGTCGAGATGGCGCGGGAACAGCACCGGCACCATGTCCCAGCCGGTCGCGCCCTCGCCGCCGCGGCGGGCGATCGCCGTCGTCATGTCGTTGAGGCGTGCGTCGTGATGGGCGACGAGCTGGTCGAGCCGCGTGTGCATGCCGACGAACGGGAAGCCGTGGCTCGGCAGCACCAGCGCATCGGCCGGCAGACGGCGGAAGCGCGAGAAGCCGTCGAGGAACCAGGTCAGCGCGTCGGCCAGCGGCTCGTTCGGCCAGACGCCGACATTGGTGCTGATCTTGGGTAGCACCTGGTCGCCGGCGATCAGCACGTTGAGCTCCGGGCACCACAGCGAGGCATGCTCGGGCGCGTGGCCGCGGCCGACGATGACGTCCCAGCGATGGCCGCCGATGGTGATCGGATGGGCATGGATCAGCCGCTGGAACGACGACGGCAGCGGGGCGACGCCCTTGGCGTAGCCACCCTTGTGGCGATGGAACAGCGTGATCTTGTCGGCCGGCACGCCGTTGCGCGTCAGGTGCGCGGCGCGCATGTCCTCGTTCTCGATGAAGTCGTTGCGCGCGGCGACCGCGCTGATGTACTCGCCGAGCGTCATCAGCAGCGGCGCCTTCCAGCGTTCGCACAGCCAGCCGGCGAGGCCGACATGGTCGGGGTGCAGGTGCGTGGCGATGACCCGGATCACCGGCTTGCCGCCGAGCCGCTCGGCGAAGATCTTCTCCCACAGCTCCCGCGTGGCATCGGTGTTGATGCCGGTATCGACGATCGTCCAGCCGTTGGTCTCCTCGATCAGCCACAGGTTGATGTGGTTGAGCTGGAAGGGCAGCGGCATGCGCAGCCAGTAGATGCCGGGGGCGACGTTCTTGATCGTGCCGGGGTCCGGCACGTCGCCGCAGGGGAAGCGCAGCTGCGACAGCAGTCGCTGCGAGAGATCGGGTGAATCGGGCATGGCCGGACTCTAGCCTTGGCCCATCGGGCCTGTCACGACTGTGGAACGACTGCCCGCCATGCGATATCGCGCCGGCAGAAGCCCTCCGGCCAGTCGATCAGGTCGACCGCCCGGTAGGCGCGCTCGCGCGCTTCCCGCACGGTGGGTGCCACGGCGGTGACGTTCAGCACGCGCCCGCCGTTGGCCAGGATACGGCTGCCGTCCGCCTTGGTGCCGGCATGGAAGATCTCGACGCCCTCGACCTTCGCGGCGGCGTCGAGACCGCGGATCTCGCTGCCCTTCGCATAGCCATCGGGATAGCCCTTGGTCGCGAGGATCACCGTCAGCGCCGCATCGTTGGTCCAGCGCAGGTCGAAATGCTTCAAGCCGCCGTCGGCGCAGGCCATCAGGGCCGGCACGATGTCCGACCGGAGCCGCATCATCAGCACTTGGCATTCGGGATCGCCGAAGCGGCAGTTGTACTCGACCAGCCGCGGGCCGCTCGGGCCGATCATCAGGCCGGCATAGAGCACGCCCCTGAACGGCGTTCCGGCCTCCTTCATCGCCTTCACTGTCGGCCGCACGATCTCGGCCATCGCGCGCTCGAACATCGCCGCGTCGAGGATCGGCACCGGAGAGTAGGCACCCATCCCGCCGGTGTTCGGCCCCTTGTCGCCGTCGAAGGCGCGCTTGTGGTCCTGCGCGCCGACCAGCGGCAGCACGTGCTCGCCGTCGGACAGGGCAAAGAGGCTGACCTCCTCGCCCTCCATGAACTCCTCGATCACGACCGCCGCGCCGGCCGCGCCGAAGCGGTTTCCCGCCAGCATGTCGCGCGCCGCCTCGAGCGCCTGCTCGACGGTTTCTGCCACGATCACGCCCTTGCCCGCGGCCAGCCCGTCCGCCTTCACCACGATCGGCGCGCCCTGCCGGCGGATATAGGCCTCCGCCGCCGCGAGATCGGTGAAGCGCTCGTAGTCGGCGGTCGGGATGCCGTGCTGCCGGCACAGCGCCTTGGTGAAGCTCTTGGACCCTTCGAGCCGGGCCGCATCCTTCGACGGGCCGAACACCTTGATGCCGGCGGCCGCGAACGCGTCCGCCATGCCGGCGACCAGCGGCGCATCCGGCCCGATCACCACGAAATCGATTTTCTCGCGCTGGGCGAGGTCCACCTGCCCCGGGATGTCCTCCGCCCCGACCTCGACGCACTCGGCCACTTGCGCGATGCCGGCATTGCCGGGCGCGCAGAACAGCTTCGTGCACAGGGGGGATGCGGCAATCGCCCAGCACAGCGCATGCTCGCGGCCACCGCCGCCAACGACCAGGATGCGCATCTCTCAACCCTTGAAATAACGACCATTTTCGCCCATATGACTAATGGTCATGACCATGGTCATATCGGAGTTTCCAGCATGACAAAGACCATGAAAGCTTCGGAGTGCAAAGCGAAGTTTTTAGGCGTTCTCGACGAAGTCGCTGACAAGCACGAACGAGTCATCGTCACCAAGAACGGAAAGCCAGTCGCGCAGATCGTGCCGTTTGTACAAAAGCCCAAGACGCTTCTCGGCGCAATGAAGGGCTCGATTACAATCCTCGGCGATCTTGACGAGCCACTCGGTGTTGAATGGGAGGCGCTCAAGGAATGAGCATCGTCCTGGATACCAACGCGCTTATCTGGCTGCTCAAGGATAGTGACCGATTGGGGCGCCAGGCGGAGCGACGTATCGACGAAGGTTTCCGAACCGGCAGGGTCTGCGTTTCGGCGACGTCCTTTTGGGAAGTCGCTGTGTTGATCGCGAAGGAACGGTTGCGGCTCGACAAGTCGGTATCACAATGGCGTATTGAAGCGCTCCAGCTTGGGATCGACGAGGTTGCACTCGATGGCGACGTGGCCATTGTGTCAACGATGCTGCCTGGATTGCACGGCGGTCCCGCTGATCGTTTCATCGCCGCCACGGCAGTGAAGCTCGGTCTTCCCCTGGTCACTTCCGATGCGCGCCTCCTCGCCTGGAAAGGGCCGCTCGTCTGCATCGACGCGCGCGTGTAGCGTCGCGCGATGGAAATGACCGCGTCCGAGGTTGCCGTCAGCAACATCCCGGAATTCTCCGTCTCCGAGCTGTCGTTCGCCCTGAAGCGCCAGCTCGAGGGCGCGTTTCCGCGGGTGCGGGTGAGGGGCGAGATCAGCCAGCCGGTCTTTCCGCGCTCGGGCCACGCCTATTTCCGCCTGAAGGACGAGAACGCCGTGCTCGACGGCGTGTGCTGGAAGGGCACCCTGCCGCGGCTCGGCATCCGGATCGAGGAAGGCATGGAGGTGATCGCCACCGGCAAGATCACCACCTATCCCGGCTCCTCGCGCTACCAGATCATCATCGACCGCATGGAGCTGGCCGGCGAAGGCGCGCTGCTCAAGCTGCTCGAGGACCGGCGCAAGAAGCTCGCGGCCGAGGGCCTGTTCGCGCAGGAGCGCAAGCGGCCGCTGCCGTTCCTGCCCGAGGTGATCGGCGTCGTGACCTCGCCGTCGGGCGCGGTGATCCGCGATATCCTGCACCGTCTCGCCGACCGTTTCCCGAGCCGCGTGCTGGTCTGGCCGGTGTCGGTGCAGGGCGACAAGGCGGCGGGCGAGGTGGCGGCGGCGATCGCCGGCTTCAACCGCTTGCCGGTCGACGGTCCCGTGCCGCGTCCGGGCGTGCTGATCGTGGCACGTGGCGGCGGCAGCCTCGAGGACCTCTGGGCGTTCAACGAGGAGATCGTGGTGCGCGCCGCCGCGGCCTCGGCCATCCCGCTGATTTCCGCGGTGGGCCACGAGACCGATACGACGCTGATCGACTTCGCCTCCGACCGCCGCGCGCCGACGCCGACGGCGGCCGCCGAGATGGCGGTGCCGGTGCGGGCCGACCTGCTGGCCCAGACACTCGACTTCGGCAAGCGCACGATAGCCTGCATGACGCGCGCCCTGCGCGAGGCCTCGACCGAGCTGGCAGGGCTGGCGCGCGGGCTGGGCGATCCGCTGCGCCTGATCGAGGATCGCCAGCAGCGCGTCGATGTCAGCGGCGAGCGGCTGGCGCTGGCGACCCGCGCGCTGGTCGATCGGCGCGGCCATGAGCTGGAGCGCGCGCGACTCACGAGCCCGGTGGCTGTGATCAGCGCCAAGGCGCAGCTGCTGGTGAGCGAGGCGCGCGCGCTCGACGGCGCGATGCGACGCTTCAAGAGCGAGGCCCTGCAGAAGTATGCACGTGCCTTCGACCGGCTCGATCAGTACGGCCTGCGCCTGCAGCGCCATTCGAGCGATCTGCTGCAGCACGGCGAGCGCCAGGTCGAGCAGACCGGCAAGCTGCTCGAGAGCTATTCGTTCCACTCCGTGCTCAATCGCGGCTTTGCCCTGGTGCGCGACCAGGACGGTCAGCCGGTGCTCGCGGCCGAGGCGCTGCGGGCCGGCGACACGATCGGCATCGAATTCGGCGACGGCGAGGTGCGCGCACGGGTCAGCGACGGCATCGCCGGCGGTGCGTCGCGTCCCGCTGCCCAGCCACGCAAGCGCGACGCCGGGGGCGGTAATCAAGGATCGTTGTTGTAAGGGGAGAAACGAATGTCCAGCGCGCCACTGTCGGCGGAGACCACGAAGAATTTTCTCTACGCCAGCACCGCCACTATCTCGATGCAGATGATGAAGCGCGGCTTCCGCAATTGCGCGGTGAGCGGCGTGCGGCCGCTCAATCCCAAGGCGGCGCGGCTGGTCGGGCCTGCCTACACGCTGCGCTACATTCCCGGCCGCGAGGATCTCGACAAGCCGCCGACGCCGGCCGATCCGCCGAGCGCGCAACGGGCGGCGATCGAGGAGACGCCGGCGGGCCATGTGCTGGTGATCGGGACCGAGGGCAACACACGCTCGGGCACGCTGGGCGACATCCTGGCGCTGCGGCTGAAGGTGCGCGGCGTCGCCGGCGTCCTGAGCGACGGGGCGATGCGCGACACGCCGGTGATCGGCAAGTTCGATTTCCCGGTGTTCTGCACGGCCGCCGCCGCGCCGCCCAGCATGGCCAACCTGCATCCGGTCGAGGTCCAGACGCCGCTCGGCATCTGCGGCGTTCCGGTCTATCCCGGCGACGTGATCGTGGCCGACGAGGATGGCGCCATCGTCGTGCCGCGTCATCTCGCCGACGAGGTCGCGCGCGATTCCTTCGAGCAGGAGCGGCTGGAGAAATTCGTGGCGATCCGCATCGGCCAGGGCCGCGAGATCCCCGGCGTCTACCCGCCCAACGACCAGACCAAGGCCGACTACGCGGCGTGGATCAAGGCGGGGGAGCCGGCCGACTGGCCGAAGTGAAGGGAAGCGGGCCGCCGCTGGCGAGATAGACTCCGGCGCTGATCACGGCGATGCCGATCCAATCGGTCGGGCGCGGCCATTCTTGCAGGATGGGGATCGCGAGCAGCGCGGCGATCACCGGGCCGAGGGAGATGAAGGCGGCGGAGGCCGACGGACCGATCAGGGCGATCGCGTAGCCATACAGCACCATCGACACCAGGGCGGTCAGCACCCCCTGGTAGGCGCCCTGCCACAGCACCTCCTGCCACGGCGCGGCGAGCAGCCGCTGCGGCCCGACGAGGATCAGATAGAGCGGCAGGTAGACGATGCACGAAGCGACGGCGGCGATGGCCGTGGCATGCAGCCCGTCGAGGCGCGATCGGCGCAGTACGACGGAGTAGGTGGCCCACAGGAGAGTAGCCGAGACCAGGATCAGGTGGCCGATGCTTTGCCGGCCGAGCGCCAATGCGCTCACGCCTGCGATGGTGACGGCGCCCGCGACGATCAGGCCGATGCCGAGCTTGCGCACGCCCGGCAGGCGTTCCCCGAGCATGATCGCCGCCACGATCGCCGTGGTGAGTGGCAGCACGCCTTGGGTAAAGGCACTGGCGTGTGCCACGGGTGCGAAGATCAGGCCCGCGCCGACGGAAAGGTTGTAGGCGGCGCCGCCGCCGATCGCGATCGCCAGGAGGCCGGGCCAGCGCAGCCGGTCGAGCGCCCAGCCGCGGCGCAGCACCACCGGCAGCAGGATCGCTCCTGCTACCGCGAAGCGCAGCGCGATCAGGTCGAGAACGCCGAGATGGCCGGCCATGCCGACCCGCATCGCCACCAGCCAGCCGGCCCAAATGAGGATGGTGCCCATCGCGCAGAGCGCGCCCAGGGCGAAACGTGAGGTATCGCTCGCGGGTGCGGCGCGGAACGGCATCCGGTCATGATAGCAGCGGCGCGGTGCCGCCGTGCGACCCTAAACTGCCCCGGGTACTCCGGATGGCAGGAACCGTCAGGGGCCGAGGCGCGATCGCCCGCTCCTCATCCTCTCAAGATGCCGCATCCGGGATCGCGCGGCGGCCGGCCGGCTGCCAGGTGCCAGGCGCGATCGGCCGCAATGCGTTGAGGAATTGTGCGGCACATTGCGCCCAGGTGAAGGTCTCGGCATGAGCGCGGCAGTCCGCGGGATCGCGTCCGATCGCGGTCAGGCAAGCCATGCGCAGATCGTCGTTCAATGCGCCGACCTTGGGCGTGGTGACGACGTCGAGCGGGCCCGGGACAGGATAGGCCGCGATGGGAACGCCCGACGCCAGAGCCTCGACCATCACCAGGCCGAACGTGTCGGTCCGGCTCGGGAAGACGAAGCAGTCGGCCTGCGCGTAGCGCGCCGACAGTTCCTCGGATCCGACCGGGCCGAAGAAGCGGACATCGGTGTAGCGCTGCCGGAGGGCCTGCATCTGCGGGCCGCCACCGACCACCCACTTCGTGCCCGGCAAATCGAGATCGAGGAACGCCCTGACGTTCTTCTCCACCGCCAGCCTGCCGGCGTAGAGCCAGATCGGCCGCGGATCGTCGAGCGGCCGGCGCGGCTGCGGCCTGAAGGCGGCGATGTCGACGCCGCGCGACCATGGCACGAGGTTCTTGAAGCCTTGCGCCGTCAGCTCGTCCCGGATCGACTGTGCCGCCACCAGCATGCCCGCCGACGGTGCATGGAACCGTCGCATGAAGGCATAGCCCCAGCCCAGCGGCATGCGGGTGCGCGCTCGAACGTATTCGGGGAAGCGCGTGTGATAGGCGGTGGTGAAGGGGATGGCTCGCTTGCGGCAGAAGCCTCGCGCGGCCCAGCCGAGCGGGCCCTCGGTCACGATATGGATCGCATCGGGCGCGAACAGCTTCAGCATATGGCGCAAGCGCGATGCCGGGAACAGCGAGAGGCGGATCTCCGGGTAGGTCGGGCACGGAAAGGTGCGGAAGCGGTCCGGACCGAAGACCTCGACCTCGTGCCCCTGGGCCCGCAGGATCCCCACGACGCTCTCGATCGTGCGCACCACGCCGTTGATCTGCGGGCGCCAGGCATCCGAGACGATGGCGATGCGCAACCGGCTATTCCGCCGCCAGCCGGGTCGAGGCCCGGTATGGCAAGACCGAGCGCTCGCGCGCGGCTTCTTCGGCCCAATGGACGATGCGCAGGCGGCCGTCGAAATCCTCGACCAGCGCGGAGCAGCTTTCGACCCAGTCGCCGTCGTTGCAATAGAGGACGCCGCCGATGTCGCGGATCGCCGCGTGATGGATGTGGCCGCAGACCACGCCGTCGAGGCCGCGGCGGCGCGCCTCGCCCGCGACCGCGTCTTCGAAATCGGTGATGAACTGGACCGCGTTCTTGACCTTGTGCTTGAGATAGGCCGACAGCGACCAATAGCTCAGGCCGAGCTTGCGGCGGCCCCAGTTGAACGTCGTGTTGACGCGCAGGGCGACGGTGTAGGCCCAATCGCCCAGGATCGCGAGCCATTTGGCGTAGCGCACGATGCCGTCGAACTGGTCACCGTGGATCACCAGAAGCTTCTTGCCTTCGGGCGTCTCGTGGATCCATTCCTCCTCGACGCGCACGTCGCCGAAGGTGAGCTGGCAGTATTGCCGTGCCGCTTCGTCATGGTTTCCGGGGATGTAGATGACGTGCGTGCCCTTGCGCGCCTTGCGCATGATCTTCTGCACGACGTCGTTGTGCGGGCGGGGCCAGTACCACCACCGCTTCAGCCGCCAGCCGTCGACGATGTCGCCGACCAGGTAGAGATATTCGGACTCGTTCTTCTTTAGGAAGTCGAGCAGCAGCTCGGCCTGGCAACCGCGGGTCCCCAGATGGATGTCCGACAGGAAGATCGCGCGGTGCCGGGCAGGTGGGGGAGGACGTTCGATGGCAGTCATGTGGAAAACGACCCGACCGACACAAAATATGTCGTGCGCGATTGCACGAACCTCAGTGGATTGTGTATGGGAGCGATTGCGCACCCATGAATCGCCTGTGACGGCTGGATGACATTTCCCTCTCCCAAGGCGGTGTTGCTGATCCGCAATCCGACGGCAGGCCGCCGACGGCGAGGGCTGGTCGACGCGGTCGTGGGCCGTGTGCGAGCTGCGGGGTGGACCGTCGATCTCGTCGACACGGCGGCGGTCGGCGATGCCTGCCGGCTCGCCCGGTCATGCGACTCCACGCGCTATGCCGTGATCGCCGTCGCCGGCGGCGACGGCACGATCAACGAGGTGGTGAACGGGCTGTCGCAGCGCAGCGAGGACGCTCCGCCTCTCGCCATCGTGCCGCTCGGCACCGCCAACGTGCTGGCCCACGAACTCGGTCTCGATTTCAGCGCAGCCTCGCTCGCGGACACCATCGTCCTGGGGCAGGCCGTGCAAGTGTATCCCGGCCTGGCGAGCGGCGACGGCGATCCGCGCTGCTTCTCGCTGATGGCTGGCGCGGGCTTCGACGCGAAGGTCGTGGCCGGGGTCAGCGCGCGCTTGAAGCGACGGCTCGGCAAGGCAGCCTATGTCTGGCGTTCCCTGATCGAGACCCGCCGCTACCGGCCGGTGCGCTATGCCGTCGAGGTGGACGGCGTGCGCCACGAGGCCGCCTCGGTGATCGTAACGCGCGGGCGGCACTATGCCGGTCCCTACGTCGTGGCGCCCAAGGCCATGCTCGGCGAGCCGCTGCTGCATGTCTGCCTGTTCGAGCGCTGGGGCCGTTCGCACACCTTGCGCTTCGGGCTCGCCCTGCTGATGGGCCGCCTGCCGACGGCTGCCGGCTATCGCGTCGTGACCGGCCGCGCAGTCAGGCTTTCCGTCCTGAGCGACGCCGGCGAAGCCGGCCGCCAGCCGGTGCAGGTCGATGGCGACGATGCCCTGACCCTGCCCGTGTCGATCGGTGTGCTACCGTCGACGATTCGCATGTTGCGCCCAGCGTAGCGTCCTTACCGAGGAGCATCACGATGTTCACTTCCCTGCGGTGCCCGGCGATCGGTTTCGGCGCGCTCCTCGCCGTTGCCCTGGCGATCCCTGCGGCGGCGCTGCATGCCGCTGACCTCGGCAGGGAAGACGAGGTCTCCGTCCGCGGCACCATCGTCGCGGCCGATCCGAGCACCCGCATGATCATCGTCGAGAGCCCGGAGCGCGACACGCTCTCCTATCGCGTGCTGCCCACCATGGGCGCGGCATCGTCGGGCGATACTTTCAACCGGCTGCGCCCGGGCGTGACGGTCGATCTGCGCTACTACCGCATCGTCGACATGCTGGTCGCCAAATCCTCCCCGGAGATCGACAAGCAGGCGGCGACGCTTGTCTCCGATCCGGCGCAGGGCCCCGGCATCCTGGGCACGGGCACGCGTGCCCGGCTGTGGGCGCTCTCGGGCACCGTCATCCGCACCGACCTGGCGGCGAAGAAGATCGACCTCGTCGTCTCCAACGGCGGCATGGTCTACCGCACGCCGTGGATCAAGTCGGCCGAGGGGCAGGCCGTGCTGGCAACCCTCAAGCCGGGCGACAATGTCACGCTGGTGTTCAGCGAGCGCACCGCGTTCGAGGTCGTGCCGATCAATTGAAGCCCCTCTCCGGGCGGCGCTCTGCCGTGGCGCGGCCGGCGGAACGCTCTCCGAAAGCGGCAGCTATCGCGCGGTACGCTGCAGGCGCGCGACCATTTCCGGCGTGGGATGGCCGTCGGCGGGCAGCCCCGCCTGCTTCTGGAACAGGCGCACGGCGGAGCGGGTCTTGGGGCCGACGAGACCATCGGCTTCGTCCGTATAGAGGCCGAGCCGCGCCAGTCGCGTCTGCATGTCGATCACGGTGTTGCGCGACAGCGGCTCGTCGTCGGAGGGCGCCGGCTGCATGACCGCCGGCCCGCCGATGATCTGCTGTGCCAGGATCGCCACCGACAGCGCATACAGCGTCGAGCGGTTCCAGTTCATCACCGCCTTGAAGTTCGGATAGAGGATGAATGCCGGGCCGCGCCAACCGGCGGGCAGGATGATCTGCGACGGCTCCTCGCTCGACGGCAGCGCGCCGCCGCCGGCGCGCTTCACGCCCATGGCGGACCAGGCGCGGATCGGCTTGTCGACCGTCGTGTCGGCTTGATCGAGCGGGAAGCCCTGCGGCAGGACGACCTCTTCGGCGGCCGGCAGGCCGGGCCGGAAACCGATACCGCGCAGGAAGTTTGCCGCCGAGGCGAACGCGTCGGGCATGCTGTGCCAGATGTCGATGCGGCCGTTGCCGTCGCGGTCGACCGCCCACTTCGTGAAGGTCGAGGGCATGAATTGCATGTTGCCCATCGCGCCGGCCCACGAGCCCTTCATCTGCTGGGTGGTCATGTGGTTGTTGGCGAGGATGCGCAACGCCTGCACCGTCTCGTTACTGAAGAACGCCTGCCGCTTGGTCATGCAGGCCAGGGTCGCGACCGAGCGCAGCGCCGAGAAGTCGCCCATGTAGCTGCCGTAGTTGGTCTCGACGCCCCAGAAGGCGACGAGATACTGCGCTGTCACGCCGTACTCGCGTTCGATATCGGTGAGCAGGCCGCGATACTGCTGCAGCTTCTGCTGGCCCTTGGCGATGCGGTCGGCATTCACTGCGTTGGCGATGTACTTGCCGAAGGTCAGCGAAAATTCGGGCTGGCGCGAATCGAGGTCGATCACCTTCGAATCCGGCGTCAGCCCGCGGAATGCCGTGTCGATGATCGCCGCCGGCACGCCCTGTTGCAGGGCGTCGCCGCGGATATTCTGCAGGCAGGCCTGGAAGTCGCTTTGCGCCAGCGCAGGGCCCGCTGCCGTCGCCGTCATTGCGGCGAGAAGGACGATCTTGGGGGAGGGGATCATGGCATCGGTTCTATCACGAGCCGGGCCGTGGCGCCCCCGCTTACGATCCGGCGATGGTCATTCCTTCGATGCGGACCGTCGGTGCGTTGGTGGCGCTCTTGAACTTCAGGTCGTTCGCCGCGGTCAGGTTGAGGAACATGTCCTTGAGGTTGCCTGCGACCGTGAGGCCGCTGACCGGCCATGCCTTCCTGCCGTTCTCGATCCAGAAGCCGGAAGCGCCGCGGCTGTAGTCGCCGGTGACGCCGTTCACGCCGAAGCCGATGAGCTCGGTGATATAGAGGCCGCTCTTGATGTCCGCGATCAGCTCGTCGGGCGAGAGCTTGCCCTTCTCGAGGTAGAAGTTGGAAGTGCCGCCGCCGGGACCATGGCCGGTCGGGGCAAGCCCGAGCTGCCGCGCCGAGGCGAGATCGAGCAGCCAGGTGGTCAGCGTGCCATCGTCGATCACGGCCCGCCGCCGGGTCGGCAGGCCCTCGCCGTCGAACGGCCGGCTGCCCAGCCCGCGCTTGCGATGCGGATTGTCGACGATGCGGATGCCTTTGGCGAAGATCTGCTGTCCCAGGCTGTCCTTCAGGAAGGACGTGCCGCGCGCGACGGCACGGCCGTTGATCGCGCCGGCGAGATGGCCGAGCAGGCCGCCCGCAAGGCGTCGATCGTAGACCACGGGCGCCCGGGCGCTGCCGGCCTTGCGCGGATTGAGCCGCTCGACCGCGAACTTGCCGGCGTTGCGGCCGACCTTCGCGGCCGGCATCAAATCCTCGAAATGGACCGCACTCGACCATTCGTAGTCGCGCTCCATGCCGGTGCCTTCGCCTGCGAGCACGGCGCAGGACAGCGAGTAGCCGCCGCGCCGGTTGCCGCCGCTGAAGCCGTTGCTGGTGACCAGCATCGTGGTCGTGCGACTCCAGCCCGCCTCGGCGCCTTCGGAGTTGGTCACGCCCTTCACCGCGCGAGCGGCGTCCTCGGCCTCGGCCGCCAGCGCCAGCAGCGCCTTGGCCGAGGGGGGCCGGCGCTTGTCGTCGAGATCGAGATCGGGCCAGCTCGTGGCCAGCAGCTCGGCCGGCGCAATGCCGGCATAGGGATCTTCCGGTACCGCTCGCGCCATGCTCACCGCGCGCTCGACGAGGGCGCGTAGCGCCTTGGGGGAGAAGTCGGTCGAGGACACGCTCGCGGAGCGCTGACCGACGAACGCACGCAGGCGCAGGTCGCGGCCCTCGCTGCCTTCGAGCTTCTCGCGCTTGCCGAGACGCTGGGCGACCGAGATCGATTCGCCGCTGACATAGAAGGCTTCGGCGGATTCCGCCCCGGCCGCCTTCGCCCATTTCATGAGGTCTGCCAGGAGATCGGCATCGACCCCGGGGGGAGGGGCCGGCTTGCGTGGAGACTTGCGCGCGGCGAGCTTTTTCTTCGGTTTGGCCATGCCCCCGTTTTACGCGCTTGCGGGCGCCGTCGTCGAGCCGAACAGGGCTCGACACGTCGCGGCAACGGCCGTCAGCCGCCCGCGTAGGAGATGCCGGCTCTGGTCTCCTGGATCGCCCGGTCGACGGCTTCGATCGCCCGCTCGCGATGGCCGCCCTTGTTGGCCGTCGAGCGTTCCAGCTCGGCTCGCGCAGATCTCAGCAACTCCAGCGCGCTCGTCATGTGCGGCTGTGCGGCATAGGCGAGGGTGGCGCCGACGACGGCGCCCGCGATCAGCAAGGCTGCGGAGGATAGAAGGGCAGGGCGAGACATCGGCTTTTCCTTCCGTGGATGCGCGGGCGAGCCGCGCATCCGATGCTTGCACCTGCCGATGACGGGTGGCTTACATCCGGTCGCGGATCGCCGCTACCGTAGGGACGTCGACCGGTTGGCCGCGCAGGTCACGGCCTTGAGAGAAGCGGTGACGATGTTGGAGTCCATGCCCACTCCCCACAGGACCTTGCCCTCCGCCGTTTCGGCCTCGATGTAGCTGACCGCCTGAGCATCCTCGCCGGCGCCGGTGGCGTGCTGGTGATAGTCGCGCACCCGGATCCTGATGCCGCAATCCTTGGCCAGCGCCTCGACATAGCCGGCGATCGGGCCGTTGCCGTGACCGCTGATGCCCTTCGGTTCGCCGTTCACCTTCACCTTGGCGTCGATCAGCCGGAGCTCGGGATGGCCGGGCTCGGGCAGGGTGGTATGGCCCTGGAAGGTGATCGGGTTGGTGTTCTCGAGATACTCCTTGCGGAAGGTATCCCAGATCATCGAGGGCTGGATCTCCTTTCCGGTCTCGTCGGCGATCTGCTGGATCACCTTGGAGAACTCGACCTGGAGGAGGCGCGGCATGTCGATGCCGTAGTCGGTCTTCAGGATGTAGGCGATGCCGCCCTTGCCCGACTGGCTATTGATCCGGATGATCGCTTCGTAGCTGCGCCCCAGATCGGCCGGATCGATCGGCAGGTAGGGCACCTCCCAGACCTTGCTGTTGGAGGCCTGCAGCGCCTTGAAGCCCTTGTTGATCGCGTCCTGGTGCGAGCCCGAGAAGGCGGTGAACACCAGGTCGCCGCCGTAGGGATGGCGCGGATGGACCGGGAGCTGGTTGCAATATTCGACGGTCTGGCGGATCTCGTTGATGTTCGAGAAGTCGATCTCGGGATCGACGCCCTGGGTGAACATGTTGAGGCCCAGGGTGACCAGGTCGACGTTGCCGGTGCGCTCGCCGTTGCCGAACAGGCAGCCCTCGATGCGGTCGGCGCCGGCCATGAAGCCCAATTCCGCCGCCGCGACGCCCGTTCCGCGGTCGTTGTGCGGATGCAGGCTCAGGATCATCGCATCGCGGTACTTGAAGTTGCGATGGCACCATTCGATCTGATCGGCATAGATGTTGGCCGAGGCCATCTCGACCGTCGCCGGCAGGTTGACGATCATCTTCTTCTGCGGCGTCGGCTGGTAGACGTCGCCGACCGCCGCGCAGATCTCTCGCGCGAAATCCAGCTCGGTGCCGGTGAAGCTCTCCGGCGAGTATTCGTAGACCCATTCGGTCCCAGGATTGGCGTCGGCGAGCTGCTTGACCAGCTTCGCACCGGACACGGCGATCTCGATGATGCCGGCATAGTCGGTGTTGAACACCACCCGGCGTTGGAGGGTCGAGGTCGAATTGTACAGGTGGACGATCACGCGCTTGGCGCCGCGGCAGGCCTCGAAGGTGCGCTCGATCAGCTCGGGCCGGCTCTGCGTCAGCACCTGGATGGTGACGTCGTCCGGGATCATCTTGTTGTCGATCAGCTCGCGGACGAAGTCGAAGTCGGTCTCCGACGCCGCCGGGAAGCCGACCTCGATCTCCTTGTAGCCCATGTCGACAAGCAGCTTGAACATCCGCGTCTTGCGGTCGGAGTCCATCGGCTCGATCAGGGCCTGGTTGCCGTCGCGCAGATCGACCGCGCACCAGATCGGCGGCTTGGTGATCACGGCGTTGGGCCATTGCCGATTCTTGATCTCGATCGGCTTGAACGGGACGTACTTCTCGCCCGCGATGGGCATCATTGGCTTTTGGGGTGACATGGCTCGCTTCGACTATTTTTCAGAGATGAGGACGGACGACGGCGCGACCCGCAAAGTTCCCTGTCAGGGAGGCGGGTCAGCGAGTAAGTCGAAGCGTCGTCAGCCGGAGCATTGCGGGGCGGACAATCCTCGATTTGAGGCCCCGCGTCAACCCGCTGCGTAAGCCGTCACCGGCTGGGCGGCCGGGGGCTTGCGCAAGAGGTAGCTGTGATAGGCCATGCCGCCCGAAGCCAGCAGCGAGGGAATGCGCGTGCCGTCGACGCCCGTGAAAACATCGGCGATGGCCGCGAAGGGACCGCCCGCGATTCGCCGGCCACCGTCGCGGCGGCGCTTGCTGTCGCGATGCAACGCCTCGATGACATTGGGCGTGATGTCACGTTCGAAGACGACCTCCAGCCCCGAGCGGGCGATCGCGGCGCGCCAGTCGGCGAGCTCGTGGGCCAGTCGCAGGTCGGTGTAATGCAGGTGGCCTCCGGGCCGCAGCACGCGCCTGACCTCGGCGAAGAAGCCATCGATCGACGGATAGCAGAAGGAGGATTCGACGTTGATGACCGAGTCGAAGCTCCGGTCCTCGAACGGCAGCCGTTCGGCATCGCCCTGGCGAAACTGCAGGTTGGCCACGACATGCCGCCGGTTGCAGAACGCCACGGCCTTGCCGCTGAGGTCGATGCCGACCATGCGGCGCGGCTCGAGATAGCGCGCGACATAGGAGGCACCGCCGCCCCGGCCGCTGCCGATCTCCAGCACGTCGCGACCGGCGATCGGCGCGAGGGTCGCGACATGGCGATAGAGCGCGATCGGGTAGCGTTCGGCCTCGTCGTCCGGCTGCAGGGGAAACGCCGTCGCGGTGTCCTCCGGCTCGGCATAGCCGTAGTTCATCAGCGTCCACCAGCCGACATTGCCGAAGCGGGCCGCGAGGGTATCGAAGAAAACGCGCCACAGGGCGCGTCGCAGGGAGGGCGTGCGGTTGAGGAGCCACAAGAAAGCGTCGGCGATCATTCCAGGCACGTCCCCCTGGAAGGCCGTTAACCGATCGCCGCCTGTGCTGCAAGCCGGCGCTCGCTGCCGATGCGCGAAGCGGGCGAGGCGGCTTGCGCCGCGCTCGCCGCTCGGGAGACCGGGCTCAGTTGAGCGGAATGTTGAAGTTCAGGTTCAGGCCGGACGGTCCCTGGCTCTGTGGCATCATCGGCGCGGCATACATCGGAGCCGGCTGCACGAAGACCGGGCGCGGCTGCTCGACATAGACCGGACGCTCGCGCACGACCACCGGCCGCTCGTAGACGTAGCGGGGTTCGTGGCGCGGATCGTAACGGTGCTCGCGGCGCCATTCCTCATGGCGCCATTCCTCGCGCCGCCAATGGTCGCGATCGTGATCGTAGGCCTGGGCTGCGCCGCCGGCGACGAGGACGATGAGGCCGGCAACGCTGACGAGATGGCTGAGACGCATTGGGCAATACCTCCACTAACGTCAGAAGGTACGCAGGCAAGGCCGCGATTCATCCCGAAGAAAATTGCGGCATTGTCGAGAAGGAAGATGCTGAATTTCAGCCATTTTGCCCGTCCGGTCACAAAAATGACTCGCAGTGGCGCATCGTTCCGGTCGATCGGCCGGAGGGCAATTTCGCAACCGGCGTCGTCGTGTTTCGCGCCCTGCCTCGCGGCGGCTAAGATGGCGCAAGACACGGGGAGGAGAGGCGTATGGCGGGTCCGCTGGCCGGAGTGAGGATTCTCGACTGCACGACGGTCGTGCTGGGGCCATGGGCGGCCCAGCAGCTCGGCGATCTCGGTGCCGACGTGATCAAGATCGAGCCACCCGAGGGCGACACGACGAGGGTGCTCGGCCCGGCCCGCCATCCGGGCATGGCGGCGTTCTATCTCGGCTGCAACCGCTCCAAGCGCTCGATCGTGCTCGACCTCAAGCAGGAGGCCGGCCGCAAGGCGTTGTTCAAGCTCGCCGAGACCGCCGACGTTCTGATGCACAACTACCGGCCCGATCCGGCCCGGCGCCTCGGGGTCGAGTACGAAGCGTTCGAGAAGATCAACCCGCGGCTCGTCTATCTCGCGACCTACGGCTATCGCGCGGCCGGGCCGATGGGTGCCAAGGCGGCCTATGACGACATCATCCAGGCGGGCTCCGGTCTTGCTGCGCTGCAGAGCGTCGTGGCCGGCCAGCCGCGCTTCCTGCCGACCATCGTCGCCGACAAGACCAGCTCCAACGGCGTGGTCTCGGCGGTGCTCGCCGCGCTCTTCGCGCGCGAGCGCACCGGCAAGGGCCAGGCGGTCGAGGTGCCGATGTTCGAGACGCTGGTTTCCTTCGTGATGGTCGAGCATCTCTACGGCGAGACGTTCAAGCCGGCGCTCGACACCGCGGGCTACAAGCGGGTGCTCAACAAGGAGCGTCGGCCCTATCCCTCGAAGGACGGCTACTTCGCCCTGCTGCCCTATACCGACGGCCACTGGCGGGAGTTCTGCACCCTGGTCGGACGCGAGGACCTCGCGAAGGATCCGCGCTTCCAGGGCATGGCCAATCGTCTGAAGAACGTCGAGCAGTACTACGCCACGCTCGCCGGGCTCTGCGCCGAGCGGACCAATGCCGAATGGGTCGAGCTGCTGAAGAACTCCAACGTGCCGCACGGGCCGGTCAATACGCTCGACGATCTGTTCGTCGACCCGCAGCTCGAGGCCACCGGCTACTGGCAGGAGGTCGATCACCCCACGGAGGGCAAGCTGCGCATGCCGGGCATCGCGCCGAGCTTCAGCCGGACCAAGCCCGAGATCACGCGTCTGCAGCCGCGGCTGGGCGAGCACAGCGTCGAGGTGCTCCGTGAGGCCGGCTTCACCCAGGCTGAAATCGATGCCATGCTCGCATCGGGCGCGACCAAAGCGGCGTAGTCGCCGTTTCGCAACGGCGTAAACGACCGAATCAACGAGAGTCGTGGCCCGCAGGGAGGCTACGATGATTCGTCCGACACGGCGCGACGTGCTGCGCTATGGGGCTGCCACGGCGGCGTCTTCGCTGGCGGCGCCCGCCATCGCCGAGACCTGGCCCAGCAAGCCGATCAGGATCGTCTGCGGCTTTCCGGTCGGCGGGCTGACCGACATCTTCGCGCGCGCCTATGGCGAGGGCATCGCGCAGAGTACCGGCCAGCCCGTGGTGGTCGAGAACAAGACAGGCGCCTCGGGCGCGATCGCGGCCGAGTTCGTGAAATCGGCGCCCGCAGACGGCTATACGCTGATGTGGACGATCTCCACGACGCTGATCATGAACAAGGTGTTGTTCAGGAAGCTGCCTTACGATCCCGACAAGGATTTCGTGCCGATCTCCTGGATGGATGCCGGCCACCTGCCGACCATCCTGCACAAGAGCGTGCCCGCGGGCAGCCTGGCGGACTTCGCCCAATACGCCCGCGGCCACAAGGTCTCGCTCGGCACCTACGGCGCGGGGTCCTACAGCCATGTCGCGGTCGCCGCGCTCAACCGCCATTTCGGCCTCAATATGGAGGCCGTGCATTATCGCGGCGAGGGGCCGATGTGGGTCGATGTCGGCTCGGGCGCGGTACAGGGTGGCAGCGGCAGCGTCGCCGCCGCGTCCAGCGTGCTGCAGACCGGCAACGGCCGCGCGATCGCGGTGCCGACCAAGGTCCGCATGAAGAAGCTGCCCGACGTGCCGACGTTTTTCGAGCAGGGCGTAACCGATGTCGCCTTCCAGGTGCGCGGCTGCATCGGCCTCGTCGGCCCCGTCGCCATGCCGAAGGAGATCGTGCTGAAACTGTCCGCGATGATGGTCGAGCTCGGCAAGTCCGACCGCATCCAGAAGATCCTCACCACGTTCGGGATCGACATGGCGGCGCAGGACCACGTCTATTTCGAGAAGTACCTCGCCGAGGAAGGGCCGGTCTGGATCGAGCTGGTGAAGGGCCTGAACCTCGAGCCGCAATGACGGTCGCACCGCGGTCCGTCGAGGGCGCTACCGTCCGTCTCAGGGCGGTGCGCTCCCGATCGTCGGATCGGCCGGCCAGACGGCCATCGCGCGCAGCGCATCGATGATGTGGTAGAATGAGCTGGCCGGGGCGGGCTCGTCCACCCAGCTGCCGTCGCCGAGCAGCTTGTCGCGCCACAATCCCGCGACCGGCGTATCGAGATAGAGCAGCAGCGCCTTGGCCGCCGCGATCGCGTCGGCCAGGTAGCGCTGCCGCTCGTCGCCGCTGGCCGCGCGCCCCAGGATGAGTGCGGCCTTCAGCCATTCTGTTTGCGACCACAGCCGTGCCTTGGCGTCGTTCACCGACAGGTCGTCGAGCAGCTCGAAGATGGCGACGCCGCGCGTCGGGTCGATGCCGTGGTCGGCGGCATAGCGGTAGAGGCGGCGCGCGACCGGGTGCACGTCCTCGCGGCCGCGCCGCAGCGCCCAGCGCTCGAGCAGGCCGGCCCATTCGAACTGATGGCCCGGCCAGGCCAGCCGTCCCTGCAGGCCGGCGGCGGGCGTCCAGGTCGAGTCGAAATATTCGAGCAGCAGGCCGTCGCGGGTCATGAACCGGGCGAGGCAGAGCGCGGCGACCTCGTCGGCCAGCGCGCGCCAGCGCGGATCGGGCGAGATCTGCTCCCAGACGAGCGACGCCTCGAGCAGGTGCATGTGCGGGTCGGTCTGGAAGAAGCGGTCGTCGGCGAAGCCGGTATAGCCGCCCGCCGCGCCACGCCGGTCGGTCGCCAGCCGCTCGCGCAGCATATCGGCGACCGGCACCAAGGCGGCATCGCCGGCGGTCGCGATGGCCAGCAGCGCGAAGGCCTGCTCGTAGAGATGGGGGTTGGCGGGGGAGGGCTTGCCGTCGACCTGCAGGGCATTGACGAACAGGCCATCCGGCCGGCGATAGCGGCCGATATAGAAATCGAGGCCGTGCCGTACGGCCTCGCGCCAAGGCCCGGTCCAGCCCATCTCGCCGGCCACCGCGTAGGTGAAGATCTGCCGCGCCTGAACGCGTGCGCGACGCTCGCCATGCACCGGCCTTCCAGCAAGATCGATCGCCTCGTGGAAGCCGCCGTCGATCCGGTCGGCGCCGACCTCCCACCAGATCGGCAGGGCGTCGTCGAACAGCCAGGTGAGAAGGCGCTCGCGCAGCCGGGCGAGCTCGGACTCGATATCGGTCATGGCGCCAAGCTCGCGCACCGGCTCCCGCTGCGCAAGCCGGACGGGATCAGCGTTCGGCGTCGACCGCCTGCCAGTCGCAGGGTATCTCGTCGAGCTCGATCAGGGGATGGGACGGTTCGCGACTCCTTAGGCTGTGTTTCAGGCCAGCGCGACTCCAGGCGCAGCGACGCGATTCATGCCCTGCAAACGAAATCGCCCGCGACGGCGACCGTCGCGGGCGACTTCATCGGATGAGAAGGTTGGCGGCTCAGGCCGACGGCGGCGGGACGTCGGTGGTCGGCGGCCGGCTGCGGCGCTCGTTCATGAACTGGTCGAACTCGGCGCGGTCCTTGGCCGAGCGCAGCCGGTCGAGGTAGTCGCGGAACTCGCGCTGCTCCTCGTCGAGCTTGCGCAGCGTCTCCTCGCGATATTCGTCGAAGGCGACGTTGCCGCTCGAGCCGCGGCCCCAGGCGCGGTTGCGGCGGCGCCAGGCGCGGAAGTCCTCGCGCGCTTCACGGCCTTCCGGCGAGTGCCAGCGGCCGCAATGGCCATGTTTCCACCAAGACATGCGTCCACTCCATTTCAGGTAGATCAGAAGAGCGAGGCCCACGGGCCAGAACACGATGAAGCCGAGCACCACCAGGGCGATCCAGGCCGCCTTGGGAATCTCGTCCAGTCTTTCCATCAGGCCGTAATTCACGGAGGCCTCCTTCTTGAGGTGTTAACGATGTAAATGTTAACGACATTTACATTGGTGCTGGGAACCAGGTGAGTCAAGGGCATCCGGTGAATTTTCACGCGGGGGACGGAAAGCCCAATCCCTGCAGGTAGATGAGCATCGCCGATTCGAGCAGCTCCTCGGCCGACATCGGCAGGCTGCGCCGGCCGGCGTCGCCGCGGCCGAACAGCGAGGCGATGCCGTGCGCCAGCGACCAGACATGCAGGCTCATCATCAGCGCCGGCGGACGCTTGCCGGCCGGCAACATGCCGACCAGCCCGTCGGCCGCCGTGCGCAGCGCGGCGAAGGCACGATCGCTGGCGGCCCTGAGCTCGGGATTGGCGTCCGGCGGCAGGCCGGACTCGAACATCGCCGCATAGTAGGCGGGCTCGGCGCGGGCGAAGGCGAGATAGGCGCGGCCGACATTGTTGAAGGCGGTGAGGGCGTCCGGCTTGCCGCCGTTCCAGCCGGTCGACAGCATCGCCTCGAAACGGCCGAAGCCCTCGCGCGCCACGTCGGCGAGAAGGGCCTCGCGGTCGCGGAAGTGGCGATAGGGCGCCGCCGGCGAGACGCCGGCCGAGCGCGCGGCATCGGCGAAGGTGAAGCCCGCCGGCCCCTTCTCCTTGATCAACTCGCGCGCCGCCTGGATCAGGGCCTCGCGCAGGTTGCCGTGATGATACGCACCCTCGCGGGCACGCCGTTTCCAGCTCATGTTAAGGGAGTTTACATTAAAGCAGGGAACGGCAATAGGCGACGAACGCGATGGCTGTCGTGCGCGTTCCCTCAGCTTCGGCCTCCAGGTCGAACCAAGAAACTGCTCCTGGCCTCCTCTCCCGCCCTCGAGCCGCGCGCTCCATAGGCAACCCAACCCCGGCCGGATCGTCCACCGCTTCCGATCTCGCCGGCCAATCTCAAGAAGCGGACATTTGGTGTGCTACAAAAACCGGACAACTTGACTAGCTACCGACAGCGGCGAGGGACGTCTATCGCGGCCGTTCGCCGGTCAGCACCTCGTCGGTCACCTTGCCGGCCAGCACCTCTTCCTCGTCGAGCAGGCGCTTCTTCTTCCAGTCGCCCTTGGCGTAGACGCCGATGGTGATCAGCGCGATGAGCACGTTGGTGACCGGGAAGGCCCACCAGATGCCCTGGGCGCCGAGCGCGGTGTGCTTGGACAGCACGTAGGCGAGCGGGAACTGCAGCACCCATTGCGAGACCAGGGTCAGCATCATGGTCATCACCATGTTGCCCGAGGCGCGCAGCACGCCGGTCAGCGCGAACTGCAGGCCGAGGAAGCCCCAGGCCGGAGACACGATGCGCAGATAGTCCGCTCCGGCGGCGATGACCGCGGGGTCTCCCGGCACGAAGAAGGCGACGATGGTGGCGGGGAAGAGGAAGACGATCAGGCCGAGCAGCGACAAGCTCGCAAAGCCGAGCAGGCCGCCCAGCCGGCCGATCCGCGCCGCGCGCTCGATGTTGCCGGCGCCGATGTTCTGCCCGACCAGCGCGGAGATCGCCATGGAAAGTCCCATCGCCGGGATGATGACCACGCCGACGATGTTCGAGCCGACGCCGTAGGCGGCGAGCGTCAGGGTGCCGAAGCTGGTGATGAGGAAGGTCATCAGCATCAGCGCGGCGGCGCGCGCCGACATCTCGATCGAGGCGGGAAAGCCCAGGAAGAAGGCGCGCTTCACGTAGGCGAAATCGGGAATGAGGTCGGCGCGCCGGACATGGACGCCGTGCAGGCCGCGCCGCAGGATGACCATGCCGATGATGGCCGCGATGGCCTGGGTCACCAGCGTGGCGATCGCCGCACCCATCACGCCGTAGGCCGGCACGGGCCCCCAGCCGAAGATCAGCAGCGGATCGAGCCCGAAGTTCAGCAGCACCGTGCCGCCGACGATCCAGACCGGCAGGGTCGCGCGCCCGAGCGAGCGCATGATCGCCTGGAAGACGAAGAAGGTGAAGTTGAACACCAGCCCGACGAAGGACACGCGCATGAAGCCGAGGGCGCCATCATGGACTTCGGGCGTGACGCCGATCAGCTGCAGCAGCGCCGGTGCCGTGATGTAGCCGATCGTCCCAAGTACAAGGGAGATCAGCACGACCATCACGATGGTCTGTCCGGCGACGTGGCCGACCATCCGATCGTTGCGCGCGCCGACATACTGCGCGATCAAGGTCGAGCCGGCCATCGACAGCCCCGCGCCGATCGCGAAGGTCAGGAACATCACCGGGAAGCTCAGCGATACGGCCGCGATGGCGGTGCCGCCCAGCCGGCCGACCCAGAAGGCGTCGATGATCTGGTAGCCCGACTGCAGCACGTTCGCCGCCACGATCGGGATCGCCAGCGCGAGCAGCGAGCGCAGGATCGGCCCTTCGAGGAGCTTGTTTTTGGGGGGAGCCACGCTATCGATATGGGACGGGAGGAAACGGCATGCAACTTTGGACCACACAGGTGGCGTCGGCGCGCGGCGCGGCCCGCACCGCGCAGGAGATCGAGGCGGCCGGCTGGGACGGCATGCTGGTGGTCGATTCGCAGAACCTGTCGGGCGATCCCTATGTCTCGCTCGCGCTCGCCGCGGTGGTGACGAAGCGCATCGGCCTCGGCACCGGCGTGACCAACTCGATCACGCGCCATGCGGCCGCGACGGCGACCGCGATCACCTCGGTCGACCGCATTTCCAATGGACGCGCGGTGCTCGGCATCGGTCGCGGCGATTCCGCGCTCGCCCATCTCGGCCGTGCGCCCGCGCGTCTCAAGCAGTTCGAGCGTTACCTGAAGCAGCTCCAGGCCTATCTCGCCGGCGACAGCGTGCCGTTCCGCGAGATCGACATTCCGACCGAGTTCGCGCCGCCGATGTCGGAGCTGCATCTGCACGATGCGCCGCCCAACAGCCGCATCGGCTGGATCGCGGAGGGCGTGAAGAAAGGCAACGCCAAGGTGCCGGTCGAGGTCGCGGCCAGCGGCCCGAAGGTGATCGCCATGTCGGCGCTGCATGCCGAGCGCGTGATGTTCACGGTGGGCGCTGACGTCGAGCGCCTGCAATGGGGCATCGAGCTGGCGAAGAAGACGCGGCGCGATGCCGGTCTCGATCCGGACGCGATCGCCTTCGGCGCCTACATCAACATGGGCTGCCACAGCGACATCGAGAAGGCGCGCGGCCTGGTGCGCGGCGGCCTCACGACCTTCGCGCGCTTCTCGGTGATGCACGGCAAGGCGAACGGCCCGGTCTCGGCCAAGGACCGCGCGCAGCTCGAGACTCTCGTCACCAACTACGACATGAAGCAGCACACCCGCGCCGATTCGCGCCAGGCCGGCACGCTGGCCGACGACTTCGTCGACCGCTTCGCCGTCGTCGGCTCCCCCGAGCGCTGCATCGAGCGCCTGAAGTCGCTCGCCGCCCTCGGCCTCGACAAGGTCGCCGTCAGCGGCGGCACCCGCGGCGCGTCGGCGGAGGATGCCGCCGTCAATCGCGACCTTGTGGCCAAGCATGTGCTGCCGACGATGCAGACTTCACGATAGGAATAGCCGAAATCGGTATCTCTACTTTTCAAGTCGATCTACTTCAGCCCTATTTTAGCGGTTATATACAGCCGTCGACTTGGAACTGCGGTAAAGTCGCTCGAATAGGACAAAGGGGCAACACCTTGTCGAAGTTGGCGGACAGAGTATCGCGGCGGTTCGGCGAATTGGAAGAGCAAATTCGCAGCATTCCAAGCTACAACAATGATGGCACAACTTCCTATGCGCCCGCCGGGTGGCGGCAATGGGCGACCAGCGCGGAGAATTTGATACTTGGTGTCTTTGGTCAGCGTTCACCACATGCTGAAAAATTTCGGAGAGCATACGACGACTGCAAAGGATGGGACTACGAGGTCGAGGCTATGATTGGGGTATTCAGAGCGGCTAAAGCGGACTTTGAGGGTGGATATCTTTTTGATGTTGATGCGGAGATATCCGGGGAAATATTCGGTGATTTCGTTTCACTAGCGAAGGTCGCATTAAGCGATGGTGCAAAAGATGTAGCGGCTGTGCTTGCGTGCGCTGCCCTCGAAGATGCGTTGAAGCGATACGCGCGTTCAAATCAATTGGATATTGATGGTAAGGTAATGCAAAGCGTGGTCGCTGCACTCAAGGCGAAGGGACTCGTTAGCGGGGCGCAGAAAAGCCTGTTGGACACGATGCCTCGTATTAGGGACTACGCTATGCACGCAGACTGGGGCAAGCTTACCGCACAGGATGTTGGAAGTGTCATAGGTTTCGTCGAACAGTTTTTGCTTAGCAAGTTTTCTTAGCGAGGTTTTTCATGACCTTCCAGATTGGTGATGTGGTGAGACTCAAGAGTGGAGGGCCTAGAATGACGATCCAAAGCGTTGGCGATTTCTCAAAGGAAGGACTAAAAGTCGGTGTATTGTGTGTCTGGTTCAAAGATCAAGAGAAGAACCAGAGTGTATTTCACCCTAACTCTCTTGAAATTGCTGGTGATGGACACGCGATGGTCGGCCGGGTCGTCAGAAATAGACCTTTCAGAGACTATTAATCAGAGCATCAGCGCCAGATTTTCTTCCCGCTCCCCGGTAACCCCAGCGTGCTCCACATCGAATCGACCTTGTCGATCACCGTTTGATCCATCCTGATTTGGCGGCCCCATTCGCGGTTGGTCTCGCCCGGCCATTTGTCCGTGGCGTCCAGGCCGATCTTGGAGCCGAGGCCGCTCACCGGGCTGGCGAAGTCGAGATAGTCGATCGGCGTGTTCTCGATCACCGTGATGTCGC
>CAMFJT010000013.1 GCA_945957125.1 uncultured Rhodospirillales bacterium | reverse complement strand
GTTCACGTCCCTGCCGGGCAATCCCAGCGCGATCCAGAACCAGGCCATGACCCGCCTCCTCGCCGCGCTGCCCGAACTCGGCATCGAGCTCAGCAAGCCCGCGGGGTGATCACCCTTCTTTCTCCTCTTCCCCGACAGGGGGAGAGGTTGGGTGAGGGGGTTGCGCACATCGCCTGCAACCCCCTCTCCTGACCTCTCCCCCTAACGGGGGAGAGGAATATGAGGAGATGACAGGGCCTCTACCCCTTCACCGCGCCCGCGGTGAGGCCCGAGGACATATACTTGCGGAAGGCGTAGTAGATCGCCGCCGGCGGCAGGGCGTAGATGAAGCCGGCGGTCATCAGCAGCTCCCACGGCGAATCGTCGGCCGAGAGGAAGTTGCCGAGCGCCACCGGCAGGGTCAGCGTCTTCTCGTTCGACAGCAGCAGGAAGGCGTAGAGATACTCGTTCCACGCCAGCAGCAGCGCATAGGTGCCGACCGCGATCAGCGACGGCACCATCAGCGGGATATAGACCAAGCGGAAGAGCTGGAACGGCGAGGCGCCGTCGATCAGCGCCGCCTCGTCGAGCTCGACCGGCAGCTTGTCGGACGCCTGGCGCAGGATCCAGATCGCGTAGGGCGAGGCGACCGTCACCATGGCGAGGATCAGGGCGAAGTCGTTGTTGAGCAGCCCGTACATGCCCATGGTCTTGTACATCGGCACGGCGAGGAAGGCGGCGGGGATGAAGTAGGTGAACAGCGCCAGGTTCATCACCAGGCGGCCGCCCTTCATGCGCAGGCGCGAGATGGCGAAGGCCGCCGCCGAGGCGATCATCAGCGTGAGCACCGCGGTCGCGCAGGAGATCGCGATCGAATTCCACATCTGGCGCCAGAAATTGTAGAGGAAATGGTGCTCCTGCCCGAACACGACGCCGAAGTTGCGCAGGGTCGGATTCGTCGGCCAGAGCTGGCCCGAGAAGGCGGCGTCCTTGGGCGAGATCGCGAACAGGAACATGTGGTAGATCGGGATCAGGGTCCACAGCAGGACCGGGATGCCGACCAGCAGCAGGCCGGCCTCCGTGCTGACGCCACGCAGGATTCGCGCGCGGGTCATCGGCTCAGCCTCTTCATCATGAAGAACACCAGCGGCAGCACCAATGGCAGGCAACAGACGATCGAGGCCATCGCCAGCCCGATCTGGTCGAGCCGCAGGTAGCGGATGCCGAGCGTGGCCAGCACATGCGTGAGATCGGCCGGACCGCCGCCGGTCAGCAGGTAGACGCTGTTGAAGTCACCGACGGTGAAGATCATCGAGAGCAGCGTGCAGGTGACGTAGAGCGTGCTGATCGACGGCCAGGTGATATAGGCGAAACGGTGCAGCGCGCCGGCGCCGTCGACCGAGGCGGCCTCGTAGAGCTCGACCGGGATGGCGAGCCGGCCGGCGAGCAGGATCAGCGTCCAGAACGGCAGCGACTTCCAGATGTGGACGACCATCGACAGCGACAGCGCCAGCGTCGGGTCGTTCAGCCAGTTCGGCCCGTCCTCGGCGGTCAGGCTGAAGATGAGCTGGTTGATCACGCCCCATTCCGGATTGAGCATGAAGCGGACCGAGATGATCGTCGGGATCGACGGCACCGCCCAGGGCAGCACGAACAGCACGGCGAGGACCTTCACCCACCAGCGCTTGTGGGTGAAGAAGCCCGACAGGAAGAGCGCGATCACCATCTTGATGTTGATCGCCACGATCAGGAACACCAGCGTGTTGACCGCCGTGCGCAGGAAGATGGGGTCCTTGGCGAGCTCGACATAAAGCTGAGGGCTGCGCGCCAGCCAGAAGGCGTAGCCGACCGGGAAGACGACGAAGCCGAGGAAGATCGCGATGTAGGGTGCGACGAACAGCAGGCCCCAGGCCTGCTTCGGCGAGAGCGCGAAGCCGAAGAGGCCCGGCTGCGGCTGCCGTCTGGTCGCGGGGGCGATCGTTGCGGTGGTCATGTAACGCTTTGCTCCGCCACTCTTGCTCCTCTCCCCCGCTAGGGGGAGAGGCGGGGAGAGGGGGTTGCGCACGCCCTCTGTAACCCCCTCACCTAACCTCTCCCCCTAGCGGGGGGAGAGGAACATGAAAGGAGAAGGTAGAAGGAAGACGACAATCAGCCCGCGACTTCCTTGATGCGGACGATCAGCTCGTCGACCGCCTTGTCGACCGGCACCTTCTCGTTGACCACCCGGTTCATCGCCTTGGCCCAGGCGTTCTCGTTGTTCAGGATGGTGAACTTCCAGTTCTTGGTGAACTCGAACGGCAGGGTGCCGGCCTTGAACTGGTCGTAGACCGCCTTGCGATGCCGGTCGGCCTGCCAGAACGGGCTCTCCTGGCCTTCCTTGGTCACCGGGAACCAGCGGCCGAGCGCGCCCTCGACGTAGGGGCGAAGGTTGTCTTCCTGCAGCATGAAGGTCAGGAACTCCTTGGCCTTCGCCTTGTTCTTCGACGCCTCGAAGATCACGCCGACCTTCACCGCGGTGCGGTAGGTCATCGGCGAGCCGTCCGGCTTCTTGGGGAAGCCCGACGTGGCGATCAGCTCGTCATAGGCCTTGCGGCCCGCGGCGCGCTGCTCGGGGGTCAGGCTCTCGTTGTTGGCGTCGTCGAGCCACTTGGCGGCAATCGAGATCGTGTAGTTGTGCGTCATCACCGTCGTCTTGTTGTGGAAGGCGACGTTGTTGTCGGGGTCCTTCCACGTCGTCGAGGACGGCGGCGTGCAGCCCTTGATGTAGGGCTGGGTGTAGTCGGTCAGCGCCGAGACCAGCCCCGCCTTCACCTTGGGATCGTCGACCAGCAGCTTGCCGTTGTCGTCGACCAGCTTGACGTTGTAGGCGTCGACCCAGCTCAGGAACGACTGGAAGGAGTCGGTCGATTCCACGCCCATCGGGAAGCCGGTGCCGAACACGCGCTGGCCGGTCGCCTTGCGGATGCCGGGCTGCACCTTGTCGCACCAGAAGGACCAGTATTCCTTCCAGGTGCCGGGGATGTCGTTCTCCTTGAAGCCGGCCTGGCCCAGCATGTCCTTCCAGTACTGGATATGGAGCGTCTGCTGCTTGATCGGGAAGACGTAGTAGGCCTTCTTCTTGGACTTGTCGCTGTAGAGGTTGGCAGTCGAGAGCGCGACGGCCTCGAAGCGGTCCTTCATCGGCCCGAGCACGTCGGAAAGATCCTCGAGCTTGCCGTCGAACGCCCACTTGCCGGCGGTCTGCACGTCGTACGTATCGGAATAGGCGATGTCCGGCACGGTGCCGGCATCGAGCGCGGCGACCGACTTGGCGTTCATGTCCTGAACGGCATATTGCGACAGCTCGACCTTGACGCCGGTCTTCTGCTCGAACTTCTTGATCGCCGCGTAGAGCGCGTCGTCCTCGGACTTGTAGAAGCCCTTGACCCACCACACCGTGAGCTTGTCCTGCGCAAAGCCCGGAACAGCGGAAAATGCGATCGCCGCGGCGAGCGCGCCGGCCAGTACCCGTCTCATCGTTTCCCCATTAGTTGTCTGACAACTTGAGTGTTATCAGCCCATCCCGCACGAGTCGAGAGCAGTCGGCAACGCGGCGGGATGCATGGCTGGCCCGCGCATGGTAAGGGTGCCGACGGGTTGTTTCTCCAATCTGGATTTGCACGTTTCCATGCAGCCGGAAAGAGACGTCACGGGCCGGCAATCGCTGCGAGATCGTGTTGCGGCACGCGCGCCGGCCTATTTCCGCTTCGTTCGCGCCAAGCCGGGCTGGCTGCTCATGTTCCTGTTCGGACGCACGCTCGCCGGCCGCCGGGTGGAGCGCTTGATCCATCGCGCGGATCCCGCCGAGCCGGTAGCGGTCGCCGGACCGACGCTCTTCCCGGACGTCGATCTCGCGCGTTGCGTGAAATCACTGGTCCAGGACGGCATCGCGATGGGGCTGAATCTGCCGGCGCCGGTCGTGGACGACATTGGCTCCTTCGCCGCGACCCACCCCTGCTACGCGCGCGACCGGCAGGATCGCGGCTTCCTGCCCGCAGACGTGGCCGACGTGAATGCCGAGCGCAGCCACGACGTGATCGCCGCCTATTATTTCGAGTCAGTCGACGGCTGCGCGGCGATCTCGGCGCTGCGCAGCGACCCGACGCTGGAGGCCATCGCCGCCGCCTATCTCGGCCAGCCGACCGTGGCGAGCCGGGTGCGGATGTGGTGGAGCTTCCCGGCCCGGCGCGTGAGCGACGCCGCGCTGGTGGACGCCGCGCAGGAGAAATTCCACTTCGACATGAACGGCTGGCGCACGCTCAAGTTCTTCTTCTATCTGACGCCCGTCACCGAGGCCGACGGTCCCCATCTCGGCATCCTCGGCAGCCACAACCGACGCACGCTCCGGCAGCAATTGTCCCTGACCGTCGGCCGCGAAACCGACGAGCTCGAACGTGTCTACGGCCGGGACAGGTTCATGACGATCACCGGCGGCCCCGGCACGGGCTTCGCCGAGGACCCGTTCATCTTCCATGCCGGCTCCCTTTGTCGCGACCGCCCTCGCCTGATCCTGGAGCTCGAATTCGACGCCAGCCCCGCCGTCGACGACCACTACGGCCGGCTCCTGTGACGGGGCAGGGCATCCGCATATGACCCAAGTTCCGTCGTCCCGAGCGGAGCGAAGCGTAGTCGAGGGACCTGTTCATGGCGGCAGACGTTGCATGAGGAGGTCCCTCCACTACGCCTCGCTCCGCTCGGAACGACGGGGATTTGCTCATATGCAAATGCCCTGCCCGATCGGGGGAGAGGAGCATGAGGGAAGAGGCCAAAGTCGATGCCCGTGGGCGCGCCACTGGAGTGGCGCGCCCCCTGCGGAACTGCGCCACTAGCCGCCGCGCCGGTCGAGGAAGGAACGTAGCAGCGCCGCGCACTGGGCGGCGTGCGAGAACGGCAGGCCATGGCGGGCGGGACCGATCACGTTCAGCACCGCGTCCGGCAACAGGCGGTGCAGCTCGGCCATCACCGGAACCGGGATGAACGGGCTGCCGTCGGGATGGAGCAGAAGGGCCGGACAGGTGATTTCGCCCAGCCGCGGCGTGAGATCGGTGCCGACCAGGACGCCGAGCGCCGCGAGGATGGCGTCGGGCTGCCATTGGGCCTGCTGTGCCTCGAACCAGTCCCACTGCGCGCCGCTCAACGCATCGGCGTGGAACCGGTCGGGCATGAAGGCCCTCGACCAGCCGGCCGACCCGCCCTCGTCGAGCTGCTTCTTCCAGGCGTGCACGCGCCCGATGGTGGCGCCGAGATGCGCTCCGTTGCTGACGGTGAGCGTAGCGATGCGATCAGGTCGCGCGATGGCCGCAGCGAGCGCCACCGTTCCACCGATCGATTCGCCCACGAGATGGAAGCGCTCGAGCCCCGCCGCGTCGGCCACCGCGAAGAGGTCCTCGACCATCAGGCCGAGCGACCAGCCGAAGCCGGGCGCGGGAACATGCGAATGGCCACAGCCGCGCATGTCGAAGACGGCCAACGGAAAGCGGTCGATCAACGCCGGATACCAGCCACGCCACAGCATGGCGCTGCTGCCGATGCCATGGTGGAACAGGACCGGCAGGCCCCGCGCCTGCCACGGCGCCGTCCGATCGACCGTCTCATAGTGCAGCGCGCCCGCCGCCGTTTGCACGAATGCCATGACGGATCATACTCGGGGCGATGATCGACCTCACCCGCCGTACGATGCTCTGCGGAATGGCCTTGGCGCCCGTCGCGGCGGCCCGCGCGCAGACCGTCGATTTTCCCGATCGCCCCCTGCGCTTCGTCGTCGGCTTCCCGCCGGGCGGCCCGAACGACCTGCTGGCACGCCTGATCGCGCCCGGCATCGGCGAGCGGCTGGGCCGCAACGTCGTGGTCGAGAACCGGGCTGGCGCCAACGGCGAGATCGCCGCGGCGTCGGTTGCCAAGGCGCCGCCGGACGGCAGCGTCTTCATGCTGGCGTCGAACGGCTCGACCACGGTGGCGGCCGCCCTCAGCAGGACCCTGCCCTACGACGTGCGCACCGACTTCGCCGCGGTGGCGCCCGTCGGCATCAATCCCATGCTGCTGGTCGTTCGGCCCGACCTGCCGGCGAAGTCCGTCACGGAGCTGCTGGCGATGGCGCACGAGCGGCCCGGCAAGCTCAATGGTGCCTCGGCCGGCACCGGCGGCGCCACCCATCTCGCGCTCGAGCTGTTCAAGTCGCTGGGCAAGGCCGACATCGTGCACGTGCCCTACAAGGGCGGCGGACCGGCCATGGCCGACCTGATGGCGAGCATGGTCGACATCTATTTCGGCGGCCTGTCGACCGCGCTGCCGCACGTGAAGTCCGGCAAGCTGCGCGCGCTGGGCCAGACCGGCGAAAGGCGCTCGGCCGCAGCGCCCGACATTCCGACCATCGCCGAGTCCGGCCTGCCGGGCTACGAAGCCGCGATCTCCTACGGCATCTTCCTGCCGGCCGGGACACCGCAGCCGCTGGTCGACAGGCTGCACGACGCCGCGGACGCGACGATCCGCACGCCCGAGGTGGCGAGGAAATTCGCCGACCTCGGCGCCGATCCGCAGTTCGGCACGCCCGCAGAGTTCGCCGCCTACGTCGCGGCCGACCTGGCCAAATGGGCCCGCGTCGCGAAGGACGCGGGCCTCAAGGCCGAGTGATCATTTGACCGACGAGAAGGCGGTCGGGACCAGGAGCTGGTTGGAGACGTTCTGCACGATCGCGCCGTCCTTCTCGGTCTCGGCGCGCTTGGCGATCCATTCCGGGTCGGCCTGGAAGGCAGCCCACTTCTTGTCGCGGTCGGCGAGCGATTCCCAGGCCAGCAGGTAGGTCAGGTCCTGGTTGGATTCGCCGACCAGCGTGGTCCAGAAGCCGGCCTGCTTGATGCCGTGCTTGTCCCACAGCTTCAGCGTGATGTTGGCGAAGCGGTTGAGCAGCGCCGGCAGGCGACCCGGCACGCAGCGATAGACACGGATTTCGTAGATCATCTCTCTCTCCCTTCAGAAATTGTCGGCGAAGCGCGGCGCGAAGCCTGCCCCCTTGTGGTCGATATGACAGTGGAACGGCGCGCCGAAATGGCACGGCATGAGGAGCGCACCGGAGCCGGCGCAATGTTCCAGCGCCGCACGCCGGCTCTTGCGCGCGTTGTCCTGGTCGAGGCAGGCGAAGCTGTTCCATTCGGGATGATGGACCTGCACGGCGTGGTGCAGGATGTCGCCGCAGAACAGCGCCTTGTCGCCCTTCGATTCGAGCTCGATGCGGATCGTGCCGGGCGTGTGGCCGGGCGCCGGCGTGATCCTGAGCCCGTCCTCGAGATCGGCCGCGCCCGCGACCATCCGCACCTTGCCGCTCTCGACGACCGGCAGGACGGAATCGCGGAACGAGCCGCCGTTGGCCGGACCCTTCTGCGGGTCGGCATCGAGGGCCTTGTAGAAATCGAAGTCTTCCTGGCTCCAGACATAGGTCGCGTTCTTGAACGTGGGCACCCAGCTTCCGTTCTCGATCCGCGTGTTCCAGCCGACATGGTCGACATGCAGGTGGGTGCACATCACCATGTCGACCTGATCGGGCGTCACGCCCGCCGCCTTCAGCCGATCGAGATAGGGCGTGTTCATCATGTCCCATTTCGGCCGATGCTTGCGCGACTTGTGGTTGCCCACGCAGGTGTCGATCAGGATCGTCTTGCCGCCGAGCCGGAGCAGCCAGCTATGAATGCTGAGCTTCAGCCACCCCGAGGCCGCGTCGTAATGGTTCGGGCTCATCCACGAGCCGTGCTCGCGCACCACGTCCGGCGTCCAGTCGGGAAAGAAGACCTTGGCGTCGAAATTGGGCTCGTAGCTTTCCTCGATGCGCGTCGCCGTGGCGGCGCCGAGCTTCACTTCGACCATTCCCTTCCCTCCCGCTTCAGGCCGGCGAGCTTAAGGAAATCGGCGATGTCAGAACAGGCTGCGTCCCATCCATTTTCGGTAGCCGAACCACGCGCCGAACAGGCCGCTCACCGGCGCGGCAACCGCCAGCGCAAGGAAATACAGCCCCACCAGCCTCGGATCGAGCAGACCGGGCATCGTCCGCCCGACCCAGTTCGCAATGACGAAATAGACGGTCGCGCACAGTCCGCCGGCCACGAGCCCCGCGATCAGGTGCCACGGCGGGCCCAGCGTCCAGCGAAAGCCCAGCACCAAGCCGATCACCAACGCGACACCGCAACCGACCAGGGCACCGATGATTTCCACGATATGTGCCGCTCCCTGTTCCGTCCTCGACTCCGGACGACGCGTGGCTGAAACTGATCGTCCCGTCGCACTCTGGGCCAGCTGCAAATTTATCGGAACAAGCGAACACGCATGTCTGACGACATATTCTGGCAATCCGCCGCCGCGCTCGGCCGGTCCTTCCGCCGCAAGGAACTCTCTCCCGTCGAGCTCATCGACCGCGTCCTGAAGCGGGCGGAGCGGCTGCAGCCTTCCCTGAACTTCCTCGTGCTGATCGACGAAGCCGGTGCCCGGGCCGCGGCGCGCGCGTCGGAGGCTCGCTGGATGAAGGGCGAACCGCTGTCGCCGTTCGACGGCGTGCCGACCTCGATCAAGGACACCACGACGGTGAAGGGCTGGCCGACCCGGCTGGGATCGCATGCCACGGACGAAACGCCGGCGGCAGAGGACGCGCCGGTCGTCGCCCGGCTGCGCGCCGCAGGCCAGCCGATCCTCGGCAAGAGCACGACGCCCGAGTTCGGCTGGAAGGCGCTGACCGATTCTCCCCTTCAAGGGATCACCCGCAATCCGTGGAATCCAGGCCATTCGCCGGGCGGCTCTTCGGGCGGCGCCTCGTCGATGACGGCGGCTGGCGTGGCACCTTTCAACCACGGCAACGACGGCGGGGGCTCGATCCGCATTCCCGCCGCCCATACCGGCCTGGTCGGACTGAAACCGTCGTTCGGCCGCATCCCGCAGCACCCCGCCGATTCGCCGTTCGCCGACGTCATCAGCCAGGGCGTGCTGGCGCGCAGCGTGCTCGATACGGCTCTGGTGCTGAATGCCACCGCCGGGCCCGACCCGCGCGACTGGCGCTCCCTGCCGGCGGAGGGTCGCGACTATACGGTCGGGCTCGACGAGGGCGTGCGCGGCTGGAGGATCGGGCTGAGCCTCGACTTCGGGCATGTCACGGCCGATCCCGAGGTCCGCACGCTCATGGCGGCGGCGGCCCGGCGCTTCGAGGCGCTCGGCGCGCAGGTCGAGGAGGTCGGCCCTCTGATCGAGCCCTTGCAGAACTCGTTCGAGCCGCTGTGGCTCGGCAGCTTCGCGACCCGCTTCCGGCAGATCCCGACGCAACTGCACGCCAAGCTCGATCCCGGCTTCCGCGCCGCGGCGGAGAAAGGCCTGTCGATCACCCTCGCCGACTATGCCCGATCCTACGAGGCCAAGTCGAAGCTGGCACGCGACATGGCGCTCTGGCACCAGACGTACGACCTGCTGCTGTCGCCGGTGACGCCAACCGCCGCACCGCCGGTCGGCACGCTCTACAATTCGGCGGCCTTCCCGCGCTGGACCAAAGGCGCGCCCTACACCTTGCCGTTCAACCTGACCGGCCAGCCGGCAGCCTCCATGCCGGCCGGGCTCACCGCCGCCGGGCTGCCGGTCGGCCTGCAGATCGTTGGACCGGCGCACGGCGACCATCTCGTCCTGCGCGCGATGCGGGCCTACGAAAGCGCCAGCGGCTGGACCTGGCCGCAGCCGACCGTCCTGGAGGCGCTGGCGAAGATGTGACTTCGGCGTGTGCGGGAGGGCGGCTCATAGTTCCTGCAATCAACGCAGGGAGCAAACATGAACCGCCATCTTCGTCTTGCCACGCTGACCGTGACCGCCGGGCTTCTGTTCGGGACCGCGAGCTCTCAGGCGCAGCAGCCGGCGCCGCAATTTCCCAACATGACGTTCTTCATCACCAGCGTGGGCGGCCCGGCCGGCGCCAACTACGGCGGACTCGAAGGTGCCGACAAGCATTGCCAGGCGCTTGCCGAGAAGGCCGGTGCGGGCGGCAAGACGTGGCGCGCCTATCTCAGCACGCAGGCGGTCAACGGCGCCACGGCGGTCAATGCCAAGGACCGTATCGGCAAGGGGCCGTGGGTGAACGCCAAGGGCGTGCAGATCGCCGCCAGCGTCGCCGACCTGCATTCGCCCAACAACAAGATCGCTCCGGAGACCATGGTCGCCGAGAACGGCCGCCTCGTTCCGTCGCGGCTCTATACCGTGAACCAGCATGACATCCTGACCGGCTCGCAGGCCGATGGCACCGCCTTCCCGCCCGAGAAGGACATGACCTGTGGCAACTGGACCAAGTCGGGCGAAGGCAACGCCATGCTCGGCCATGCCGATCGCATGGGCCTTCGTGACGACGATGCCTCGAAGTCGTGGAATACCTCGCACCCGTCGCGCGCCTGCGACGCGGCCTCGCTGGTCGCGACCGGCGGTGCCGGCCTGCTCTACTGCTTCGCGGCGAACTGATCGCTAGGCGTCGGGCTTCACGCCGGCGGTCGTGATCACCTTGCCCCACTTGGCGATCTCGTCGTTCAGGAACTTCGCCGTGTCGGCCGGAGAGGCGCCGACCGGGATCACCGCCAGCTCGGCGAAGCGCTTGCGCAACGCGGGGTCGTTCATCGCCTTGGCGACCTCGCCCTGCAGGCGGTCGACGATCTCCTTGGGCGTGCCAGCCGGCGCGAGGAACATCACCCAGCTCGACGATTCGAGCGGCGGGCCGCCCGCCTCGACGATGGTCGGCACCTCCTCGACGCCCGGGACCCGCTCCTTCGACAGCATGCAGAGCGCGCGCACCTTCCCGCCGCGCACGTTGGAGATCACGCCGATCGGCGCATCGATCAGCATCTGGATGCTGCCCGAACCGAGATCGGCCAATGCCGGCGCGGTGCCCTTGTAGGGCACGTGCTCCATCTGGATGTCGGCGACCTGCTTGAGCATCTCGCTCGTAAGATGGGCGGCCGATCCGACGCCCGACGAGCCGAACGAGATCTTGCCCGGGTTCTTCTTGGCGTAGGCGACCAGCTCGGCGACGTTCTTCACCGGCAGGTCGTTGGTGACGCACAGGATCAACGGCGCGACGCCGACCAGCGACACCGGCGCGAAGCTCGCGACCGGATCGAACTTCAGCTTGCCGGCATAGAGTGTCTTGTTGGCCGCGTGGGCGGCGATCACGGTCAGGAAGGTGTAGCCGTCGGGCGGCGCGTTGGCGACGAACTCCGCGCCGATCAGCGAGTTGGCGCCCGGCTTGTTGTCGACCACGAAGCTCTGGCCGAGAGCGATCTTCTCCAGCGTCAGGCGCGTGGCGACGTCGGTCAGGCCGCCGGCCGTGTAGGGCACGACCCAGCGGATCGGTTTGGCAGGCCATGTGCCTTGTGCGTGCGCGCAATCCGCCACGAACGGCGCGACGGCTCCCGTCGCGAGCAGGGCGCGGCGTGTGATGATTTTCATTTTCGTCCTTTCTGCATTTCCGCGTAGCCGCGGCAGGACCGGCTGTCCACCGACTTGGCGCCTAGCGTGGCTTCGACGCAGCTTTCTGCTGCTGGATGAAGAGCAGCTCCCCTTTTGCGCGGACGTCACCCGGGTCGAGCTCGAGGCATTTGCGGTAGCGCTGCTCGGCCTCGTCCCAGCGCTTGAGTTCAACCAGCACATATCCCTGGCCGCGCCAGGCGCGCGCCAGCTCGGCGTTCCTGGAGCTCGGCGGGGAGAATTCCGTCGCCGTTTCTGCCCGCCGATAGAGATCGAGAGCCTGCGGCCAGCTCTTCTCGACCTCATGAATGTGGCCGAGCTCGGAGAGGAACTGGGAGTTCTGCGGAGACAGCGCGACGGCGCGCGCCAGAGCAGGCTTGGCGTCGGAGATGCGGCGCAGCTCGATCAACGCATAGCCCTTTAGATAGTGGGCATAACCCCAGTTGGCGGCGGTGACGATCGCCTTGGTCATGCCTGTCGACGCGCCATCTACCGCATAAAGCATCAGCTCGGGCATCGAGCGCGCGCTGTAGTAGCGCATGTTGGGGTCGTCGAACTTGCCGTCGTAATCGGCGGCCACGCGCTCGAAATATCCCAGCGCGTCGGCCACCCTTCCCGCTTGCATGAGCTGCACGCCTGCGGCGAGCAGCTTTGCGGTTTCCGCATCGTGCGCGGTTTGCGGTACCGCGTCGCCCTGGCCCAGGGCTGGCGACGCGGCGAGCAAGGCGAGCCCGACGAGGGCCAGGCGCCGGCCGAGCGGCGGCATGTCAGTCCAGATCCAGCCCGTTCATGCCGGCGTTCTTGCGCGCCTTCTTCGCCAGCTCGGTCAGGATCTTGCCGGCCTCGCGCGGATCGAGGATCGGCTTGGACTCGGGCCCCTTGTGCCAGCCCTCGGCGACGGCGAACTGACCGTTGCCGGCCTGGAAGACGCGGCCGGTGATCTCGCGGCTCTCTTCGCTGACCAGCCAGGTAGCGACCGGCGCGATCCATTTCGGGCTGCGCGTCTCCTTGTCCTCTTCGGTATAGTTGCGCAGGTCCTCGGTCATGCGGGTGAAGGCCGACGGCGAGATCGAGTTCACCGTGATGCCGTAGCGGCCGAGCTCGCGCGCGGCGATCACGGTGAAGGAGGCGATGCCGGCCTTCGCCGCGCCGTAGTTGGTCTGGCCGATATTGCCGTAGATGCCCGACACCGACGTGGTCGTCACGATGCGCGCGTCGACCGGCCCGCCGGTCTCCTTGGCCTTGTCGCGCCAATAGGCCGCGGCGTGGCGCGCCGGCGCGAAGGTGCCCTTGAGGTGCACCTTGATGACGGCGTCCCACTCGTCCTCGCTCATGTTGACGAGCATGCGGTCGCGCAGGATGCCGGCGTTGAGCACAATGGCGTCGAGCTTGCCGAAGGCCTCGACCGCCTGGTCGATCATGTGCTTGGCGCCGTTCCAGTCGGAGACGTCGTCGCCGTTGGCGACCGCCTCGCCGCCCTTGGCCTTGATCTCGTTGACGACCTGCTGGGCGGGGCCGACATCATGGCCTTTGCCCGCCCGGTCGCCGCCCAGGTCGTTCACGACCACCTTGGCGCCATGCTCCGCCAGCATCAGGCAATGCTCCCGCCCGACGCCGCGCGCGCCGCCGGTCACGATCGCCACCCGGCCTTCGCACAATCTCGCCATTGCTCCCTCCCGTCTTTTGCGTGTCTGGACCCGTGTGTCCTGCGCTAGTCTAGCGGTCAACCGAGGAGGATCGCCATGGACACCCTGCCGCTCACCAGCCCCGAACAGGTCGGCCTTTCCGCAGCGCGGCTCGCACGCATCACCGCCTGGATGAAGGGCTGGGTCGACAGCGGCAAGCTGCCCGGCATGGTCGTCTGCGTCATGCGCAAGGGCGAGCTCGCCTTCGCCGAGACCTACGGCAAGGCCGATATCGAGCGCAACCGGCCGATGCGGCCCGACACGATCTTCCGCATCTACTCCATGACCAAGCCGCTGACCTCGACGGCGATCATGATGCTGTACGAGGAGGGTCGCTTCCAGCTCGACGACCCGATCTCCAAGTTCATCCCGGCATTCAAGAACCCGCGCGTCTACGCCGGCGGCAGCCGCGGCAAGATCGATTCGGTGCCGGCCGAGCGCGAGATCACCTTCCGCGACCTGCTGACCCACACCTCGGGCCTGACCTACGGCTTCATGGAGAGCAACCCGGTCGACGCACTCTACCGCGGCAAGGACGGGGTCGATTTCCAGCTCGCCAGGACCAGCCTGAAGGAGGTCGTCGAAAAGCTCGCGACGTTCCCGCTGATCGCCCAGCCGGGCAAGGCGTGGAACTACTCGGTCGCGACCGACGTGCTCGGCTATCTCGTCGAGGTCATCTCCGGCCAGCCGTTCGAGAAGTTCCTGGTCGAGAAGGTCATCAAGCCGCTCGGCATGACCGACACCGATTTCTTCGTGCCGAAGGAAAAGCACGACCGCTTCGCCGCGAATTACGCGGCCGGCCCCGGCGGCAAGCTCGATCTGATCGACGATCCGGGCAAGAGCCGCTACCTCGAGCCGCGTACGGTGAACTCGGGCGGCGGCGGGCTGGTCTCGACCGCTTCGGACTATCTGCGCTTCTGCCGCTTCATGCTCAACAAGGGCCAGCTCGACGGCGTGCGCCTGCTCGGTCGCAAGACGGTCGAGCTGATGACCATGAATCATCTCAAGGGTGACATGGCCGACATGGGCATGCCGCGCTTCTCCGAGTCGACCTACTACGGCACCGGTTTCGGACTGGGCTTCTCGGTCACGATCGACCCGGCCAAGGCGCACATCCTGGGCACGCCGGGCGAGTTCGCGTGGGGCGGCGCGGCCTCGACCGCCTTCTGGTGCGACCCGGTCGAGGACATGGCGGTGGTGCTGCTGACTCAGCTCATGCCGTCGTCGACCTACCCGATCCGCCGCGAGCTGCGCGTGCTGTCCTACCAGGCCATCGTCGACTGAGGCCCCGAGGGAGCAGATCCATGCGCAACACGGGCCCGATCAAGGTCACCAAGCTCCATCCGCTGTTCGGTGCGGAGGTGAGCGGCATCGACATCACGCGGCCGCTCAGCCCGCGTGAGTTCGGGCCGATCCGCGCCGCCTTCGAGGAGCACTCGGTCCTGCTGTTCCGCGACCAGCCGATGGACGACGACAAGCAGATCCGGTTCAGCGAGTATTTCGGCCCGCTCGAGACGACCGGCAGCGCCAATCCCGCCGCCGGCACCAAGTTCGCGCGCCAGTCGAACCTCGACATCCTGACCGGCGAGCCGATCCCGCCCGACGACATGCGCATGATCTACCAGAAGGCCAACTACTTCTGGCACTCGGACTCCTCGTTCAAGCGCGTGCCCTCGCTGTGCTCGGTCCTGACGGCGCGCATCTGCCCGCCGGAAGGCGGCAACACCGAGTTCCTCGACATGCGCGCGGCGTGGGACGCGCTGCCGCCGGCGCTGCAGGCGACCATCCATCCGCTGGTCGCCGAGCATGCGCTCGCCCATTCGCGCGACCGGGTGCAGAAGGGCATCCTGAGCGCCAAGGCGCTGGCCGAGCTGCCGCCGGTCAAGCAGCGGCTGTTCCGCGACAATCCGATCAACGGCCGGCGTGCGCTCTATATCGGCGCCCATGCCGGCCATATCGTCGACTGGCCCGAGCCGATCGGCAAGGCGCTGCTCTACGAGCTGGCGTATCGCGCCGAGCAGCCGGAATTCATGCTGTCCCACGCCTGGCGCGAGGGCGACGTGATCGTGTGGGACAATCGCGCCGTCCTGCATCGCGCCACCTACTACGACGCGGTGAAGCACAAGCGCCTCATGCAGCGCACGACGGTCGGCGGCGACGAGCTGACCGTGCCGCAATAGGCGATGCCAGCAATACGTCATCGACTCTCCCTCTCCCGCTCGGGGGGAAGGTGGCGCGGTAGCCCGCGACGGAGGGGGAAGGCGGCGGAGATGGCGCCTCACACCCCTTCCGTCGGCGCATGACGCCGCCACCACCCCCGCAGGCGGGGGAGGCAAACGCCTTGCTCCACGACGGCCTTCCCGCCGGATGGCCGCGCCGCTTCGCGATCGCCACGATCACCATCGGGCTGTCGATGTCGGTGCTCGCCAACTCGATGACCAACCTGGCGCTGCCCTATATCGCGCACGACCTGGCGATCTCGGCGGAGAACTCGATCTGGATCGTCAATGCGAGCCAGATCGCGCTGATGGTGACCCTGCTGCCGGTGGCGGCGCTGGCCGACATCGTCGGCTACCGCCATGTCTATCGCGCCGGCCTGGCGCTGTTCTGCCTCGCCTCGCTCGCCTGCGCGCTGTCGCCGTCGCTGCCGTGGCTGATCGCGGCGCGCACCTTCCAGGGCCTGGGCGGCGCAGCCATCATGTCGGTGCAGCCGGCCTTGGTGCGGGCGATCTATCCGCGCAACATGCTGGGGCGCGGGCTGGGCTTCAACACCACCGTCGTCGCCACCTCGCTGGCCGCCGGCCCGTCGATCGGCGCGGCCCTGCTCACGCTGTGGAGCTGGCCGCTGCTGTTCGCGATCTATATCCCGCTCGGCATCGTCTCCTTCTTCCTCGGCGAGCGCTACCTGCCGCATACCACGCACGTCCATCGGCCGTTCGACGTGCTGTCGGCGATCCTCTCGGGCGTCACCTTCGGCCTGCTGATCTTCGGCATCGACGGTATCGCGCACGGCCATCGGCCGCTGATGATCGTCGCGGAGCTCGGCGGCGCACTGGCGATGGGCACACTGTTCGTTTGGCGCCAGACACGGCTGGCCGATCCGATGATGCCGGTCGACATGTTCCGGCGGCCGGTCTTCACGCTGTCGATCACCGCCGGGAGCTGCACCTTCACTGCCCAGGGCCTCGCGTTCGTCAGCCTGCCCTTCTTCTTCCATACCGTGCTCGGCAAGAGCGCCACCGATACCGGCATCCTGCTGACCGCCTGGCCGCTGGCGCTGGCCGCAATCGCGCCGGTCGCCGGGCGCCTGGCCGACCGCCATCATGCCGGCGTTCTGGGCGCGATCGGGCTGACCTGCATGACGTCCGGGCTGATCCTGACGGCGCTGCTGCCGGCCGATCCCACGACCTTCGACATCATGTGGCGGCTGGTGCTGTGCGGCGCGGGCTTCGGCATCTTCGGCGCGCCCAACAACCGGCTGATGATGAATGCCGTGCCGCGCGAGCGCAGCGGCAGCGCCGGCGGCATCATCGCCACCGCCCGCACGCTCGGCCAGACGATGGGCGCGGCCCTGGTCGCGCTGATCTTCGGCCTGTTCGATTTCTCCGGCGGGGGCGCGGCCGAAGCCGCCAAGGCGGCCCTGTGGCTCAGCGCGAGCTTTGCCGGCACCGCGCTGGTGATCGGCAGCCTGCGGATGAAGCTGCAGAGATAAATCTGCCGGACGGGCTATCGCGGTCCGTTACGCGGGCTATAATCTGCAGAGATACTGCGGCATACGCGCTCCATGAATACAGATCTGACGGCGCCTCTGGGGAGCCCCTTCTCCTTGAAGATCCTCACCGGCCGGTGCGCACGGGCCTGGGACACATTCCGATATAACCTGTCCGAGGTCCGCAACTTCTGGCGGCATCCATTGCGCCTGCGCCTGGCGCCCGCCAAGGGACCGGGTATCCGCGTTGTCCTCTACGGCATTCCCTACGGCGACTGGAATGCGATGCTGGCCGATCGCCGCCTGTGGGAGAGCCTCGAGATCGTCTCCGAGGTGTTGCGCGTTCCCGGCTTCTGGGCGTTGCTGCCCCGAGCGACGGACCGCACCGTGGTCATCCCGATGAAGAGCGAGCACGCCGCGACCGCGCCGAGGCGCTATCGCGGCCTGTGGCCCGACCGTCGCTCCCTGGACATCCTCGACGACAAGGACAAGTTCCAGTCGTACATGGAGGATCAGGGATTGGCGGCCTACTGCCCGGCCCGCTATCGCACGCCCGGGCAGGCGGTATTTCCCTGCATCGTCAAGCGGCTCGACCTGTCGGGGAGCATCGGCGTGGAGATCGCCCGCTCGCACGCGCACCTCGACGAGATCCTGGGCTCGCCCGTGTTCGCCCACCGCCCCTACATCCTGCAGGAGCTGGTGGCCGGCACCAAGGAATATGCCACGTTCTGCGTCTGCGAGGATGGACGCATCCTCTGGCACTGGACGTTCGAATCGACGATGGCCAGCCCGACGGTCATCAAGAACGAGAACAACGACAAGAACCGGCGCATCCTGGACGCAGCACCGGCAGTGCTGAAGCAGCTCGAGGCGGTGCTCGCCCCGCTCGCCTATCGCGGTCCCTGCATCGTGAACTACAAGCTCGCGCCGGACGGCACCGTGCGGGTCTTCGAGATCAATCCGCGCTTCGGAGGCTCCCTGCTGCAGCCTCCGCAGGTGGATCGGCTGCGCGAGGCACTCGGGCATATCCTGGGAAAGAGCCGCTAGGACGCGCCGCTTCGCCGCCGCTGCCGTGCATCTCGCGGAACAGGGAGGGAGTTAGCCCGAAGCGTCGCTCGAACGCCTGGCCGAGGCGCGCCGACGACGTCAATCCCACACGACCCGCGATCAGCTTCAGCGGCAGGCCCTTCGACAACAGCGTCCGCGCCGCATCGAGCCTCAGGTCCTCGACGAAGTGCGCCGGGGTCTTGCCGGTCGCCTCGGTGAACTTGCGATAGAAACTGCGCTCGCTGAAGCCGGCGTGGCGCGCCAGCGTCGGCACGTCGAGATCGCGGTCGAGATGGTCCTGCATCCAGTCGATCAGCGACGCGAACGGCGCATCGGCCGTCGCTTGCGCCTGCAGCATCGGGCTGAACTGCGACTGATAGCCGGGACGGCGCGCATAGAGCACGAAGTGGCGCGCGATGAGGTTGGCGATCGCCGGCCCGAGATCGGCCTCGACCAGCGCCAGCGCCATGTCGATGCCGGTCGTGACCCCGGCGGAGGTCCAGACCTTGCCGTCGACGACATAGAGCGCCTCGGCATCGACGGAGATCGCCGGAAAGCGCTCGGCGAGCCGCGCGCAGCTCGCCCAATGCGTCGCCACGCGACGGCCGTCGAGCAGCCCGGCCGAGGCGAGCACGAAGGCGCCGGTGCAGACCGAGCCGTAGCGGCCCGTCTGCGGCGCCACCTTGCGCAGCCAGCGCCGCACGCCCTGGTGCACCATCGCAGCCTTCAGGCCGCGCGAGCCGCCCGCGACCAGCAAGGTGTCGGGTTGGCCGCCGATCTTCCTGGACTGCAGCGCGACGCCGCAGGTGGAGGTCACCAAGCCGCCCTCGGCCGAGACGATCCGCAAGTCGTAAGCGGCCGTGCCCGCCGCCTCGTTGGCAGCGCCGAACACGGCCGCCGGCCCGCTGATGTCGAGGAGCTGGCAACCGTCGTAGGCAAGGATGAAGAGCTTGTGTGCCATTGGCAGAAACTACCATCTCTTTGTCATTTCTGCCAACGATGTCATCGACGTATCGTGCGCGCGACCACGGAGGACCTCATGGCAAACCCGATAGCGATCGGCATCCTGATCTATCCCGACATGACCCAGCTCGACGCCACCGGGCCGGCGCAGGTGCTGGCGCGCGTGCCCGGCGCCACCGTCCACATGATCTGGAAGACACGCGATCCGATCCCGACCGATGCGGGTTTCTCGATCGTCCCCAACACGACCTTCGCCGATTGCCCGCCGCTCGACGTGATCTGCGTGCCGGGCGGCAGCGGTCAGGTCGCGCTCATGACCGATCCCGAGACGCTCGATTTCCTGCGCCGGCAGGCGGCCACCGCGCGTTACGTCACCTCGGTCTGCACCGGCTCGCTGGTGCTGGGCGCGGCCGGCCTGCTCGACGGTTACCGCTCGGCCTGCCACTGGGCATGGCGCGAGATGCTGGCCGACTTCGGTGCCATCCCTGTCGCCGATCGCGTGGTGCGCGACCGCAACCGCATCTCCGGTGGCGGCGTCACCGCGGGCATCGATTTCGGCCTCACGGTCGCCGCCGAGCTGGCTGGCGAGGAGGTCGCCAAGTCGATCCAGCTCGTCCTCGAATACGACCCGCAGCCGCCATTCGACTCGGGCTCTCCTGAAAAAGCCGGCCCCGAGCGGGTGAAGCGCCTGCGCGAACGGATGAGCGGCATGCTCGACACCCGCCGCAAGGCCAATGCCGAAGCCGCGGCTCGGATGAGCCCGTCATCGTAGCTGGGAGCGCGGCTCTCCGGAGCCGCTCTTTCTCCGGCTTGTCTCATCCCATGAGCGGCTCTGGAGAGCCGCTCCCAGCCGCTCGATCGCTACGCCTTCGCGATCTCGGCGACGGCCTCGGTCCAGGCGGCGATCGTGTGGTCGATGTCGGCGCGGGTGTGGGCAAGGCTGACATAGTACTTGCTCTCGCCCTTCATGATGCCGCGCTCGCGCAGCGCCTTGTTGAAGCGCGCAGCGATCGCCTTGTCGCCTTTCAGCGTGTCGCGATAGTCCTTCGCCGGATGGTCGGTGAACAGCACGTCGAACAGCGGCGGCTCGCCGATCACCTGCGCCTTGATGCCGGCCTTCTTCATTAGCCCGTCGAGGGCGGCCATCAGCTCGCGGCCGGTGGCGAAGACCTGCTCGTAGGCGCCGGGACGCTTCAGCACCTCGAGCGTGGCGAGGCCGGCGATCGAGGCGACGGGATTGCCCGACAACGTGCCGACCTGGAACAGGAAATCCTCGTCGGCCATGGCCAGCCTGTCGAAATGCGCCATGATGTCGGCGCGGCCGGCGATCGCCGCCAACGTGAAGCCGCCGCCGACGATCTTGCCAAGCGTGCAGAGATCGGGCGTGACGCCGTAATATTCCTGCGCCCCGCCATAGGCGAAGCGGAAGCCGGTCACGACCTCGTCGAAGATCAGCGGGATGCCGTGCTCCTGCGTCACCTTCCGCAGCCCCTGCAGGAAGCCGGGCGCCGGCGGCAGCAGCCGCTGGAACGGCTCGACGATCACGCCGGCCAGCTCGTCCTTGTGCTCGCGGATCAGGCTCTCGACCATGTCGAGGTCGTTGAAGGCGGCGACCAGCATCTCGTCGGCGACCGACTTGGGAATGCCGGCCGAATCGGGAATGGCGCGCGGGAAGTTGCCCGGGTTCTTCGGCGCCATCGACATCAGCGCGTAGTCGCTCATGCCGTGATAGCCGCCCTCGAACTTCAGGATCTTCTCGCGCTTGCGGAACGCCCGGACCGCACGCATCGCATAGAGGTCGGCCTCGGTGCCGGAGCAGACGAAGCGCACCTGGTCGGCGCAGGGCACCGCGTCGACGATCGCCTTGGCGAGCGCGATGCCGTGGCGGTTGTTGCCGAAGTACGTCGTGCCGTGCGGCAGCTGGCTCTGCACCGCGGCCGTCACCTCGGGATGGGCGTGGCCGATGAACATCGGCCCGGAACCCAGCAGGAAGTCGACATATTCCTTGCCGTGCTCGTCCCAGATGCGACCGCCCTTGCCCGCCCGTAACACCACCTCGGCCGGCATGTTGCCGAAGCTGCCGCCCGGCAGGACGCGCCGGGCTTCGTCGATCAGGTCCTCGACGGGGTCGAGGGCGGTCTGGACGGTCATGGAAAACTCCTACTCGATGGGAACGAAGATCGAATGGCGCATCTTGCCTTCGACGGCCTTGGAGAAATGGCCCTTGCCGTGGGTGTCCTCGACCAGGAAGACTTCGCCGGGGCCGATGATGCGCTTCTCGCCGTCGCTCGCGGTGATCTCCACGGCGCCGTCGAGGTTGATGATGTACTGCCTGCGCGGCGCGGGATGCCAGGAATAGTCATACGTGCCCGGCGTCTCGCGGAAGATGATCCCGGTGGCGGGGAAGGTCGCCGACGTCTTGCCGCCGGGGCCGTCGTTCTTCCATTCGACGTCGATGTCACGGAAGTGAGTTTCGCCCTTCTCATCGACATAAAGGTTATGGATGCGCATGATTTTTTCTCCCGCTTGTCGTTTCCGGCCGGGAGCTTAGAACGAAACCATGTTCAAGGAACCCGTCGACGCCGTCATTTTCGACATGGACGGCACGCTGATCGACAGCGAAGCCGTTTACATCGCCGGCATGCAGGACGCCGCGCGCACGCTCGGCCTGCCGCTCCCGATGGATCTTTGCCACGCCATGGTCGGCGTGCCGTCGCACGAGTGCAACGTGATGCTCCAGGAGCACTATGGCACGGGCTTCGACCTCGCCGAGTTCCGCGGCCACTTCTCGACCAGCGTGCTGCGGCAAATGAAGGAGCGCGTGCCGGTGAAACCGGGCGTGGTCGAACTGCTCGACTTCCTCCGCGACCGCGGCCTGCCGCTGGCGATCGCCACGTCGGCCGCGCGGGCGACGGCGGAGCGCAATCTCGGGCGCGCCGGCCTGCTCGACCGCTTCGCCGCGCTCGCCACGCGGGACGACGTGGAACACCCCAAGCCGGCGCCCGACCTTTATCTCGAGGCGGCGAGGCGGCTCGGCGTAGCCCCTGAACGCTGCGTCGCCTTCGAGGATTCGAGCATCGGCATCATCGCCGCCCACACTGCCGGCATGCGGGCGGTCATGGTGCTGGACATCCTGCCGCCGACCGACGAAGCACGGGCCAGGTGCTTCCACATCGCCGAGGACCTGCACGAGGTCCTGCGTCTCATGGCCGGCGGAACATAGGCTCCGTCGAACGAGCTCAGAACTTCTCGACCCAGGGACGGACCTCGACCTCCCAGCTCCAGGCGCTGCGATGCTGCTGCATGGTGGCCCAATAGGTCTCGGCGATGGCGTCGGGATCGAGCAGGCTGTCGGGGTTGTCGGTCGGCACGGGGCGGGCCGCGCTGCGGATGCCGCCGTCGATCACGAAATGCGCGACATGGATGCCCTTGGGGCTGAGCTCGCGCGCCATCGACTGCGCCAGCCCGCGCAGCGCGAACTTGCCCATGGCGAAGGTGGCCGAGAGCGCAAAGCCCTTCACGCCCGCCGTGGCCCCCGACAGCAGGATGGCGCCGTGGTTGTTGGGCAACATGCGCCGCGCGGCCTGCTGCGAGACCAGGAAGGCGCCGAAGGCGCTGATCTCGATCGCGCGTTTCACGTCCTCCGGCGCGAGGTCGACCAGCGCGCCCCGCACGCGGGCACTGGCGTTGTAGACCACGACGTCGGGCGCGCCCGATCGGGCCTCGACCGCCGCGAACAGCGCCGCGACATCGTTCGGATCGGCGGCATTGCACTTGTGGACGGCGGCCCCCGTCTCGCTCGCCAGCGCGGCGAGCTTGTCGGTCTGGCGAGCGGCGATGGCGACGGCCAGACCGTTCTGGGCAAACAGTCGCGCGAGGGAAGCGCTGAGGCCCGGCCCTGTCCCGACGATCAGCGCGGAGCGGTATTTCGGCTTGTCCATCGGCGGTTGCCTCTTTGCTCGGGTGGTGAGTCAGGTATAGGCTAAACCCCGTCGACGGAAAGGATTTTTCCCATGGACAGGATCGCTACGGCCGGACGTATCGACGTCATCTCCGATGTCATCTGCCCGTGGTGCTATATCGGCAAGCGCCAGCTCGAACGCGCCCTCGATATCCTGGAGGCGCAGCACAAGCAGCGCTTCACCGTCGCCTGGCACCCTTTCCAGCTCAACCCCGAGATGCCGGCCGAAGGCGTCGACCGGGCGCAGTATCGCATCGCCAAGTTCGGCAGCGCCGAGCGATCGCGGCAGATGGACGAGCGCATCACGGAAACCGCCGCGGGCGTCGGCCTCGAGTTCCATCTGGACAGGCTGACCCGCACCCCCAACACGGTGAAGGCCCATCGCCTGATCCGCTTCGCCGGCCAGAACGGCGTGCAGGACGGCGTGGTCGAAGCACTGTTCAATGCCTACTTCTGCAATGGCGCCGATGTCGGCGACGATCGGGTGCTCGCCGATGTGGGCCAACAGGGCGGCCTCGAATACGATTCGGTGCTGGCCATGCTGGCCGGTGACGAAGGCCGGCGCGAGGTGCTGGCGGGCGACCAGATGGCCCGCAATTGCGGCATCAACGGCGTGCCGAGCTTCGCGCTGCAGGGCCATGTGCTGTTCTCGGGCGCGATCCCGGCCGTGGAGATGGCCGACACCTTCCACCGCGCCTGGGAACTGCTGAAGAGCAAGGCGGCGTGAATTGACATCTGCGCTCCCGGCAACCCGATCCTGACGAGAGGATCGCCGCTACCGCGATGGCCCTCGCCCCGTCGTCACGGTCGGTGCGGCGAGCGGGCCCTTCACGTTGATCACGAAATCCGAGGGCGTGCGATCGTTGCCGGTATTGATGCTGACCACGGTATCGGTGGTTTCCGCCGTGAGGCTGGTGTTGCTGGCGATCGTCGCGGTGGTGTTGGCGCCCGCAACGGTGGGATTATGCAAGGTGACGGCGCCGCCGCCGATGGAGATCTGGCCCTGGATCGGGTTCTGGCGATTCACGAAGCCGCGCAACATCGCCGAGGCGAAGGCCATATCGCTGCTGAAGAGGCTGCCGACACCGGTGGCGAATCGTGCGAAGTCGATCGAGCCCTGGGTGACGACGGGATAGACGAAGCCGCTCAATCCCGCCGAGGCCGTCAGGTTGTTGCGGATCTCCTCCGGCGATCTGCCCTGCGCGCTGAGCCGGATGCCGGTCGCGCTGAGCTTGCCGTCGATCGAGACGCTGAGATTGGGATCGTTGAAGCTGTTGGTGCCCGCCGTGCCGCGCAACATCTGGCCGACATAGATGCCCTGCAACGAGCCTGTCATGTCCACCGCCACTGTCTGGCCAGACGCGTCGATCGTGCCGGCGAAGTCGACCGCCCCGCCATAGAACTGCCCGGTAAGCTTGGAGACTTTCAAGACACCGTTGTGCAGGGTCGCCTCCAGATCGGCATAAGCGACGGTGAGGGAAGCGATGCTCGTGGCGCTGGTCTCGAGCGAGATCGTCGCATCGAACGCCTTGAGGCCCGACAGGTCGATCGGCTTGCCGGTGGCCGCGCCCGCCTTGCGCACCGCCAGCGGCGCGGTGCCTGCAGCCGGTAGAGCGGCGACCGCCGTCGCAGGCGTGTGAGCGGAAACGCCCAGAACCTGGTCGAGGTCGAACGTTCCCGGCACCCGAAGCTTGACGGTGAAGTTCGGCCGCGCGCCGAGGGTCGCGGCAAGCGAGCCCTGGGTGCTGGTTCCAAGCGCATCGAACGCGCCGGTGAAGGTCGCCTGCTTGTCACTGCCCTTGAGTGCGCCGTTGGCCGAGATGGCGCCGACACTCGTCGTCGGCGCTCGCCCCGCCGCGACCGCGATCAGGCGTCCAGCATCGGCGGTCTGAAAGGAGAAGCTCGGAAAGTCGTAGCTGAAGGCCTCGCCGAGCTTCAGCGCGCCCGTGACCGTGGCGGTCGAGCCCAGCATCGACACCCGGGCATTGCGCAGGCTGAGCGCATCGACGGTGCCAGCGACCCCGCCGCCGGCCGACGACGGCCCGATCTTGCCGTTGATGAACTTCGGCAGCCGCGCATACGCGAGCAGCTTCTCCGTGTCCGGCACCGTCGCGTTGAAGGTGAGATCGAACCGTGGCTCGCGCGCGAAATCGGCCACGGTGCCCTTGAGATCGAACTTTGCCCCCAGCAGGTCGGCGACCCTGGCGCTGTCGAGCGTAAGCAGATTGCCTTGAACCGTTGCGCTTGCCTCGACTCCGTTCAACGTCTCGCCGCGATAGACGAGCTTGGCGACCTTCGACTTGAGCTGGAGCTTCGGCGCCGACTTGTCCGGCGCGGCCGCCGCCGGTTGGACGGCAGGCGCCGTCGCCGGACTGCTCGCCGCCGCCGCCGACGGTGCGGGGAGATAGGCGTCGAGATCGAACCGGTCCATGTCGAGGGTCGCCGACACCATGAACGGGGGGCCGAACGTCAGCGTCCCACTCGTCCTGGCGGTCTGGCCGTCGAGCTGCAGGATCGCCTCCGTCACGTTCAGCCGGCCAGCGGTCGCGGCAAGCTTGCCCTGGACGGACAGGCTCTGCAGCTTCTCCGCCGGCACGCCGCCCGCGTCGACGTCGAGCCACGCCAGCGTTTCGCGCAGCCTGCTGCCCTCCAGCGTGAAGCCTCCTGAGCCTTTCCCGGCGGCATCGACCGCTGCGTCGGCGCGCACGACCATCCCGCCCGGCAGCGTGGCTTCGAGGCGAGGCACCGTGATGGCCCCATTGGCAACCTTGAGGCCCAGGGCAAGATCGCGGATCGTGCCCTTCCGGTAGGTCGTCTCGGCGACGTCGAGCGCAAGGTCGACGCCGAGCTCCGGCGGAAACGGCGACAGGCTCGCAGACGGTGCGGGCTTCGAGGGGGAAGCGGCCTTGGCCGGGGTCGCGGCAGGGGTCGCGGCAGGGGCGGGCTGCGGCAGGAACACGCCGGGTTGCGCCAGGAGCGCCAGCCACTTGTCGAGGTCGACCTCGCGCAACGCGAGCTTGCCGTTCAGCGACGGCTGCTTGCCGTAGGTCAGGGCGAGGGTGCCGGCCGCCGAATCGCCGCCGAGGGATGCCTTGAAGTCGTTGATGGCGAGCCGGCTTGGCCCGATCTCGACGCCGCCGTCGAAGGCGAAGCTGCCCACGACGGAGGTATCGAAGGTGGGTAGCGGTTCGCCCACGGCGCGCACGAGGGCGGAGATGAACTCGGTCAACCCGCCGGTCTTCACCGTGAGATGGCCGCTGATCGAGGCATCGGCGGCGATGGCGCTGGTGCGGCCGTCGAAGCTCAGCTCGCCGTTCGGGACCTTCACCGCGAGCTTGGCATCGTTGGACCCGTCGTCGCGCGGCGCATTGACCGAAAGCGCGAGCGACAGCGGCACGCCGTTGACGGTGGCGGTGCCGTCGATCGAGAACGGCCCCTGGAGCGCGCCGACGGAGGCGGTCGCCTTGACCTGCCCGGCCTTGACCGTCTTGCCGGTCTGCGGATGGGTATAGCTCAGCGTGCCGTCGACGATGTCGACCTTGCCGACCGCCAGATGCAGACCCTCGCTCGGCGCGCCGGCCGGCTGCTCGGCGCCGGCTCCCGGCTTGAACTCCCAGTTGGGAACGCCATTGGCGTCGGTCTCGAGCACCAGGGTCGGCTTGTAGAGGATGAGCCTGCCGATCTCGACACGGCCCTGCAGCAAGGCCGACCATGACGGCGACGCGCCGATCCATTGCACGTCGACCATCTGCGCGCCCGTCCCGCCGACGGCATTGGCGAAATGAACGCTGCGGGCGCTGACCCTCGGCACCGGCAGCAGGGTCAGCTTGAGCGGGCCGTCGATCACCAGCTCCCGCCCGGTCGCCTGCTTCACTGCGTCGGCCAGGGCGGGCTTGTAGCCGTCGACGTCGAGCAGACGCGGCACGACATAGGCCGCCCCGAGCAGAGGAGCGACGACGGCCGCGGCGACCAGGGCCGGTTTCAGGCGCAAGCGCATGCCGAGCACAACGTTGCCGAGCCGCAGAGGTTCTCTATTCGAGCGCTGCGCCGGACGTTTTGACCGCAGTGGCCCACTTGGCCCCCTCGGCATCCATCAACCGGCCGAAATCCACCGCCGAGCCGGTCGCGACGATCGTGCCCAGGCCGTTGAAAAAGGCCGCGATTTCCGGATCCGCCATGGCGAGGTTTATCTCGCGGTTGAGCTTGTCGACGATCTCGGCAGGCGTACCGGCCGGCGCGCCGACGCCGTAGAACGAGATCGCCTCGTAGCCCGGGACCGTGTCGGCCACCGGCGGCACGTCCGGCAGCACGGCGAGCCGGGTGAGCGTGGTGGTGGCGATCGCCCGGATCTTCCCGGCCCGGACATGCTCGAGCGAGGTGGCGACATTGTCGAAGATCACCTGGACCTGGCCCGCGATCAGGTCGGCCATGGCCGGCGCCGTGCCGCGGTAGGGCACATGGGTAAGCTTCGTTCCGGTCATCGACTGGAAGATCTCGCCGGCGAGGTGATTGCCCGTGCCGATGCCGGCGGAGGCCATGTTGACCTTGCCGGGGTTGGCCTTGCACCAGGCGATGAACTCCGCCGTGGTCCGCGCCGGCACCTGCGGATTGACGACGATGAGCTGCGGCATGCGCACGAGGCCCGCGACCGGCACGATATCGCGCCGGAAATCGAACGGCAGCGTCTTGTAGAGCGAGGTGTTGATCACGTTGGCGGTGCTGACGAACAGCAGCGTGTGACCGTCGGGCGGCGCGTGCGCCACGATCTCGGTGCCGATGTTGGAGCCCGCGCCGGTCTTGTTGTCGATGACGAACTGCTGGCCGAGCCGCTCGCCCAGCCGCTTGCCGATCACCCTTGCCGCCGCGTCGGTGAAGGCGCCTGCCGGATAGGGCACGACCCAGCGCACCGGCTTGGTCGGCCATGGCTCGGCGGCCCACGATCGGCCCGCTGCCATCAGGATCACGCCTCCACCGACGAAGCCGCGGCGGTCGATCGCCATGTCCATCATTCTTTCCTCCCTTCGTCTTGCCCGTCATCCCAACTCGTAGCGGCGAAGCAGGCGATAGAGAAGCGCGACCGGGATCAAGGTCACCACGATCAGGGTCGAGGCCGCTGCCGTCGCGATGCCGGCGCCGCCGCCTTCGAGCGCCTGGAACATCACCACCGTCATGGTGCGCCACGGGCCGCTGTAGAGCACGACCGTCGCGCTGAGCTCGGAGGCCACCGTCACCCAGGTCAGCACCACGCCGCTCAGGATACCGCCCAGCATCAGCGGCACGACGATGCGCACGAAGGTCTGCAACGGCGAGCGGCCGAGGCTGATCGAAGCCTCTTCGAGGGAGGGGTCGATCTGGTGCACGATCGCGCTGGCCGAACGCACCGCAAACGGCACCTTGCGGACGGTGTAGGCGAGCACGAGGATCAGCGGCCCGCCGGTCAGGATCACCGGGCCGGAATTGAACGACACGACGAAGCCGATGGCGAGCACGGTGCCGGCCACGGCGAACGGCAGGGTCGCCACCACGTCGAGCAGCGTGGCCACGCCCGACCTGTAGCGGGTCACGACATAGCCGACCGGCACGCCGATCAGGGTCACGCACAGCGCCGCCGCAGAGGCGAAGGCCAGGGTATTGGCGAGCGGACGCAGGTCGCGGCTGAACAGGGTCGCGAAGTTCGCGAGGCTGAAATTGCCGTGCAGCACGGGGCCGCGGAATTCGAGGAACGACAGCACGACGATGGCGAAGAACGGCACCAGCGCCAGCAGCACGATCGCCCAGCAATAGAGCGTCGCGAGCAGCCGGAAGGCCGGACCGATCTTCAGGATCGGCGGCGCCTGCCGCGCGTTGGTCGCGAAACGACGCGAGGCGAGGAAGCGGCGCTGGATGAGTAGCACCAGCACGGTCGTCAGGATCAGCAGGGTCGCGAGCACACCGGCGGAGGCGGGATTGGGCGCGGTCTCGCCGATGAACAGCTTGAAGGCCTCGACGGCGAAGATCGGCAGGTCCTCGGCCAGCACGAACGGCACGCCGAAATTCTCCAGCGTCTCGATGAAGACCAGCAGCGCGCCCGCCAGGATGGCGGGCAGCACGATCGGCAGGATCACCGTGCGCACCGCGCGACCGGGCGAGGAGCCGAGCCCCTGCGCGGCCTCCTCCATCGACACGTCGACCGCCTTGAAGGCGGCGACCGTCGGCAGCAGCACGTAGGGATAGAGGGTCAGCGTGTAGACCAGCACGATGCCGCCCGCGCCATAGATCGACCCGATGTCGATGCCGATCTCGCGCAATGCCGCGGTGACGATGCCGGAATTGCCCAACAGCAGGACGATGGCGTAGGCGCTGACGAAGGACGGCAGCACCAGCGGCATGGCGGCCAGCGCCAGGATCGCCGCCTTGCCCGGGATCGGCAGGCGGGCGAGCGCGAAGGCGAGCGGCACGGCGAGCAGCGTGGTGATCGCCGTGGCGGCCGCGCCGATGCCGAGCGTGTTGACGATGGCGGCGCGGTAGAACGGCCGGCCCAGCATCTTGGTGTAGTTCGCGAAGGTGAAGGACTGCCCTTCCGAATCGAGCAGGCTCGCGCCGAACACGTTGGCCAGCGGGTAGAGCAGGAACACGCCGAGGAACAGCAGGCCGAGCGCCGCGATCGCCAGCGGCAGGCGCTGCCGGTGCGGGATCGCGAGCCTCACGGCAGGACCGTCAACCGTGCCGTATCGAAGGCCAGCGAGACGGCGGCGCCGGCCGCCAGTGCCTGATGCGGCGCGTCGAGGAGCGCCATGCGGATCGGCGTGCCGTTGGCGAGCGTCGAGTCGATACGCGTGATCGGCCCCAGCATCTCGATGCGCGTGACAGTCGCTGCGATCCGCTGCCAGCCGGCCGGCGCTTCCTCCGCGAAGCGCAGGGCTTCCGGACGAAGCGACACCCAGACCGGCGCGGCCAATCCGAGCGCCGTGGCCTTGACCAGGTTGGTCGTGCCCATGAACTCCGCCGCGAAACGCGAGGCGGGATGGCGGTAGATCTCGGCCGGGGGGCCGACCTGCTCGAGCCGGCCCGCGTTCATCAGGGCGATGCGGTCGGACACCGACATCGCCTCCTCCTGGTCGTGGGTGACGTAGATCGCGGTGATGCCGAGCGACTTCTGGAGCGCGCGGATCTCGGCCCGCATGCTGACCCGCAGCCGCGCATCGAGGTTGCTCAGCGGCTCGTCGAACAAGAGCACCTGCGGGCGGATCACCAGCGCCCGCGCGATGGCGACGCGCTGGAGCTGCCCGCCCGACAGCTCATGCGGCTTGCGCTCGCCGTAGCCCGCGAGCTGGACCAGCGCCAGGGCTTCGTCGACCTGGCGGGCCGCCTCGTCCGGCGGGATGCGCCGGGCCTTGAGCCCGTAGGCGACGTTGCCCTCGACCGTGAGGTTGGGGAACACCGCGTAGTTCTGGAACACCATGCCGATGTCGCGGCGATGCGCCGACAGCCGGTCGATCCGATGCTCGCCGAAACGGATCTCGCCGCTGTCGAGCTCGCAGAAGCCGGCGATCATGCGCAGCAGCGTGGTCTTGCCGCAGCCCGACGGCCCCAGCAGCGTGAAGAACTCGCCCTCCGCGACCGTGAGGTCGACGGCGTCGACGGCGCGCACCGTCCCGAAGCTGCGGGAGACGCCCGCGATGACGATGTCGGTCATGCTCCGTCGTCCCGACCGGAGCCGAGCGCAGCGAGGCGAAGTGGAGGGACCTTCTCTTTGGCTGGCAGCGGCATGAACAGGTCCCTCGACTTCGCTGCGCTCCGCTCGGGACGACGGGATTTCATCAGCGCGAGTCCTGGATCAGGTCCTTGATCCTCTCCAGCGTCTTGGTGCGCTTCTCCGTCCAGCCGTCCTCGTCGTACGCGAGCATCTTCACCGCCGAGAGTGGCGGCATGCCGCCCGGCAGCGCCGAGAGGTCGACGTCGCCGCGGGTCGGACGACGGAAGGTCGCCTTGAGGATCATCTCGCGCACGTCCTTGCGGTTGACGTAGTCGACGAACGCCCTGGCGGACTCAGGGTTCGGGCCGCCTTTGACGATCGCCACGCCCTCCATCGAAGCGGTCGTGCCGTCCGCGGGATAGACCACCTTCACCGGCGCGCCGCCGGCCGCCCACATCGGACCGGCATATTCCAAGGAGATGCCGAGCGGATATTCGCCGTTGCCCACGCCCTGGAAGACCAGCGACGAGCGGTTCAGAACCTTGAGGTTCCGGAACAGCTCACCCACCTTCTTCCAGCCGGCATCGCCGCCGCCCCACAGGTCGACCAGCATGGTCACGGTCGCATAGGCGGAGCCCGAGTTGGCCGGATCGGTGAAGGCGATCTTGCCCTTCCACTTCGGATCGAGCAGGTCGGCCCAGCTCTTCGGCCCCTGGTCCGCCGGCACGAGCTTCGTATTCTGCAGGACGACCAGCAGATGGAGGTTGTTGCCGATCCACAGGTCGTCCGGATCGCGGTACTGCGCCGGCGTGGCGTCCTTGTTCTTCGAAGCATAGGGCTCGAACAGCGCCTTGTTGGTCTGCAGCAGCGAGCGGCTGACGCCCCAGACGATGTCGCCCAGCGGCCGGGCCTTCTCGGCCTGCAGGCGGCGGACCACCACGCCCGATCCCGCCACGACCGGCTCGACCTCGATGCCCGTCTCCTTCTTGAAAGCGCCGAACACCAGATCGTTCAGCGTGCTCTCGTTGGAGGTATAGACGACCAGCTTCTTCTGCGCCTGCGCCGCGCCGCCGGCGCCCAGCGCCACGATCAGTGACGCCAGCGTCACCAGCCAGCGAATCTTCGAGATCTTCATCAACGCTTCCCTTGTTGCGGCGCGGCGACGATTTGAACCTGTCGCCTGGGGACGGGCAATGTAGAATGTCGCCGCAACGATGCCGCAGCGCCATTTGCGGGTGACATGCGGCGCAATCAGGGAAGGGAATATCCATGCGTCCAATGTTGTTGGGGGGCGCCCTCCTGGCTGCCCTCGTCGGCCCGAGCGGGCTGGCGCTTGCCCAGAAGAGCGGCGGCATCCTCAAGATGTACCATCGCGACAATCCGCCGACCCTCTCGATCCACGAATCGTCGACCAATTCGACGGTCATCCCGATGATGGGCGTTTTCAACAACCTGGTCGTCTACGACCAGACGGTGGCGCAGAACAGCCCGCAATCGATCGTGCCCGATCTCGCGAAGTCGTGGGCGTGGGACGGTGACGGCAAGCACCTGACCTTCAAGCTGCAGGAAGGCGTGAAGTGGCATGACGGCAAGCCCTTCACGGCCAAGGACGTGGTCTGCACCTTCGACCTGCTGACCGGCAAGGGCGACGACAAGCTGCGCGCCAACCCGCGCAAGACCTGGTACAGCAACGTCGACCGGGTCACCGCCGACGGCGACTACGAGGTGACGATCCATCTCCATCGGCCGCAGCCGTCGCTGCCCTCGCTGCTCGCCTCGGGCTACTCGCCGATGTACCCCTGCCACGTGCCGGCGGCGCAGATGCGCGTCAAGCCGGTCGGCACCGGCCCGTTCAAGTTCGTCGAGTTCAAGCAGAACGAAGGCATCAAGGTCACGCGCAACACCGACTACTGGAAGAAGGGCAAGCCGTACCTCGACGGCATCGAGTACACGATCGTGCCCAATCGCGGCACCGCGATGCTGAGCTTCGTATCCGGCCGCTTCGACATCGTCTTCCCGTGGGAGGTGACGATCCCGCTGCTGAAGGACATCAAGACGCAGCTTCCGGCGGCGCAGTGCCAGGTCACGTCGATGAACAACAGCACCAACCTGATCCTGAACCGCGACGCGCCGCCGTTCGACAATCCCGACCTGCGCCTGGCCCTGAACCTCGCCATGGACCGCAAGGCGTTCGTCGATATCCTGAACCAGGGCGACGCCGAGCTCGGCGGCACGATGCAGCCGCCGACCGACGGCGTGTGGGGCCTGCCGAAGGAGATGTTCATGTCCGTCCCCGGCTACGGGCCGGACGTGGCGAAGAACCGCGAGCAGGCGCGCGAGCTGATGAAGAAGGCCGGCTATGGCCCGGACAAGCATCTCGCGCTCAAGGTCTCGACGCGCGGCATCTCGCTCTACAAGGATCCGGCGGTGATCCTGGCCGGCCAGCTCAAGGAGATCTGGATCGACGCCGATGTCGAGATCATCGAGACGGCGCAGTGGTTCACCAAGGTCGGGCGCAAGCAGTATTCGGTCGGCCTCAACACCACCGGCAACGGCGTCGACGACCCCGACCAGAACTTCTTCGAGAACTTCTCCTGCAAGTCGGACCGCAACTACACCGGCTACTGCAATCCCGAGATCGAGACGCTGATGGAAAAGCAGTCGGCCATGACCGACGCGGCCGAGCGCAAGAAGCTCGTATGGGAGATCGACCGCAAGCTGCTCGAGGACAATGCCCGCCCCGTGATCATGTGGAACCGCGCCGCGATCTGCATGCACCCCTACGTGAAGGGCTACGTCGCCAACGTGAACAGCGTCTACAACGGCTTCCGCTACGAAGACATCTGGCTGGACAAGTAGGGACGAAGACGTTCGCGCGTTCCCTCCCCTGTCTTCGCAGGGCTGTCCGAGGAAAATCGGAGGGAGCCACTGAGCTCATGCTCCTCTCCCCCGATAGGGGGAGAGGTTGGGAGAGGGGGTAGCGCGCGATGCTGCCTTCGAGCCCGTCATCGCGGCTGTTTTTCGCATCGTCGACGATTTCAGCCATCTCGCGTCGCCCCCTCTCCCCCGCCTCTCCCCCTATCGGGGGAGAGGAGCATGAAGCGCGGCGACCCTGTTCAGACCTCTGAGTCCTTCGACGGCAGCGGGAGAACAGAATCCCATAGGAACTGCGGATTGACGGCTCACCCCAGCTTTTTCCCCGGACAGCCCTGCGCACTAGAGGGAGGGAGTCGCAGATGCCCTCAGTCGACCTTGGCGTCGGCGAGCTTGACCAGCTCGCGCCATTTGGCGATCTCCGACTTGATGAACGCGGCGGTGCTGGCCGGCGTCGAATCGTCGACCGTATCGATGCCCGCCTGGAGCATGCGCTGCGCCGTCTTCGGATCCTTGAGCGCCTTGTTCACCGCCACGTTCAATTGCTCGACGATCGGCGATGGCGTGCCCGCGGGCGCCACGACGACGTTCCACGTCGCCCCGATGAAGTCCGGCAGACCGGCTTCGGCCATGGTCGGAATGTCGGGATCGGCGGCGCTGCGCTTGGCTGCCATCACGCCCAGCGCCCGCAACTTTCCGGCCTTGATGTGCTCGAGGCTGGTGCCGAAGGAATCGAACATGAAGGCGACCCTGCCGGCGAGCAGATCCTGCAGCGCCGGACCCGAGCCGCGATAGGGCACGTGCACCACGTCGACGCCGGTGCGTTTCTTGAACAGCTCGCCGCCCAGATGATTGGTCGTGCCGTTGCCGGAGGAAGCGTAGCTCCACTTGCCGGGCTCGGCCTTCAGCTTGGCGATCAGCCTGTCGAGGGTCGGCGGCATCGACGGTGGCACCAGCAGCACCATCGGGTTCTGCCCGGTCAGCGCGACTGGCGAGAAGTCCTTCACCGGATCGTATTCGAGATGCGGGTAGAGCGAGACGTTGATGCCGTGCGTCGCCGCCGTGCCGAGCAGCAGCGTGTAACCGTCCGGCTTCGATTTGGCGACGACATCGGTGCCGACATTGCCGCCGGCGCCGGCCTTGTTGTCGACGATCACCTGCTGGCCGAGCACCTCCGAGAGCTGCGCCGCCACGATCCGGCCCACCACGTCCGTCGGTCCGCCGGGCGGGAACGGCACCACGAGTCGGATCGGCCGCTCGGGATAGCCGGCCGCTCGCGCTCCGGCCGCCGCTCCGGACAAAAGCGCCGCCGCGCCGGCGACGAGCGCCCGCCTCGTAACGTCCATCGCTTCCTCCCGCTTCTTCTTCGCCTTGCTTCAGTGCGTCGTCACTTCGGCCATGCCGACGAAATGGTACGACGGCGGACGCGGGCTGGCGCGCCACTTGTCCATGTCCTCGTAGCGGTCGCGCAGCGCCGCGGGATAGTCGGCGAAGGCCGGCGTGCGCAGCCACAGCCGCAGCAGGTGGCGCTTGCGCGCCTCGTCGGCATGATCCTCGTAGGCGGTGCGCGAATGCAGCACGACGTAGTTGTTCACGAACTGCATGTCGCCGCGCTCGAGCTTCATGTCGAGACGCAGCACCGGGTCGTTGCACAGGCGATCGATCGAATCGAGCGCCTCGACCTGCAGCGCGCTGAGCCGCGGGACCTCGTTGAAGCGCTGCGCCGAGTTGATGAAGGTGCGGTTGTAGCGGTTGAACATCCGGCCGCGATGCCAGATGAAGGTCGGCGTGACGTAGTAAGGCTTCTGTCCGGGCGATTCCTCGCCGCGGCGATCGGCGTAGAACGGCTCGCTCAGCACCTGCACCAGGTCGGGCCGGGTCGACGCCAGCTCGTTGTAGACGGCGACCGAGCTCGCCACGGCACTCAGGCCGCCGCTGCGAGCGGTCTCCAGGCAGCACAGGCCGACGATGTCGCAGGAATCGTTATGGAACGGCAGGCGGGAGGCCGTCTGGTAGCCGCGGGCGTGCATGTCCTTGTACTGGTCGCGGCCCATGTCGCGGACATGGCCGAGCACGTCGCCCTGGGCGTTCTGCGCGACCGCGCGGCCGAAATGCGCGCCGATGCCCCAGTAGATCAGGCCCATCTCCTCGACCGTGTAGCGCTCGCGCGGCAGCCCGCGCACGAGCATGATGCCCAGCCCGTTCTCGATCTCCGTCTGCAGCAGCCGCAAGGTCCTCGCGAAGCGCTTCAGCGGAAAGTGCTCCTTGCCGATCTCGGGAATCTGCCGGCCGGTCGATTTCAGATGGGCAAGCGCCGCATCGATCTCGGCAATCTCCTCGGCACCCAGCCGATAGATCCACTCGTCGCCGTTCTGGATATCGGCGCCGCGCCATGCCGCACGAGTCACGACAGGTTCGATCCGCATGCCGTCCATCGTTTCCTCCTGATCCATCGCTTTTCCAAACTATAGGGTGCCGCTATCGGCCCCAACAAGGCCGGGTTCCGCCAGGGGCGCGCCACTCATAGGCGTTAACGCTGCTTCGCTATCGGCGCTTTGTCGTCTTGCCGGAGCGCGGGCGGGACGCCCGCGCTCCGGCAGGAGCAACAGTGTGGCGCACGGTCAGAGGACGTGGATGCCCTCGGGGTGGAAGCGGACGGCGACCGGCTGGCCCGGTTCCATCGGCGGCCGGCGATAGTGATCGGTGGCCGAGACCTGAAGGGCCACACCTCCCAAGGTGACGAGATAGTCGGTCTTCTCGCCGAGGAAGGTGCGCTGCGCGATCACGGCGTCTCCCGGCGGCGCGGGCGAGAGCTCGATCATCTCGGGACGTACGACGAGCTGGACCGTGCTGCCGACCGGATGGCCGGTGGCGAGCGCGATGTGCTGGCCCTCGACCTCGACCTCCGCCGCCGAGACGACACGCGCCGCCAGCAGGTTGGTGCGGCCGATAAAGCGGGCCACGAACTCGGTCCGGGGCCGGTAGTAGAGGTCGAACGCCGTGCCGTCCTGCACCACCACGCCGCGCTCCATCACGGCGATCCGGTCGGAGATCGCCATCGCCTCTTCCTGGTCGTGCGTGACGTAGACCGTCGTGATGCCGATGCGTTTCTGCAGGGCGCGGATCTGCTCGCGCATCTCGACCCTGAGCTTGGCGTCGAGATTGCTGAGCGGCTCGTCGAACAGCAGCACCTTCGGCTGGAACACCACGGCGCGGGCCAGCGCGACCCGCTGCTGCTCGCCGCCCGACAGCTGGTGCGGCTGCTGGCGGCCGTAGCTCGCCAGCCCGACCAGTTCCAGCACCTCGTTCACGGCCCGCGTGATGCCCGCCGCGTCGCGGCCCTGCACGCGCAGGCCGTAGGCCACATTCTCGAACACCGAGAGATGGGGGAAGAGCGCGTAGTTCTGGAACATGAAGCCGATGCCGCGCTTGTTGGGCAGCACGTGGGTCACGTCACGGCCGTCGATCGAGATCGTGCCGGCGTCGGGCTCCTCGAAGCCTGCGATCATGCGCAGCGTCGTCGACTTGCCGCAGCCCGAGGGGCCGAGCAGCGTCAGCAGCTCGCCCTGCTCGACGGCGAGGCTCACGTCGCGCACGGCATAGACCTCGCCCTTGACCGTGTGGTCGAAGCGCTTGGAGACACGGTCGAGACGGATGCTGACGGTCGGCATGCGCCTCACCCTCCGAGCAGGCTGCGGGCCGCCGCGCCGGCGGCCGGCGCGCGCAGCCGCACCAGCACGGCGCTGAGGCCGCCGATCACCACGAACACCACGACGATCACGAACACCGAGAAGGCCGCGGCCGGCCCCAGCGACAGCTCGGTCATGTTCTCCAGGATGCGCACGGTGATCAGCGTCCAGGAAATCGAGACCAGGAAGATGGTGGCGCTGATCGCCGTCATCGAACGGATGAAGACGACGCCCAGCCCGGCGAAGAAGGCCGGCGCGATCAAGGGCAGCGTGACCCGGCGGAAGGTCTCGCCGCTGCCGGCGCCGAGGCTGGACGAGGCCTCGTCGAGGCTGCGGTCGATCTGCTGCAGCAGCGCCACGGTGGCGCGGATGCCGGTCGGGCTGTAGCGGAAGACGTAGCAGGCGACGATGATCAGTGCGCCGCCGGTCAGCGCCAGCGGCGGATCGTTGAAAGCGATCAGATAGGCGATGCCGACGATCGTGCCGGGCAAGGCGTAGTTGATCATCGCCACCAGCTCCATCGCCCGCCGGCCGGGGAACCGCCGCCGCGCGATCAGGTAGCCGACCAGCACGCCGTAGAAGCCGCCGAGCGGCATGCCGATCGCGGCGATGATCAGCGTGTCGCGGATCGCCGGCAGGCCCTCGGTGAAGATCACGTGGTAGTGCGCCCAGGTGAAGCTGTTGTTGGCGCCGAACGCCACGACCAGCGAGGCCCACACCAGCAGCGCATAGAAATAGGCGATCAGCGCGGCGACCAGGAAGCAGCCGGCGACCAGCAGCGCACCGGCCCACGGCGCCATCGCGCGGGTGCGCGAGCGCTGGCCGACCTTGCCGGTGACGGTCACGTAGGTGCGCCGTCCCACCCAATAGCGCTGCAGCAGGAAGACGGCGGCGGCCGGCACCAGCAGGATGAGCGACAGGACGGCACCGCCCTTGAAGTCGAACATGCCGGTGATCTGCAGGAAGGCCTGGGTCGGCAGGACCGGGAAGGAATTGCCGGCGAGGATCAGCGGCGTGGCGAAGTCGGCGAGCGAGGCGGCGAACAGCAGCAGGAAGGCGTTGGCGAAACCGGGCACCGCAAGCGGCAGGGTAACGGTGCGGAAGATGCGCCAGCGCGAGCCGCCCAGGCTGAACGCCATCTCCTCGAGATTGGGATCGATCGCCGCCAGGATCGGCCGCAGCGTGAGATAGGCGATCGGGAAATAGGTCAGCGTCTCCGCCAGCGTCGTGCTCCAGTAGCCGTAGGGCGAGACGTTGGTGAGGCCCAGCAGGTCGTGCGTGATGAAGCCCTTGGGGCCGAACGAGAAGATGATCGAGATCGAGGTCGTGAACGGTGGCGACACCAGCGGCAACAATGCGAACGCATCGAGCAGGGTGAGCCAGTGCCGGCCGAGGCCGCCCCTTACCGCCGTCAGCGCGAACAGGAAGCCGAGCGCGGTGCCGAGCAGGCCGACCGACGTGCCGAGCAGCAGGCTATTGAGGAAGGCCGCGCGATGGCTCGGATCGGCCAGGCTTTCGAGCAGCGGCGCGAGGCTGAAGCGCCCGTCATCGACGAAAGCGCGCGCCAGCAGCTCGACCAGCGGATAAAGGACGAACAGCCCGAGCAGCAGCCAGATCGCCGTCAGCGTCACGAGCAACGTCGGATCGGCGGCGATCCGACGCCACGAACCGGCGTGCGCGGCCGCCACGGTCACTGCGCCGGCAGCACTTCCTTGACCCAGCGTTCGACGATGCGCTTGCGGTTGGCGCCGGCATAGTCGTCATCGATCGGGAAGATGGTGGCGCCCTTCAGCACCTCGGCGAGCGACGCCTCGGTCTTCACGTCGGGATGGGCAGGCACGAAGTTCACCTTGTGCTCGGCGAGCTTGGACTGCATGGCTGGGCTGGTGGCGAAGTCGATCAGCTTCTTGCCGGCCTCGGCGTTCTTCGCGCCCTTGATCAGCGCGATCGCCTCGGCCGACGAGCCGATGCCCTCCTTCGGGAAGCTCACCACCACGTCGTAGCCCTTGGCCTTGGTCTCGAGCGCATCGACGATGAAGAAGATGCCGCCGCCGGCCTGGCCCAGCCCGACCGGCAAGGTCCCGCCGCCGCCGCTCTTGGTGTAGACCTGCACGTTCTGGCGCAGCTTCTTGAGATAGGCAAAGGCCTTCTCCTCGTCGCGCTTGTTGACCTCCAGCACCGAGAAGATGCGCGTCACGGCCGTGCCCGAGGTCCGCGCATCGGCCATCTGCAGCATGTTCTTGTAAGCGGGATTGAGCAGGTCGTCCCACGAGGCCGGCGGCTTGAGGTTGTTGGTCTTGAGGAAGGCAGCGTTGGTCATGAACACCAGCGGATCGTCGGCGATCGCGGTCCATTGCCCGTCGGCCTGCTTGAAGCGCGCGGGCAGCTTGGCGAAGGACGGCGACTTGTAGGGCTCGAAGATGCCCTCTTTGATGCCGGCCGCGAAGGTCTCGACCGGACCGCCGAACAGCACGTCGACCCGCGGATTGTTCTTCTCCGCGATGACCCGCGCCAGCGCCTCGCCCGAGGAGAAGCGCAGGAAATTGACCTTGATGCCGGTCGCCTTCTCGAACTCCTGGAACATCGGCCGGGCGTAGTTCTCCGGCCAGATCGTATAGACATTCAGCGGATCGGCCGCCTGCGCGGTCAACGCGCCGGCGAGCCACGTGAGGAGGACGGCGGCCGCAAGACGAAGCGTCTTCAAGGTGTTTACTCCCGGGTCTTTATTAAGGATTTGTTACATCACCTCGATGGATGCCGTCACTGATTTGTTCGAGCCCTCGCCGGAGCGCGGGTGTCCTGCCCCCTCATGATTGAGCGCATTCATATGCGCGTATGAGCGGGCGGGACGCCCGCGCTCCGGCAAGGCGACGCGCCCCGCGGCATGCTGTAATGAGGTTCGATAAGCAATAACGGAGGAAACAGTGCGAAAGGTCATGGCGGCCGTTGCCGCGCTGGCGGCGACCCTCGCCCTTGCCGGCCAGGCGTTCGGCCAAGCCCAGAAGTCGGCGTTCCATCCGACGAAGACCGTCACGATCATCGTGCCCTACAGCCCGGGCGGCGGGACCGACGTGGTCGGCCGGCTGGTCGCGAAGTCGCTGGAAGAGATGTGGGGCCAGCCGGTCATCATCGATAACCGCACCGGCGGCAGCGGCTCGGTCGGTGCCGCGATCGTCGCGCGCGCGGCACCCGACGGCCACACGATGGTGCTCGCGGTGTCGGGCATCGCGATCAACGCCCATCTCATGAAGCTGCCCTACGACACGATGACGGCATTCGCACCGGTCACGGCGGTCTCCTATCCCGTCGCCACCCTGCTCGCCTCGCCGACGCTGCCGGCCAACGACCTCAAGGAGCTGGTCGCGCTGGTCGGCAAGGAGGGACCGGAGAAGCGGACTTTCGCGAGCCCCGATCCGGGCAGCCGACTGATCGCCGAACGCATCTTCGACAAGGCGGGCATCAAGCTGATGCACATCCCCTACAAGGGTGCCGCCTCGTTCGTCGGCGACATCTCGGCCGGGCGGGTCGATACCGGGCTGGCAAGCGTGACCTCCGGCCTCTCGCTGATCAATGCCGGCAAGCTGAAGTCGCTCGGCATCATGGGCACCGAGCGCATCCCGGCACTGCCCAATGTCGCGACCTTCAAGGAGCAGGGCTTCCAGGGCCTCGACGAGAATTCGTGGGCCGGCCTGTTCGCGCCGGCGGGAACGCCGCCGGAGGTGGTCTCGGCCATCCAGCAGGATATCGCCAAGGTGCTGGCGATGCCGGAAACGAAAGCCAAGCTGGTCGAGCTCGGCTCCCTGCCGGGCGGCCCGACGCCGGCCGCCTTCACCGAGCGCTTCCAGCGCGACATCCGCGAATCGGGCGAGACGATCCGCCGGCTCGGCCTGACGGCGGACTGACGGAGGACACGATGGCAAGGATTTCACCCGCATCGTGGACGGTTGCCGAGGTCGAGGCGGACAGGGGCTGGATCTATCGCCTCTCCGCTGCCGAAAGCGCCGAGCTGATCGCGGCGGTTCGGCGGGCCGGCGATGCGAGCCGGCCGATCCTCGACTGGCGGCGCGACGACTTCACGCTGCGCGAGTCGCTGCCGACGCTCGCCGCGGCCTTCCGCGAGGTGCGCGACGGTCGCGGCATGGCGCTGGTCAGGAACCTGCCGCGCGAGGGCGTCACGCCGGCCGAGTTCAGGCTGATGACCTGGGCGATCGGCCTGCATTTCGGCGTCGCGCGGCCGCAGAACCGCACCAGCGATTACATCACCGAGGTCAAGGACGCGGGCCATGCCTATCGCAGCCCGACCGGGCGCGGCTACAATTCCAAGGCCGAGCTCGACTTCCACGTCGACGGCTCCGACGTGGTGCTGCTGTCCTGCTACAACCAGGCACCGGTCGGCGGCATGAGCCTGTGCGCGAGCGCGGCGACCGCCTACGACATCGTGCGAGCCGAACGGCCCGACTACGCCGCCGCGCTGGCGACCGACTACACGTTCAGCCGCAACGGCGAGCAGTCCGACGGCGAGGCGCCGTGGTACGCAGCACCCATCTGCACTGTCGAGGACGGACGGGTGTTCTGCAAATGGAACCGCAACCGCATCGTCAACGCGCAGAAGATCGACGGCGTACCGCCGCTCACCGCGCTGCAGCGCGAGGCGATGGAATATTTCGACCAGGTGCTGCGCCGGCCGGAGAACATGTTCTGCATGCATCTCGAGCCGGGCGACCTCCAAATCCTGTGCAACCAGACCATGCTCCATTCGCGCACCGGCTTCGAGGACCATGCCGAGGAGGACAGGAAGCGCACGCTGTACCGGCTATGGCTGGCGCGGCCCGACTCGCGTCGCCTGCCCGCGAGCTGGGAGGTGTTCTACGGCACCGCCGAACCCGGTACCGTGCGCGGCGGCATGAAGGGCCACCACTACGACGACGCCCGGCGCACCTTCGATGCCCGCCAGGCGGCGACACTGGGCATGCGCAACGCAGCTTGAGGAGAACGGACATGAGCAAGGGCAGGATCTTCCGCGAGGCCATGAAGCGCGGCATGGTGGCCGCACCCGGCTGTTACGATTGCGTCGGCGGCCGCGCCATCGAGCGGGCAGGTTTCGACGCGGTCTACATGACCGGCGCCGGCACCGCGGCCAGCCTCGGCTATCCCGACTACGGCCTCGTCACCATGAGCGAGATGGCCGAGAATGCCGGCCGCATCGCGCGCGCCATCAAGCTGCCGGTGATCGCCGATGCCGACACCGGCTACGGCAACGAGCTGAACGTGATCCGCACGGTGCGCGAGTACGAGATGCGCGGCGTCGCCGGCATCCATATCGAGGACCAGGACTTCCCCAAGAAGTGCGGCCATCTCGAAGGCAAGGTGATCATCCCGATCGACGACTATGTCGCCAAGATCCGCGCCGCGGTGAGCGCCAAGGCCGATCCCGACTTCCTGATCATCGCCCGCACCGATTCGCGCGCCGTGCTCGGCTACGAGGAGGCGATCCGCCGCGCCAATGCCGCGATCGCGGCGGGCGCCGACATGGCGTTCGTCGAGGCGCCCCAGACGCTCGAAGAGACGGCGAACGTGCCGAAGCTGGTGAAGGGTCCCTGCCTGCTGAACATGGTGTGGCGGGGCAAGACGCCGGACCTGTCGATCGCCGAGGCCACCGAGATGAACTACGCACTGATGATCCTGCCCGGCATGCTCACCCGCACCATCGTCGGCGCCTGCGATGCCGCGCTCGCCGAGCTCAAGGCCAAGGGCCGCCATCCGGTGCCGCCCTCCGACATCACGCCGCAGCAAGGCTTCAACCTCAACGGCGCCGCCGAATGGGACCGCTACCGCACGGCATTCCGGACCGACACCAAGCAGGCGGCGGAATAACGGCCCGTCGTCCCGACCGAAGCGAAGCGGAGTGGAGGGACCTCCTCATGCAACATCTGCCGGAATGAACAGGTCCCTCGACTACGCTTCGCTCCGCTCGGGACGACGGATAATGCCTTCAGAACAGCTTGCCGCCGTTCGGCACGGCCTTGTCGGGCACGACCAGCACGACGGCGCCGTCTCCGTCGGGGAAGCCGAGGGTCAGCACCTCGGACATGAACTTGCCGATCTGGCGCGGCGGAAAGTTCACGACGGCGGCGACCTGGCGGCCGACCAGCGCCTCGGGCGTGTAGTGCACGGTGAGCTGGGCGGAGGACTTCTTCACGCCGATCTCCGGGCCGAAATCGATTTCCAGCCGGATGGCGGGCTTGCGCGCGCCCTCGAGCGGCTGGGCGGCCCGAACGGTGCCGACACGAATGTCGACCTTCTCGAAGTCGGCGTAGGCGATCTGATCCATGCCGGCACCATAGCAGACAAAGAAAAGGGGCTGCCCTTGCAGGCAGCCCCTTCTCGCCGTTCGGCGCGAAACGCGCCGTTCGGTCTTACTTCTTGGCGACGGCGGCCTTGACCTCTTCGGTCAGCTCGGCAACGCGCGCGCTCAGGGTCTCGAACGCCTCGGTCTGGCCCTTGGTGTAAAGGTCGGCCAGCTCCTTGGTGTTGGCGACGGCGGCGTCGTAGCTCTTCTTGGCGAAGTCGATCTGCTTGGCGATCTTCTCCTCGACGGTGGCGGCCGAGAGGATCTCGCTGCCGTGCTTGGAGAAGTCCTCCATGGCGGCGCGGAACATGTCGCCCTGGCGGGTCGCGGCGGTCTTGAACGACTCGACGGCGGCGGTCGACGCGGTGGTCACGGCAGCGAAGTTCTTGCGGCCGGTCTCGACGACGGTCTCGACGTTGACGGCCGGGAACTTGAAGTCACCCGCGATCTTGGCGAAGTCGAAGTCGGCGAACGGGTTCTTGAAAGCGCCATTGGCGTACATGGTAAGGCTCCTGAGCAGGGTGACGGACTTGGGGGTACTGAAACTCGTCGCTGCCCCGCTATGTTGCGGTGCACAACGGACCTCAATCTATGTCCGAATTTCCCCGAGTCAAGGAAGGATTTTGTGCGGCGCACAAAATTCTCACGCCGGACGCGAACCCGATTCCCGCGGCGCCTTGGAAAACCCCCGTCTTTCAAGGAGTTGAGACCATCTTTCGGCCGTTTTCAGCCGATTGTCGAGCGCAGCCATCGTCTTCGAGAGATCGACGCTGTCGTCCCGATCGAAGACCCGAGCGACCGCATAGTGGATCGCGAGCAGGCCATTTTGCCGCACTGCACCCGAGATACCGTCGCTCGGCAGGCCGGCCGCCTCGAGCATGGCCGCCATGGAGCGCCGCAGCGACGGCGCCAAGGCCAGCCCGAGCAGCGGATCGCGCAACCCGGCCCGCCGGATCGCCGCCACGGCGGTGCGGTAAGGCTTCAGCGCGTCGTAGCGGCGCATCATGACGTCGAACAGCCGGTCGCGCGCCGTCTCCTCGGGATCGTCCGTGCTCGCCGTCTCGGCCAGCACGATGGAATCGATGCGCGCCATGAAGGCCGCCGCAAGGGCCACCTTGTCGGGGTAGAGGCGATAAAGTTCGGCGAGACCGAGATCGGCCGCAGCGGCCACGTCGCGCAGCGTCAGCTCGACGAAGCCCTTCTCGGCGACCAGCCCGATGAAAGCATCGAGCACCGTGTCCGCGGATGCCGTCATCCCGCCAGCTCCTTCGACCGCCGCGACGCCGCGGCCAGCGCCTTGTCGAACACCGGCTGGATGCCGTCGGCCGCCATCAGGACCTTCAGCGCCTCGGCGGTGGTGCCGCCCGGACTGGTCACGTTGATGCGGAGCTGCGAGGCGGGCTCGCTCGACTGCCGCAGCAGCTCGCCGCTGCCGGACACCGTCGCCCGTGCGAGTTGCATGGCCATGTCGGGCGACAGGCCGAGCCTGGCCCCCGCCGCCGCCATCGCCTCGACCAGCAGGAAGACATAGGCCGGCCCGCTGCCAGACAGCGCCGTCACCGGATCGATCAGCGCCTCGTCCTCGACCCACAGCGCCTGCCCGACCGCCTCGAGCAGCTCCTGGCAGCGCTTCTTCTCGGCCTCGGAAACGCCGGGCGCGGCACACGAGACGGTGATGCCCCGGCGCACCGCCGCCGGCGTGTTGGGCATCGAGCGCACGACCTTGGCCGCGGCGCCGAGATGGCCGGCGAAGTATTTCAGCGTCTTGCCCGCCGCGATCGACAGGAACACCGCGCCGCCCTCGGCGAAGCGGCGCAGGTCCGGCAGAACCGCGTCCATGCTCTGCGGCTTGACCGCGAGGACGACGATCTCCGGCGTCTCGCGGACCTCGCCGCTCGAGGCCACGCAGCGCAGCCCCTCCTTGCGCGGCCGCAGCGCCTCGATCGGCTCGGCGACGATGGCATCGGACGCCGCCAGGCCGCGCGCCAGCCAGCCTTCCAGCATGGCGCCGCCCATCTTGCCGCAGCCGACCAGCAACAGCGTGCCCATCCTAGCGGCCCTTGAACTTGGCGGGGCGCTTCTCGCGGAAGGCGGCGGCGCCCTCCTTGCGGTCCTCGCTGCCGGCGATCTTCTCGAGCTTGTAGCGCTCGGGCACGAAGAACTCGGCCGGGCCCTTGGGCAGGGTCTGGTTGGCGAAGTCGCGCAGGGTGCGGATCACCAGCGGCGCGGAATTGGCGATCACGCTCGCCATGCGGCGGGCTTCCTTGCGCTCCTCGCCCAGCGGCACGACCTTGTTCACGAAGCCCACGTCGTAGGCGCGCTTGGCGGAAATCTCCTCGCCGAGCAGCAGCAGCTCCATGGCCACCTTGTGCGGCATGCGTGAGACGATGCCCGGCATCAACCCGCCGAACACCCCGACCTTGGCCTCGGGATACATGAACTTCGTGGTGTCGGCCGAGACCATGAGATCGCAGGTCATCACCAGGCAGATGCCGCCGCCGATCACCCAGCCCTGGGTCGCCGCGACGACCGGCTTGGTCAGCTTGTAGGAGACGTCGGGCACGGCCTTCCACATCGCGGCCGGCGGATCCTTGAGGTCGGCGCCGACGCAGAAGGCCGGACCGTCGGCCTGCAGGACGGCGACCTGGTCGTCGCCGTGCTCGAAGGCGCGATAGGCCTCGTACAGCCCGTCGCACAGCTCCTGCGTCAGCGCGTTGCGCTTTTCGGCGCGCGCCATGGTGATGGTGGTGATGCCTTCGCTCGATTCGACTTTGACCAGACCCACTTTTCACGTCCTCCGGCGTTCTTGCTGGCAGGGTATCAGCCCCCCATACTCGCCGCATCAGGAGTCAGTGCCATGCAGACCCGCAATCCGTTTATCGACGACCTCACCAAGATGGCCAACGGCGCCATGGGCGCCCTCTCGGGCGTCAAGGACGAGGTCGAGGCCCGCGTCCGCGACCAGATCGCCAAGATCCTCGACGGGATGGACATTCCCCGTCGCGACGAGTTCGAGGCGGTCAAAGCCATGGCCGCCAAGGCGCGCGAGGAGAACGAAGCGCTGAAGCAGCAGATCGCCGAGCTCCAGGCCCGCCTGCCGAATCCGGGGCCGTAGAGGATGAGCTCGCTGGGAGCGCGGCTCTCCAGAGCCGCTCATGGGATGTCGCGAGCGGAAGAAAGAGCGGCTCTGGAGAGCCGCGCTCCCGGCAAGCCGAGGGCTAGCGCGGAGCAATGGCGCGCCCCTAGCGAAAGAGGGATTTGAATGCGCGTTGGCGTCGAAGTCGGAGGGACCTTCACCGATCTGGTGGCGGTCGAGGGCGGCAGGGTGGTGGTCACCAAGGTGCCGAGCACGCCGCGGTCGCCGGATGTCGGGGCGTTCGCGGCGCTGACGGCGTCGGGAATCGACATCGCGGGGATCGAGGATCTCGGGCACGGCTCGACGGTCGCGACCAACGCGGTGCTGGAGCGCAAGGGGGCGGCGGTCGCTTTTGTCGCTACCGCGGGGTTTCGCGACCTGCTGTTCATGCAGCGCCACGACCGGCGCAACATCTACGATCTTTTCTACGCCAAGCCCGCGCCACCGGTGCGGCGCAAGGACTGTTTCGAGGTCGCCGAGCGGCTGCGCGCCGACGGCTCGGTCGAGACGCCGCTCGACGAGGCGCAGGTCCGCGCCACGCTGATGCCCGCACTTCTCGCGGGCGGCTATCGCGCCGTCGCCGTTTGCCTGCTGAATGCCTACGCAAATCCCACCCATGAGCAACGCCTGGCGGCGCTGATCGCCGAAGCACTGCCCGGCGTGCTGGTGACCTGCAGCCACCAGGTCGCGCGCGAGTTCCGCGAGTTCGAGCGCGCCTCGACCACCTTGCTGTCGGCCTACGTCCAGCCGGTCATCGACGGCTACCTGCACCGCTTCGAGAGCCGGCTGGCGGAGGCGGGCTTCACCGGCCGCTTCACGGTGATGCAGAGCAACGGCGGCCGCCTGCCGGCCGAGGCGATGCGCGCCAGCGCCATCACCGCGCTCTATTCCGGCCCGGCCGCGGGCGTGGTCGGCGCGACGCGCCAAGCCGCGCGCTCGGGCTACAAGGACTTGATCACCTTCGACATGGGCGGCACCTCGACCGACGTCTGCCTGGTGCAGGACGGCCGCCCGTCGCTGGCCTCGGAGAGCGAGATCGACGGGCTGCCGATCCGCACGCCGGTGCTCGACATCGTCTCGGTCGGCGCCGGCGGCGGCTCGATCGCCTGGGTCGACGACGGCGGCATGCTGCGGGTCGGCCCGCAGAGCGCCGGCGCCGATCCCGGCCCGGCCTGCTACGGCAAGGGCGGCACGGAGCCCGCGACGACCGACGCCCATGTCGTGATGGGCACGATCCGGCCGACCGCCTTCCTCGGCGGCCGCATGACGCTCGATGCCGACGCGGCGAAGAACGCCTTCAGGCCGATCGCCGGACGCTTCGGCCTGTCGGTCGAGCAGGCCGCGTCGTCGGCGCTGCAGCTCGCCGACGCCAACATCGTGCGCGCCATCCAGCTCGTCTCGACCGAACGCGGCCGCGATCCGCGCGACTATGCGCTGGTGCCGTTCGGCGGCGCCGGTCCGCTGCATGCCGCCCGCATTGCCGAGGAGCTCGGCATCTCGACCATCGTCGTGCCGCCCAATGCCGGCGTGATCTCGGCCTACGGGCTGGTCGCCTCGGACTACACCAAGTTCGATGCCGTCACGCGCAAGATGAAGCTCGACGACACGGCGGCCCGCGACGCCGGCCGTATCTTCGGCGAGATGCGGGACAGACTCGCCGCGCAGTTCGCCGGGATGAGGCTGCCGGGCACACTGGACTACACCCACACGCTCGACATGCGCTTCGTCGGCCAGGCCTTCGAGGTCGGCGTCGAGATCCCCGCCGACCGGCTCGAAACGCTCGATGCCCAATATATCGCCGGGCTGTTCGCCGACGCCCATCACCGCACCTTCATGCACGGCGCCACGCTCGATCGGCCGGTCGAGATCGTCACCCTGCGGGTCGGCGCCACGCTGCCGATCGGCGCCGCGCCGAAGCTCGACCGCGAGACGGTCGAGCGCGGGACCGCCGAGAGCACGCGCATCTTCCACGGCGAGGCCTGGGTCGACTGCGCCCGCCACGCCGCCGAAGCGCTGGCCCCGGGCCAGAGGATCGACGGCCCGGCCGTGATCGAAGGCCACACCGCGACCACCTGGGTGCCGCCCGGCTGGGCCGCCGTGCTCGACCCGTCCGACAACCTCATCCTGCGGAGAGCCTCATGACCACGACGCTCAGCCCCCTCGACTACGCGGTCATCAGCCAGGCGCTGATCGCCGGCGCCCGCGAGATGGGCGTGAAGCTGATCCGCTCGGCCTACTCGACCATCCTGCGCGAGGCGCGCGACGGCTCGGCCGGGCTGATGGACCGCCAAGGCAACACCGTGGCGCAGGCCGAGCTCATCCCCATGCAGCTCGGCCCGATCGGCGAGACCCTGCGCGCCTGCCTCAGGCGCCATCCGGTCGACACGCTCGAGGAAGGCGACTTCCTGATCAACAACGACCCGTTCTAGGGCGGCCAGCACATCCCCGACGTGTTCATCTTCACGCCGATCTTCGTGGCCGGCCGCGTCGTGGGCTTCGGCGCGTCGGTGGCGCACCATCTCGATCTCGGCGGCGGCGCGCCCGGCCTCAACATCCACGCCAGCGACGTGTATCAGGAGGGCATCCGCTTCCCGCCGTCCAAGTACAGCTTCGCGAAGGACTGGAACGGCGGCAGCTTCGAGCGGCTGGTGACGGCCAACGTGCGCGTGCCCGATCTCACGATCGGCGACTTCAACGCGCAGTTCGCGGCGAATGCCATCGGGGTATTGCGCGTAAAGCAGCTCTGCGAGCGCTACGGCGTCGACAAGGTCGAGGCCGCGATGCAGGAGATGCAGGATTATTCCGAGCGCCGCGTGCGGGCGGCCATCGCGCAGGCGCCCAAGGGCACGTTCCACGGCGAGGATGCGATCGACGACGACGGCCTCTCCGACGATCCGCTGGTGATCAAGGCGACGGTGACGATCGCCGACGACTCGGTCGAGATCGACTTCGAGGGCACCTGCCCGCAGGTCAAGCGCAACCTCAACTGCCCGTATTCGAGCACGCTGTCCGCCGCGCTCTCCTGCGTGAAATCCGTCCTGACCAGCCCCGACATCCCCTACAACGAGGGCATGGCGCGACCGATCCGCATCAAGGTGCCCTACGGCTCGCTGCTCAACCCGCGCCCGCCCGCGCCGGTGCGCGCGCGCATGATCCCGGCCTATCGCGTGTTCAACGCGGTGATGAAGGCGATGGCCCAGGCGCTGCCCGACAGGGTGATCGCCACCGGCTTCGACTGCACCACGGCGTTCTGCCTCTCCAGGCTCGGCGAGAAGGGCTACAGCGTCTATCTCGAGATCTTCGGCGGCGGCTATGGCGCCTCGCGCGGCGCCGACGGCTGCGACGCCGTCGACTCGCCGCTCAGCAACTGCTCGAACGCGCCGGTCGAATCGCTCGACATCGACTACGACTTCTTTCGCATCGTCGGCTACGAGTTGGCCCCCGACTCCTTCGGCCTCGGCGCGCGGCGCGGCGGCGCGGGCTTCTTCCGCCGCTGCGAGATCCTGCGCGACGACGTGCAGCTCGCGATCTACTCCGACCGCTTCCGCCTCGCGCCCGAAGGGCTGCTCGGCGGCGAGCCCGGCCAGCGCGGCTACTGCCGCATCTTCCGCGCCGGCGGCACGGTCGAGGAGCTGCGCAGCAAGGCCGCCGTCGATCTCGCCAGGGGCGACATCGTCGAGATGTTCGTCGGCGGCGGCGCCGGCTTCGGCCGCGTCTCCGAGCGCCCCGACGCGCTGATCGACCGCGACCTCGCGGATGGCCTGCTCACGCGCGATCCGCGCGCGGTGCGGAAGCTGGCGGCGGAGTAGCGCCCGCCACAGTTCTCCTCCACCTCACGCCTATGACTGACGAACCCATCAACCTGGTTCTGGCTGGTCTGAACCGAATGGACGACAAGCTCGACCGCCTGCTGGATCGCGTGGGCGAGTTGACGACGCGCATGGGCTCCTTGGAAACGCTTGTCGCTCACATCCACGGCGACGTGGCGGCCCAATCGGTCCGGATCGACCAGCTCAGCGACCGGATCGAGAAAGTCGAGCGACGTCTCGAATTGCGCGACGCCTGACCGGCAGCGAGGATTTTCCCTTCCGGTCAGCGGCTTGACGTTTGACAAGAACGGCAGCGCCACGGCGGATCGCTGCACGCTGCAGCGATGTGAAGAGCCGCTCCATCATGTCTTCAAGTTTCACTGTCATCGACGTCACATCCAATCAATGTCGGCTATAGAGCGCCAACCGACTTCAGATACAAGTCGCTCGCTTCTTTCGAGACCTCGCCCGCCTTGCCGTCGGCGATGAGGCGGCCATCGACGCGGGTGACCGGCGTCACGCCGCCCAGCGTACCCGTCACGAACGCCTCGTCGGCGGAATAGACCTGCGCGAGAGTGAAGTCGCACTCCTTCGCGACGTTGCCGGCAGCGCGCCAGGCGTCGATCACGTTGTGCTGGGTGATGCCCTTGAAGCTGTAGAGGCTGGTCGAGGTCCACAGCTCGCGGCCGCGCACGATGAAGAAGTTGGTCGAGTTGCAGGAGGCGACGAAGCCGCGCGGGTCGAGCATCAGCGCCTCGTCGGCGCCGGCCTTGATCGCCTGGATCAGCGCCTGGATCAGGTTGAGCCGCGAATGCGAGTTGAGGCGCTGGTCGAACTGGTCGGGGCCGGTGGTGCGGAAGGTCGAGGTGAAGAGCGAGTAGCC
>CAMFJT010000012.1 GCA_945957125.1 uncultured Rhodospirillales bacterium | reverse complement strand
AACCGCGATTCGCCTTAGTCTCGTGGGCTCGGAGATGTGTATAAGAGACAGAACACCGCCTGCACGCCGTCGCCGAGCTCCTTGGTGACGATCCCGCCGTACTGGCGCACGGCCGCGCGCATGGCAACCATGGCAGGCTCGATCAGCGTCATCGCGTCTTCCGCATCGAGGCCCGCCACGAGCGGCGTGGAGCCGACCAGGTCGCTGCGCAGGACGGTCACGAACTTGCGCTCCGTGTCGCGCGGCGTCCTGCCGGGACCGCCGGGCGCGATCGCGACCGGCATCAGGCGGTGGCCGCACCCGACGCAAAAGGCGTTCGTCGCCTGGTTCTCGGTGCCGCAGTCGGTGCAAATCAGCGACGTGCGGGCCGGCGCTCCGCAACCGGAGCAGAACCGGTCGCCGGCCCTCATCTCGGTCTGGCACGCGTGACAGCGCATCGGCCCCCTTCGGGCAGTGCCCGATCTCCCCCTGCGGCGATGTCAGCCTAGACGACAACCTGCTGGCGTCCAAGTGCCGGCTTTACAATCCCGGCACCCGGTTACGCCAGGGCAGTGAGATTTCACGCGGCGTGGACGTCGCTCTCGGCCTCGTCGCAGGCGGTCTTGATCATCCACCAGGCGAACAGCACGCCGGCGAAGAACAGGCCGAGCCCGAAGATGTAGATTCCGGTGTCGTGCGCGGCAGCGGCCATGAACAGGCCTACGAGGCCGAACAGCGTGGCCAGGATTCCCATGATCCAGTGAGACATCGTTCTCTCCTTCGTCATCTCTCGTCGTCGTCGAACAGGATGCGGCCGGCGGCCCCCTCGGGGTCGTCGAACTGGCCGTGCCGCAGCGCCCACAGAAAGGCTGCCAGCGCGAGCAGGCCGAGCGTCAGGGCGGCGGGGATGAGAACCAGCAGGCTGTCCATCAGCCGTTCCTCCGCTGTGCGCGCGCGGCGCCCAGCCGCAAGGCGTTGCCGATCACCAGCAGCGAGGACGACGACATCGCCACCGCCGCGATCAGCGGCGTCACCACGCCCGCGATGGCCAGCGGTACTGCGGCGAGGTTGTAGAGCAGGGCGAGCGCCAGGTTCTGGCGCATCGTGCGCTCGGCCCGCCGGGCGGTCGCGAGGATCTCCGGCACGGCCGCGAGGCTCTCGCCCTGGAAGACGGCGTCGGCGGCATTCTGCGTCGCCTCGCTTGCCGTCGCCGGTGAGAGCGAGGCGTGCGCGGCGGCCAGCGCCGGCGCATCGTTGAGGCCGTCGCCGACCATCAGCACGCGCCGCCCCGCGCGGGCGAGCTCGGCCAGGCGTTCGGCCTTCCCCGCCGGCGACACCTCGGCGCGCCAGACGTCGAGGCCGCACGCGTGGGCGACCAGCGCCACGGCATGGGGCCGGTCGCCCGACAGCAGCTCGACGCCCAGGCCACGGCGCTTCAACCCGGCGATCACGGCGGCTGCGTCGGGCCGCAGCCGGTCGGCGAAGGCGAAGCGGACGGGCGGAAGGCCGGGCTGCGCCAGCCACAGCTCGGCAAGGCCGTCCTGCGGCGCGTCGGCGATGTCGCAGAACCGGGCGGAGCCCAGCCGCACGCCCGCCCGTTCGAGGCCGAGGCCGGGATGCTCGACCACGCCGTCGGCGGGCGCGGCATCGGGCATTGCGCGCTGCAGCGCCCGGGCCAGCGGATGGCGCGAGCTGCCGGCAAGGCTGGCCGCCAGTGCCAGTGCCTCGCCGTCGGGCGCCTCGACCAGCTCGGGGCGGCCGAGCGTCAGCGTGCCGGTCTTGTCGAACACCACATGGTCGACCTGGGCCAACCGCTCCAGCGCGGTCGGCGAGAGCAGCAGGACTCCGGACCTCATCAGGCGCGTCGTCGCCATCACCTGGACCGCCGGTACCGCGAGTGCCAGCGCGCAGGGGCAGGTGATGATCAGCACCGCCGTCGCGATCACCAGGGCGCGGTCCCAGGCCAGGCCGCCCAGCGCGATCCAGCCGAGGAAGGTGAGCAACGCGGCGAGGTGCACGACCGGGGCATAGGCGCGCGCCACGCGGTCGGCCAGCGCCACGAACCGGGAACGGCCGCGCTCGGCGGCCTCGACCAGCCGCACGATCCCCGCCAGCACGGTGTGCTCGCCGCTGGCCGTGACCTTGACCCGCAACGGCGCGCCGAGATTGACCATGCCGGCCACGACGCGCGCACCCGGCGCGACGGCGAGCGGCAGGCTCTCGCCGCTGATCAGCGAGCCGTCGAGAGAGGATCGGCCGTCGATCACCACGCCGTCCGCACCCAGACGGTCGCCCGCCGCGACCAGCAGGACGTCGCCCGGCACCAGACTCTCGACCCGGCGGGCCTCGCTGCGGCCGTCGCTGGTCAGGACGTGCGCACTGTCGCCGGAGAGCGCCAGCAGCGCCTGCACCGCGCGGCGCGCGCGGCCGCGGGCGCGCCGGTCGAGCAGCCGACCGATCAGCAGGAAGAAGAGCAGGGTGATCGCCGAATCGAAGAAGGCATGCTCGGCGCCGATCCAGGTCTCGTGCAGGCTGACCGCCGCGGCGAGGACGACGCCGATCGAGATCGGCACGTCCATTGCGCTGCGGCCAGCCCGCAGCGCCGTCCAGGCCGAGCGGAAGAACGGGCGGCCGGCATAGGCGATCGCCGGCAGTGCGATGGCGGCGGACAGCCAGTGGAACAGCGTGCGCGTGGCCTCGCCCATCGAGCCGTCGTGGCCCGACCAGACCGCGACCGAGAGCAGCATCACGTTGGCGGCCGCGAAACCTGCGACCGCCAGGCAGCGCATCAGCTCGCGCGTCTCGGCATCGTCGCGCGCGGCGGCGGCGAGCGCACGGTACGGCGCGGGCCGGTAGCCGAGCGCGGCGACCAGGCCGGCATGCTCGTTGGCGCCGGCGGCGGTGCCGCGCCAGCGCAGCGCCAGCCGGCGCGTGGAGAGATTGACTCGCGCCGCCACGATCGCCGGATTGCGCGCGAGCAGGCTTTCGATCAGCCAGACGCAGGCCGCGCAATCGAGCCCGTCGACCAGCAGGTCGAGCGCGAACAGGTCCGGCCCGACCTCCTGCGCGAAGCCCGTGAAATCGGTCTCGAGCGGCACCGGCCGGTGGGCGCGCGCCTCCTCGAGCCGGCGATAGAACGAGCCGAGGCCCGCCGCGCCGATGATGGCATGGGCGCTGGCGCAGCCTGCGCAGCAGAACACAGCGTCGCCCGCCAGGCCGCGCAGGCTCTCGCCGCAATGCGCGCAGGCACGCCGCGTGCTGTCGCGTGGCGGCGCGGCGAGGAGGGCGTGGGCGGTCATCTCAGGAACAGCCGCTTGGTGAGCGCGAAGCGCTTGCCCGCTGCCTCGACCACGATGTCGGCGTCCCAGTTGCCGCGCGCCGGCAGATCGACGTCGCCCGAGAAGCGGCCACCACCGGCGTCCTTCAGGGCGACCTCGACCGGCGGCCGCTTCTCGGCCGGGCGGATCAGCTCGACCGTGACCGTGGCAGCCTCCAGCGGCCGGCCGCCGGCATCCTTCACGGCGAGATCGAGCCGGTCGGTGCCGGGCCGCCAGTCGACCTGCACCGTCCAGCCCAGCGCATCGCGGCTGCGTTGCTCGGCGACGACGTCGTTGTAGTGCACGCCGCGCTCGCGCGCATGGCCGGTGTAGAGCCCGGAGAACGAGCCGATGGCCAGCCACATCATCGTCCCGTTGACGGCGATCACGATGGTGAAGCCGGCGACGAACAGCCAGGGCACGATGCTGGAGCGCGGGGAGCGGACCGGGAGAAGGGACATGGCGGGCTCCTGTTCAGTGCGCCGGGCCGACGAAGACCGAGCTGTGCGTGGCGGTCTCGCGGCCGGACTCGTCGCGTACGGTGAACTCGACGGGATGCGAACCCGACGGCGCGGCGGCCGCCGGCACGGTGACCAGAACACGGAAGGTACCGACCGTGTCGGCATGCACGGCGAGGCGCGAGGCGGCCGTGTCCGAGGCGCCGGTGACGGCGAGGACGGCGCCGGGCAGGCCGCGGAGATCGAGCGCGAAGCGGCGCTCTTCCTGCGCCTTGTTCGAGATCTTGACCGTGTAGGAGTTGCGCACGTCGCCGCTGCTCAGCCGGACGAAGTTGGGGCTGCGGTCGCGCTGCACGGAAAGATCGGCGGTGGTGCGCAGCAGGAAGGCGCCGAGCATCACGGCGGCGACCAAGGTCAGCAGGGCACCGTAGAGCAGGGTCCGCGGCCGTACCGCGCGCCACGGCCCGGGCGGCTTGCCCTGCTCGAGGGCCTGCTGATGGGCGAGCGTGTCCCAGCGGATCAGGTCGCGCGGGCGGCCGACCTTGGTCATCGTCTCGTTGCAGGCGTCGATGCACAGGCCGCAGCCGATGCATTCGATCTGCTGGCCGTCGCGGATGTCGATGCCGGTCGGGCAGACGTTCACGCACAGCCGGCAATCGACGCAGTCGCCGCGGCCTTCCCAGCTATCGCCGGCCTTGTGCTTGCCGCGCGTCTCGCCGCGCCACTTCTGGTAGGTGACGATGACGCTCTGCTCGTCGAGCATCGCCGCCTGGAAGCGCGGCCACGGGCACATGTAGGTGCACACCTGCTCGCGCGCCCAGCCGGCCAGGGTGTAGGTCGTGGCGGTGAGCAGGCCGATGAAGAAGTAGACCTCGACCGAGGCCTCGCCCCTGAAGATCTTGGCCAGGGTCGAGGGCGCGTCGACGAAATAGAAGACCCAGGCGCCGCCGGTCGCCGCGGCGATGGCCAGCCAGGCGGCGTGCTTGGCGCCCTTGCGTGCCGCCTTGCCGAGGCTGAACGGCTCGCGGTCGCGCCGCATGCGCTGGTTGCGGTCGCCCTCGATCAGTCGCTCGACCATCATGAAGAGGTCGGTCCACACGGTCTGCGGACAGGTGAAGCCGCACCACACGCGCCCGAACAGCGACGTCGCGAGGAACAGGCCGACCGCGCCCAGGATCAGCAAGCCGGTCACGAAGTAGACTTCCTGGGGCCAGATCACGACATCGAAGAACCAGCCGCGCCGGCCGTCGAGATCGAGCAGGATGGCCTGGCTGGGGGCGTTCGGGCCGCGGTCCCAGCGCAGCCAGGGCACGAGATAGTAGATCCCGAGCAGGGCCACGAGCACCGCCCATTTGACGCGGCGCCACGTGCCGCTGACCGCGCGCGGATAGACCTTGACGCGCGTGGCGTAGAGGGGAGCGTTGCCGTCCATGATGACTGACCGATGAGGCGGCGGTTACTTGCCGCCGCCCAGAGAGTACACGTAGAGCGTCAGCATCTTGATCGTGGCCTCGTCGAGCCGCTCGCTCCATGCCGGCATGCTGCCGTTGCGGGCGTAGAAGATCGAGCGATAGACCGCGTCGCGGCTGCCGCCGTAGAGCCACAGCCCGTCGGTGAGGTTGGGCGCGCCCATCTCCTGGTTGCCCTTGCCGTCGGGCTGGTGGCAGGCCGCGCACTGCTCCTGGAACAGCTTCGCGCCCTCCGGCGTCGCCGTCGCCTTGCCGGACAGGCTCAGAACGTAGTCGGTCACGGCGCCGACCTGCTGCGGCGTGAGCAAGCCGTCGGCGCCGAAGCGCGGCATCATGCTCTGGCGCGACTTGTCGTTGGCGTTGCGTACGCCGTATTGGATCGTCTGGTGGATCTGCTCCAGCTTGCCGCCCCACAGCCAGTCGTCGTCGACCAGGCTGGGGAAGCCGGTGCTGCCGGCGCCTCCGGCGCCGTGGCACTGCATGCAGTTGGTCTGGAAGGCCGAGCGGCCGCCGGCGATGGCGAAGTTGTACAGCTCGGGATCCTGGCGGATCTGGGCGAGCGACGCGGTGCGGATGCGGTCGACGAACTTGGCGCGCTCGCGGCCCTGCACGTCGAGCGACTGGGTCAGCTCGGCACGGTTGGTGTAGCCCAGCAGGCCGGCCGTATGGCTGTTGACCCACGGCCAGGCGGGATAGAGCACGCTGTAGACGACGGCGAACACGATGCAGGCGTAGAAGGTGTAGACCCACCAGGTCGGCAGCGGCGTGTTGAGTTCCTTGATGCCGTCCCACTCGTGGCCGGTGGTGTCGCGGCCGGTGACGGAATCCTTTTCGATCTTGGTCGGCATGGCGCGGGCCTCACCGTTCGTCGTTGAGAGGGATGTGCGCGTCGCGCTCGAAGCGCGGGCGGTTGGCCGGTCGCCAGGCCCAGAAGGCGATGCCGCCGAACACCAGGACGGCCCAGACCGTCCAGATCGTCGATAGCAGCTCGCCGAGCGATGCAAGCATTGTCATGGTGTCCTCACTGGCAGCTTCACTGGCGCAGGTTCACTGGCGCAGGCGTTCGGGCGGGATGTCGCTGATGCGGACCAGGGTGCCCAGCATCTGCAGGTACGCGACCAGCGCATCCATCTCGGTGACGGCACCGGTCTCGGCGTTGAACTTGCCGACCGCCGCCTTGGGATAGCGCTTGAGCAGCGCCGTCGGATCGGCGTCCGGATTGACCTGGGCGTCGAGATCGGCAGCGGCATTGGCGATCATCTCGTCGCTGTACGGCACGCCGACCGAGCGCAGCGCCTTGAGGTGCGCGGCGAGGTCGGGCACTTCGAGCCGGCGCTGGGCGAGGAACGGATAGGCCGGCATCACGCTCTCCGGCACGACCGCGCGCGGCGAGACGAGATGCTGGACGTGCCAGTCGTTGGAGTACCGGCCGCCGACCCGCGCGAGATCGGGTCCGGTGCGCTTGGAGCCCCACTGGAACGGCTTGTCGTACATGCTCTCGGCAGCCAGGCTGTAGTGGCCGTAGCGCTCGACCTCGTCCTTGAACGGCCGGATCTGCTGGCTGTGGCAGAGGTAGCAACCCTCGCGGACGTAGATGTTGCGGCCCATCAGCTCGAGCGGCGTGTAGGGCCGCACTCCCTCGACCCGCTCGATCGTGCTCTCGATCGTGAACAGCGGGATGATCTGGACGATGCCGCCGATCGATACGGTGATCAGCGTCAGCACGAGCAGCAGGATGGCGTTCTTCTCGATGGTTGCGTGACTGAACATCGCGCGTCTCCTAAGCCGCGAGTGCGGGACGCGAGGTGCCGGCGGAGAGCGTTTCCCGCTCGCCGCGTACCGTGCGCCACATGTTGTAGGCCATGATCAACCCGCCGCTGAGGAAGAGGAGCCCGCCCAGCATGCGGATGAAGTAGAAGGGATGCATTGCGGCCACCGTCTCGACGAACGAGTACTGCAGGAAGCCGAGCTCGTCGTAGGCGCGCCACATCAGGCCCTGCATCACGCCGCTCACCCACATCGCGGTGATGTAGAGCACGATGCCGAGGGTCGCGATCCAGTAGTGCCAGCCGATCAGGCGCGTGGACCACATGCCCGGCCGCCGCCACAGCACCGGAACCAGGTAGTACATCGTGCCGAACACGATGAAGGCGACCCAGCCCAGCGCACCCGAATGGACATGGCCGATCGTCCAGTCGGTATAGTGGCTGAGCGAGTTGACGGCCTTGATCGACATGACCGGTCCCTCGAAGGTCGACATGCCGTAGAAGCCGACGGCGGTCACCGAGAAGCGCAGGCCGGGATCGGTGCGCAGCTTGTCCCAGGCGCCCGACAGCGTCATGAGGCCGTTGATCATGCCGCCCCAGGACGGCATCCACAGCATGACCGAGAACACCATGCCGAGCGTCTGCGCCCAGTCGGGCAGCGACGTGTAGTGCAGGTGATGCGGGCCCGCCCAGATGTAGAGGAACACCAGCGACCAGAAGTGCACGATCGACAGCCGGTAGCTGTAGACCGGCCGGTTCGCCGCCTTGGGGATGAAGTAGTACATCATGCCGAGGAAGGCGGCGGTCAGGAAGAAGCCGACGGCGTTGTGGCCGTACCACCACTGGATCATCGCGTCCTGCACGCCGGACCAGGCGCCGTAGCTCTTGGTGCCGGCGAACGAGACCGGCATCGACAGGTTGTTGACGATGTGCAGCATCGCGATGGTGACGATGAAGGCGAGATAGAACCAGTTCGCCACGTAGATGTGCGGCTCCTCGCGCTTCAGCACGGTGCCGAGATAGGCGATCAGGTAGGCGACCCAGACGACGGTCAGCCAGAGATCGGCGTACCATTCCGGCTCGGCGTACTCCTTGCTCTGGGTGATGCCGAGCAGGTAACCGGTCGCGGCGATGACGATGAAGAGCTGGTAGCCCAGCAGCACGAACCAGCCGAGTGGCGCGCCGCCGAACAGTCGCGCGTGGCAGGTGCGCTGCACGACGTGGAAGGCCGTGCCGATCAGCGCAGTGCCGCCGAAGGCGAAGATCGCCGCGGAGGTGTGCAGCGGCCGCAGACGACCGAAGGTGAGGAATTCGCTGTCGAGGCTGAGCTGCGGCCAGACGAGCTGGGCGGCGATGATCACGCCCACGGCGAAGGCCGCGATGCCCCAGAACATGGTAAGCACCATCGAGGCGCGCACGACGTCCTCGACGTAGCGCGGCGCCGCGCGCGGAGCGGCAAGGACGGCTGGACTGCTGGACATGCGGGTTCCCCGGAGTGGCGTGCCGGGGCAAGCTAGCCGCTGCCGGATGGCCGGCGTTTGACCTGCATCAAGGCTGGACCGCGAAGGGCAGCGTCATTCTGTCCGGCAAATCGGGAGGATGTGAATGAACCAGACCGTCGCCGTCTTCCAGGCGCCGCAGCCGCGCATCCGTCAGGTCCCCGTCGATCGGCCGTGGACGTGGCTCGCCGCCGGCTGGCGCGATCTGCTCGCCGCGCCCGGGCCCAGCTTGGCCTGCGGGCTGGTGCCGGTGGTCGCCGGCTGGTGCGCCATCACGCTGCTGGCCTGGTTCGACCTGCCCTATCTCGTGCTGCCGCTCGGCGCCGGCTTCTTCTTCATGGGCCCGTTCATCGCCGTCGGCCTCTACGAGATCAGCCGTCGCCGTGAGGCGGGCCTGATCGTGAACGGCGAGATATGGCTCGCCTGGCGGCGCAATCCGGATCAGATCGCGCTGATGGGCGTGCTGCTGCTGCTGTTCCACCTCGCCTGGATGCGCACCTCGCAGCTCCTCTTCGCGCTGTTCGACTGGCGCACCCAGTCGTGGGACCGCTTCGCCGACGTGGTGTGGCTCTCCTCGCGCAGCCTGCCGTTCCTGGTGGTCGGCGTGGCCTGCGGCGCGGCCCTGGCGGCGGCGTCCTTCGTCCTCGGCGCCTTCGCGATCCCGTACCTGCTCGATCGCCGCAATGCCAACCTGTTCGAGGCGATCGCCACGTCGGTCACGGCGGTCCGGCGCAATCCGCGGCCGATGCTGCTGTGGGCCGGGTTGATCGTGCTGCTGGTCGGGCTCGGCATGGTGCCCGGCCTGCTCGGCCTCGCCGTCGTCGTGCCGGTCATGGGACACGCGACCTGGCACGCCTACCGCGATATCGTGATCTCCCCGGACGACGCCGGCCCCTGTGTGGGGCTTCCGCTGGGGGCGCGCCACTGGCGTGGCGCGCCCCCAGCGGAACTCATCTGACCGAAAAAGGCGGAGGTCCGACCGTCAGACCCTCTGGCTGGCCAGCGCCAGCATCAGCAGCGCGCTCATCGCCAGGAGCGGCGAGGCGATCCAGCGGATCGCCCCCTGCCAGCGGCGGCGCAGCAGCACGCCACCCCAGCCGACGGCGACCAGCGCGGGCATCGTGCCGAGCGAGAAGGCCGCCATCCCGACCGCGCCGTCCAGCATCGAGCCGGTGCCCGCGACGGCGCCGAGCGCGCCGTAGATCAGGCCGCAGGGCAGGAAGCCGAGCACGACGCCCAGTGCGTAACGCGCCGCCGGACGGCGCGAGGAAATGAGCGGTGCGGCCAGCCGCTGGACCAGCCCAGCCTGCGGCGCGCTGCCGCCCAGCGCGAGGCCGAAGGCCTGGGCCAGCATCACGCCGGCGCCGACGATCAGCAGGAGCGCCGACAGCCAGGCGAAAGCGGCGGTCGAGGCGAACAAGGCGGTGGTCGCGCCTGCCACCGCGCCCAGCCCCGTGTAGGTGGTCAAGCGGCCGAGATGGTAGGGTGCCAGCGCCGCGCCCGCGAGCCGCCGCCATTCGCCGTAGCCGTCCGGCCCGACATGCTCGGCGTCGGCCATCGCCTGGCCGAGCACGAACGGGCCGCACATGCCGACGCAATGCACCGCGCTGCCGCTCAGCCCGGCGAGGAACAGCGCCAGGGCGAGACCCGCCGATGATCCGGCGATGGGCGCGAGGCCGTCGCGGCAGGCGGCGAGGGCGTGGAACACGAAGTCCATGGCGTCTCAATAGGCTGCGCGCCCGGCACGCAGCTTGATCTGCGTCAATCGTCGATGGCCGGTTGCATGGCACAAGATCACCCGTGCAACCCGTCAGGAGGCAACGATGAGCTACAAGACCATCCTCGTCCATTGCGATGCCAGCCGCAGCGTCGATGCCCGTTTGGCCGCGGCCGTCGAGGTTGCCGAGCGCTTCGATGCCCGGCTGGTCGCGCTGCATGCGCGCGAGCCGTTCGAGGTCATGGCCTACGCCGACGGCGGGCTGGCCATCGGTCCCCTGATGACGGCCTACGAAGCCGACCGCGACGCGGCCGAGACGGCTTCCCGTGCCGCCTACGAGAAGGCGACCAAGGGGCGCAGCGTCGTGTCGGAGCTGCGCGTGACCGAGGCGTCCTCCGACGACGCGCTCACGGTCAGCGCGCGCTACGCCGACCTGCTCGTCATCGGCCAGGACGATCCCGAGGATGCCGCCGGCAATCGGGGCGACCTGCCGGAGGCGCTGGCCTTCGCGACCGGCCGTCCCGTGCTGGTCATCCCCCGCATCGGGGCGCGGACGCCGGTCGGCAAGACGGTGCTGCTGTGCTGGAACGCCAGCCGCGAGAGCGCGCGCGCGGCCGCCGATGCGCTGCCCTTCCTGCGTGCCGCGGAGAAGGTGATCGTGCTGGTGATCGACCCGGAGGTCTCGGCCGACGGCCATGGCCAGGAGCCGGGCGCCGACGTGGCCCTGTGGCTCGCCCGTCACGGCGTGAACGTCACGGTGCAGCGCGACGTGGCGGCCGATGCCAAGGTGGGCGAGACCATCCTGTCGCGTGCCGCGGACAGCGATGCCGACCTCATCGTGATGGGCATTTACGGACATTCGCGCCTGCGCGAATTCGTGCTCGGCGGTGCCAGCCGCACGCTGCTCGAAAGCATGACCGTTCCCGTCCTGATGTCGCACTAGGCCGGCGTCTCCGACTCCGATCGGCAAGACGCGGCGCACGAAAGAGCCAAAATGATCGATCCGGCACTCCTGGCGGCCTACGACCGCCCTGTCCCGCGCTACACCAGCTATCCTACGGCGGCGCAGTTCACGCCGTCGGTCGGGCCGGCGGAGCACGCTGCATGGCTGCGCGACCTGGCCGGCGGCGCGGCATCGCTCTACGTCCATGTGCCGTTCTGCAAGGAGCTTTGCTGGTACTGCGCCTGCCACACCATGGCGATGAACCGGCCGGGCACGCTCGACCGCTATGCCGATGCGTTGATCGACGAGCTCGACGCACTCTCGCGCACCGCCCCCGGTCTGATCCTGGAGGGGGTGCAATGGGGCGGCGGCACGCCCAGCCAGCTCGGCGCCACGCGGCTGCGGGCAGTGGGCGAATGCATCGCGCGCCGGTTCGACCGCCATTGCGACGCCGAGATTTCGCTCGAGATCGATCCGCGCCACTGCGATCGCGAGATGGCGGCCGCCGCGGCGGCCATCGGCGTGACGCGCGTCAGCCTCGGCGTACAGGACTTCGACGTGACCGTGCAGGCCGCGATCAATCGCCGCCAGAGCTACGAGGACACCGCTGCCGCCGTCGACCGGCTGCGCGGCGCCGGCATCCGCCGCTTCAACATCGACCTGGTGTACGGCCTGCCGCGGCAGACCCTGGAGACGCTGGCTGCCACGCTCGATCTCGCGCTGAAGCTCGGCCCCGACCGTTTCGCGGTGTTCGGCTATGCGCACGTGCCGTGGATGAAGCCGCACCAGAAGCTGATCGACGAAGCTACCCTGCCGGACAATGCGCTGCGCGCGGCGATGTCGGCGCTGGTCGCGGAGAGGTTGGTGAAGGCGGGCTATCGGCGGATCGGGCTCGACCACTATGCGCGGCCGGACGACCGGCTGGCGCGGGCTGCCGCCGACGGCACGCTGCATCGGAACTTTCAGGGTTACGTCGCCGACCGCGCCGCCTTCGTCGCGGGCGTCGGTGCCTCCGCGATCTCGACCCTGCCGCAGGGGTTCACGCAGAACGTCGCCGATCCCGCCCGCTACATGGCCGCGGTTGCCGACGGCGACGGCTTTGCCACGGCGCGCGGCATCGCGCTCACTCGCGACGACCGCCTGCGCGCGGCGATCATCGAACGTGTGATGTGCCAGAACGCCGTCGATCTCGGGCCGTTGTGTCGGGAGCATCGGGTCGATCTCGACGCCTATCTGGCGACACTGGATCTGCGCGGCCTGGAGCGCGACGGGCTGATCCGGCGCCGCGGCGCGAAGATCGCCGTGACCCAGGCTGGCCGGCCGTTCGTGCGCTTCGTCTGCGCCGCCTTCGATCGTCACTATGTCGGTGCCGAGGGGCGTCACTCGCGTGGACTGTGACCAGGAAAGGATCGTTGCATGAGCACCTATGAGCTCGTGGCCCGCCATGTCGCGGCGGCCCTCGAGGAAGCCGGAGCGCGGTCGATCTCCGGCGACGTCGTCGCCCGCTGCCTGCTGTCGGAGGCGATCCGCATCTTCCGTCAGGACCGGTCGATTGACGATATCGCCGCCGAGCTGACGGCCGCGGCGGACAATCTCGACGAGGACGCGCCGCTCGCCTTCATCCGGCCCTGAGGGCTCGAAACGCGAGTCGCTGGGAGCTGCGCCCCCAGCGGAAGAACTCTCAACAAGCTCTCAGGACGGCGAGGACACGTCGCGTCAACCCCGGGGCGCAGCCCGCTGGGCGGTTTCGCCCCTTCCGCTGCTGCTGCTATAGTCGGCGCCAGAGGAACCGGACATGGCGACGATGCGCGCGCGGGAAGCGCTTCCGCAGGATCTTGCGGCCCTGGTCTCGGCCTCCCCGCATGCCGACCTGCTCCTGTCCGCCGAATTCACCATCGCCGCCGCGAGCGGGGTCTATCTCGAGCTGATCGGTTTGCCGGCGCAAGCGGTCGTCGGACAGGACATCCGCCAGCATCTCGCGGGCAGCCCGGCATTGGCGGACCTCGTGTCCTCGCTGGAAGCCGCGGTGCGGTCGGGCGCCAGGCACCGGATTGGGCCGGGACTCTTCCGGCTGCCAGGGCGCAGGGAATGCGGCGAGCGGATGCTGGAGGTGGTCAACGCGCCGGTGCCGGCGACCGACGGGTCCGTTGCCTGGATCATCCAGAGCGTGCGCGAGGCCGCGCGGCTCGACGACGCCACGGGTGCCGACAGGGTGGCGCGCGCGGCGGCCGAGGCGCGGCTGCGGTCGATCCTCGAAACCGTTCCCGACGCGATGGTCATCATCGACGAGCGCGGCCGCATCGAATCGCTCAGCGCCACGGCGGAGAAGCTGTTCGGCTATACGCTGGCGGAATCGGCCGGCCGCAACATCAGCCTGTTCATGCCCGAGCCGCACCGTAGCCAGCACGACCACTATCTCGAGCGCTACCTGCGGACCGGGGAGAAGCACATCATCGGCATCGGCCGGATCGTCGTGGGCCAGCGCCGCGACGGCACGACCTTCCCGATGCACCTGACGATCGGCGAGCTGCAGTCCGCCGACCGGCATTACTTCACCGGCTTCATTCGCGACCTCACCGACCAGGAACTGACAGAGAACAGGCTCAAGGAGCTGCAGGCGGAGGTGGCGCACATGTCGCGCTTCACCGCGCTCGGCGAGATGGCGTCGACCCTGGCGCACGAGATCAACCAGCCCCTTACCGCGATCAACAACTACCTCAGGGGGTGCCATCGGCTGCTGCAGAGGGCCGAGGGGGAGCAGATGCCGGCGCTGCGCGATGCGCTCGCCAAGGCAGCGGACCAGGCGCTGAGGGCCGGCCAGATCATCCGCCGGCTGCGCGAGTTCGTGGCGCGCGGCGACAGCGAGCGGCAGGTCGAAAGCCTGCCCAGGCTGATCGAGGATGCCAGCACGCTGGCGCTCGTCGGCACCCATGAGAATGCCATCGCGGTGTCCTTTCGGCTCGACCCTCGCGCCGAGCTGGTGGTGGTCGATCGCATCCAGATCCAGCAGGTTCTGGTCAACCTGATCCGCAATGCCGTCGAGATCCTGCTGGAGGCGCCCGGCCCGCGCGCCCTCGGCATCGAGACGATGCTGCTGGATGACGGGCTGGTGCAGGTGAGCGTGACGGATTCCGGCGCGGGCCTGGCGCCCGAGGTGAGGGCGCATCTCTTCCAGCCCTTCGTGACCACGAAGCAGAAGGGTATGGGGCTGGGCCTGTCGATCTGCCGCACGATCGTCGAGGCGCACGGCGGCAAGATCTGGGTCGAACCGCGACCGCAGGGCGGGACGATCTTCCGCTTCACGCTGAGGATGGCGGAGGAAACGGAGGAGGCGGAGCTTGGCCGATAGCGACATCGTTCACGTCATCGACGACGACGCCGACGTCCGGCAATCGCTGGCGTTCCTGCTGAGCACGGCCGGGCTTGCCGTGCGCGTGCACGAGTCCGCCACCTCGTTCCTGCAGCTCCTGCCCGACGTCCAGGACGGCTGCATCGTCACCGACGTGCGCATGCCCGGCGTGGACGGCATCGAGCTGCAGCGGCGGTTGCGCGCTGCCGGCAACAGGATTCCCGTGATCGTGATGACGGGTCACGGCGACATCGCTTTGGCCGTCGAGGCGATGAAGGCCGGCGCCGTGGATTTCATCGAAAAGCCGTTCGACGACGAGCTGCTGCTCGGTGCGATCAGGACGGCGCTCGCGCGTCGGGCGGGCGACCGCGATCGCAATGCGCGGGCGGGGGAGGCGCGCGCCTGCCTGGCGACCCTGACGGAGCGCGAGCGACAGGTGCTCGACGGGCTGGTCGCCGGCAAGCCCAACAAGATCATCGCCCACGAGCTCGACATCAGCGCCCGCACCGTGGAGATCTACCGCTCCAACGTCATGACGAAGATGCACGCCGACAGCCTGTCCGCCCTGGTTCGCAAGGCGCTGCTCGGCGGTGACTTCGGCTAGCGCGGGTCCTCCTCGGCACTCCCGGGGCAGGTCGCCGGGAATGCGCCGCCGCAATCCGCCGGCTTGCGCTGGATCAATTCGCCGCAGTTCCCGGACCGATAGGCTGCGGCCATGGCGAGCAAGCTTCCTGTCATCTGCGTGGTCGACGACGACGCCGCTGTGCGCGGGGCACTGAAGTTCGCCCTGGAGGTCGAGGGGCTGGACGTGCGGGTCTTCGACGGCGCGGCGAGCCTGTTGAACGACCCCGACTTGCGGTCCTGCGGCTGCCTCGTCATCGACTACCGGATGCCTGCGACGGACGGGCTGGAGCTGATCGGCGTGTTGCGCGCGCGCGGTATCGTCGCGCCGGCAATTCTCATCACCGGCAGGGCCAACAGGGAACTGCGCATCCGGGCGCAAAAGCTCGGCATCCACTGCCTGCTCGAGAAGCCCCTGTCGGACGATGCGCTTCTCGACTCCATCCGGTCCGCCCTGGCGCGCTTCCGGCCCTCCTGAAGGGCTCGTGAGCCCCACGGTGCTCGCGGCTACGTAGAATCCCTTAGGAGAAGACCTGAATTTTTCACCCGCAGGCGCGGCGGTATCCCTCACCCATCGAATCCTCGTGGGAGAGACCAATGCAAGCCTTCAGCGCCGCGTCCAGCTCGCGAATCCCCGCCGTGCTCGCCATGCAGGGCGCCGGCGTCCTCCCCCGCATGACGGACGAGCCGCAGCTCGGCGTGCTGCGGCGTTTCGCCCGCGACGAGGAGCTGTTCACCGAAGGCGATGCGTGCACGTTCTTCTACAAGGTGGTTTCGGGCACCGTGCGCACCGGCAAGCTCCTCGCCGACGGCCGGCGCCAGATCGACGCCTTTCATCTCGTCGGCGACGTGTTCGGCCTCGAAGGCGGCGCGCAGCACCGTTTCACCGCGGAGGCCGTCGACGACGTGGCGGTCATCGCCTACCGCCGCAGCCGCTTCGCCAGCCTCGTGCACGACGATCCGGCATTCGGCGACCAGCTGATGTCCTCGATGCTGACCAGCCTCGATCGCGCGCATGACCACATGGTCCTTCTCGGCCGCAAGACGGCGCTGGAGAAGATGGCGAGCTTCCTGCTCGACATGGCGCGCCGCCGGCCTGGCGCAGACCGCGTCGTGCTGCCGATGCAGCGCACCGACATCGCCGACCATCTCGGGCTGACCATCGAGACGGTCTCCCGGACGCTGACGCAGATGGCGCGCGAGGGCTTGATCCGCCTCGCCGAGGCCGGACGAACCGTCATCCTGTCCGACAGGGCCCGGCTGCAGTCGCTTGGCGCCTGATCTCCGCGAATGCCACGAAAGGAAAGTGCCATGCGCGCAAGGGATGTGATGTCGAACGGGGTGATGTCGTTGGCCGCCGACGCCACGATGATCGAAGCCGCACGCCTGCTGGTCAATTGCCATGTCAGCGCGATGCCGGTGGTCGACGAGGCGGGCCGCATGGTCGGCATCGTGAGCGAGGCGGACCTGCTCGGATGCATGGCCGACGCCGACGAGGCGACGGTCGGATGTCCTGCCGTGAACTCCCGCAAGGTGGCGGACATGATGACCCGCGACGTCATCACCGCAGACGAGGACACGCCGGTTACTGCCCTGGCGAAGCTGATGACCGAACGACGGGTGAAGCGTCTGCCGATCCTGCGCGACGGCGCGGTGGTCGGGATCGTGAGCCGCATCGACCTGCTGCGCGCCCTGATCTCGAGCAACCCCGCGTCGGGCGACGGCGAGGCCGCGCCACGCCGCGACGACCAGCTCCGGCGCGAGATTTCGGCCGCCTGTCAGGGCCGCACCTGGTCGCAGGCGCGGCAGCTCGACGTCGTCGTGAACGGCGGAGTTGCGCACCTCTGGGGCGTCGCGCCCTCCGACCTCGTCCGCAATGCCTATCGCGCGGCGGCACAGAACGTCCCCGGCGTCACTGCCGTCGAGGTCCATATGCACATCGTGCCGCCTCCGGCGATCCGCCTGGGATTGTAAGGCCTTCGTCGTCCTGCCGGATCGCGGGGATTGCAGCGTTTACCGCCCGTCTGCGTTTGAACGCGGTGGACAGCATCGCCGCAACCCTTCCCGAGATCGCCGTCGAGCCCGGTGTCGTTGCCGCCGGTGTCTACGTCGATGGCCGCCGCCTGCGCGACATCGCCATCGACGAGGCCGGCGCGTGGTCGAGAAAAGAAGGCCACGTGGTCTGGATCGGGCTCAAGGAGCCTTCGGCGGCGCTGCTGCGGCGCGTGCAGGCCCAGCTCGATCTTCATCCGCTGGCGATCGAGGATGCCGCTAAGGCCCATCAGTATCCCAAGCTCGAGCGCTATGGCGATGCCTTCTTCATCGTCGCGCGCACCGCGCAGCTCTCGGGCGGCGACATCATCTTCGGCGAGACCCACATCTTCTTCGGCAAGGGCTATGTCGTGTCGGTGCGCCACGGCGCCTCGACCTCCTATGCGACCGTGCGCAAGCGCGCCGAGTCCTGCCCGGTCCTTCTGCGTCGCGGCGAGGACTACATCCTCTACGCAATCCTCGACTTCATCGTCGACAACTACATGCCGGTCGTCGAGTCGATCGGCGAGGAGGTCGACGGGCTGGAGGAACGGCTGCTGCGCAAGGTGCTGAGCGAGGGCGAGATCAACCGCCTCTACCGGCTGCGCCGCGAGCTGTTGCGCCTGCGCAAGGCAGTGGTGCCGCTGGTCGATGTCTGCCAGCGCCTCCAGCATGCCGACGACGTGCTGATCGAGGCGTCGATGCAGCCGCTGTTCCGTGACGTCCACGACCATGTGCGACGGGTGCAGGAGGAGATCGATTCCCTGCGCGAGGTCCTCGCCTTCGCCTTCGAGGCGAGCCTGATGGCCGGCCAGTCGCAACAGAACGCCATCACCCGCAAGCTCGCCGCCTGGGCCGCCATCCTCGCCGTGCCGACCGCGGTGGCCGGAATCTACGGCATGAACTTCGAGCACATGCCGGAGCTGAAGTGGGCCTACGGATACTACGTCGTGATCGGCGGTATCGTGGCGCTGTGCGGCCTGCTCTATATCCGCTTCCGTCGGCTCGGCTGGCTATAGGGGCCGGACCTTGGCGTATCCCAACGCTCCTGACACGGAGCGGTAGGCGACTGTCCGGTTCCGCCGTCCCCAGTCGGTACAGTCATATGTCCTGTCTGCTTTCTCGTGGGTGAGTGCCGATTCAGGACGAGAGTTGGCGCGTATGAGTGGCGCGCGCCCCCAGCGGAAGATCAAACTCATGATCTCGGGGCGCGGGGGGCGCCGGCTTGTGGCAACCCCGCCGGCGCGGTTCAATGGTCCCGGATGCTCGCCGAACCCGCCGTCCTGACGCTGTCGCTGGCCTATCTCGGCCTGCTGTTCGCCATCGCCTATTTCGGCGATCGCCACCAGCGGGCGTGGTCGACGAACCCGACCGTGGCCCCGACCGTCTACGGCCTGTCGCTGGCGATCTATTGCACCTCGTGGACCTTCTACGGTGCGGTCGGCCGGGCGGCGACGGCGGGCTTCGACTTCATCCTGATCTACACCGGGCCGGTGCTGGTGATCACGGCCGGCTATCCGGTGGTCGCCAAGATGGTGCGGCTGGCCAAGCAGCACAACGTCACCTCGATCGCCGACTTCCTCGCCTCGCGCTACGGCAAGAGCCGTGCGGTCGGCGTCACCGCCACGCTGTTCGCCACCGTCGGCGTGCTGCCCTACATCGCCCTGCAGCTCCAGGCGGTGTCCTCGACCTTCCGCACCGTCGCCGAGCCGACGCGCTGGATCGACGGACGGGCGGGCGTGATCCATACCGACACCTCGCTGATCGTGGCGGCGCTGATGGCGGTCTTCACCATCCTGTTCGGCGTGCGCAACGTGCAGGCCTCCGAGCAGCATCGCGGCATGATGCTGGCGATCGCCTTCGAATCGGTCGTCAAGCTGATCGCGCTGCTGACCGTGGGACCGTTCGTGCTGTTCGTGCTGTTCGACGGGCCGTCCGAGCTTTGGGATAGGCTCGGCGCCGAGCCCGTCATCGCCGAGCAGCTCACGCGCGAGGGCTCGCCGCTCACCTGGATCGTGACCTCGCTGCTGTCGGGCATGGCCTTCCTTTGCCTGCCGCGGCAGTTCCATGTCGCCGTGGTCGAGCACGGCCATCCCGCCAGCCTGCGCACCGCGCGCTGGCTGTTCCCGGCCTATCTCGTGCTGATCAACCTGTTCGTGCTGCCGATCGCGGCGGCCGGGCTGTTGCTGCTCGGGCCGCAGGTCAACCCCGATCTCTACGTGCTGAGCCTGCCGCTCGGCCATGGCCAAAGCTGGCTGTCGACCCTGATCTTCATCGGCGGCCTGTCGGCGGCCACCTCGATGGTCGTCGTCGCCTGCATGGCCCTGTCGGCGATGATCGGCAACGAGCTGCTGATGCCCTACGTGCTGCGCAGCCGGGCCGGTGCGGTGGAGCCGATGGGGCCGATGGTGGTGTTCGTGCGCCGCGCCGCCGTCGTGCTGATCCTGATGGCGGGGTACGGCTACGAGCGGATCATCTCGGGCTACCTGCCGCTCGCCTCGATCGGCCTGATCAGCTTCTGCGCAGTGGCCAACTTCGCGCCCGGGCTGGTGCTCGGCCTCTACTGGCGCCGCGCCCATCGGCACGGCGTGGTGGCAGGGCTGGCCGGCGGTTTCGTCGTCTGGCTCTACGCCCTGTTGCTGCCCAGCCTGCAGGCGACGGCAGGCGGGCCGGCTGCGCCGCTGCGGGCCTGGCTGCCGGGACCGCTCGCCGAGCTCGATCCGGTCGGGCAGGGGTTCGTGGTCGGTATCTTGGTCAACACGCTGCTGCTGGCCGGCGTGTCGCTGCTGGTGCGCGCCCGCGGCGCGGATGCCGAGCAGGCCGATGCCTTCGTGCTCGGCGCCGAGCCCGAACCCCCGGGCCGCCCGACGCCGGCCGACGCCCAGCGCGTCGCGGAGCTGCGCGAGCTGCTGGCGCGTTTCGTCGGGTCGGAACGCGCGCTGAGGGCGCTGGGCGGCGGTCCGCTCACGCTTCAGGCGGCGATGGCGCAAGCCGAGCACGTGCTCTCGGGAACGCTCGGCGCGGCGTCGGCCCGCGTGATCGTCGGTGCCTTCGACCGGCGCGGCCGGCTATTGGGCCGCGGCACGCGCGCGCTGATCGACGAGGCGTCGGAGGCGATCCGCTACAACTACGACATCCTGCGCAACAGCCTCGACCACGTCGGCATGGGGATCGCCGCGTTCGACCGGGTGGGCCGGCTGGAGATCTCGAACGACCGCTTTGCCACCCTGCTGCCGCTCGACCATGCCCTGCTGCGACGGCCCGATGCGCCGCTCACCCACGAGGTCGGCACCGCCGACGGCGGCGTCGTGGAGCTGCGGCTCGACCCGTTGCCGGGCGGCGGCTTCGTCGCCACCTGCAACGACGTGACGGCGCGGGTGCGCACCGCCGAGGCGCTGCGGGAGAGCGACCGCCGGCTGCGCCGCGCCGCCGAGACCCTGGAGCAACGGGTCGCCGAGCGCACCGCCGAGCTCGAGGCGAGCCGCGCCGAGGCCGAGGCCGCCAATCTCGGCAAGACGCGCTTCATCGCCGCTGCCAGCCACGATCTCCTCCAGCCGCTGCACGCTGCGCGGCTGTTCACAGCGGCGATGATCGACCGCGATCCGGGCAACGATCTCGGCGGCAAGATCGACGCGAGCCTGGGGGCGGTCGAAGCGCTGCTCGACGCACTGCTCGACATCTCCAAGCTCGATGCCGGCGCGTTCAAGCCGGAGAAGCGGCCGTTCGCGCTGCAGCCGATGTTCGAATCGCTGGCGACCGCCTTCGCGCCGGTTGCCGCGCGCCGCGATGTCGAGCTGGTCATCGTGCGCACCGGGGCGTTCGTCGATACCGATCCGGCCTTCCTGCGCCGCATCCTGCAGAACCTGCTGTCGAACGCGTTGCGCTACGGCGGCGTCGAGGGTCGGCCGCAGCGCGTCCTGCTCGGCTGCCGCCTGGAGGGCGACTTCCTGCGGCTCGAGGTCAGGGACAACGGCCCCGGCATTGCCGCGGACAAGCAGGCCATCATCTTCGACGAATTCGTTCGCCTGCAGCCGCAGGACGAGCGGCCGCGCGAGGAGCGCGGGCTGGGCCTCGGCCTGGCGATCGTCGACCGCATCGCGCGCATGCTCGACCTGCCGGTGCGGCTGTCGTCGGCGCCGGGAAAGGGCTCGACCTTCTCGGTGCTGGTGCCCCGTGCGGAGGCGGTCTCCGGTCAGGCGGCCGCCGCACCGACGGCGGCGCCCGGTGTTCCGGTCGCCGCCGAAAGCCTCGTGCTGTGCATCGACAACGAGACGCAGGTGCGCGAGGCGATGGCGGCATTGCTCGGCGGCTGGGGCTGCCGGGTCGTGACGGCCGCGACATGTACCGAAGCGCTGGCCCGCGTGGCCGAGGCTGGGCGCCTGCCCGACCTGGTGCTGGCCGACCTGCATCTCGACGAGGGGCCGGACGGGCTTGAGGTCGTCGACCTGTTGCGCCGGACATGGGGCCGCGCCGTGCCCGCCGCGCTGATCACCGCCGACCGCGAGCCGACCCTGCGTGCCCGCGCCCGGTCGCGCCAGGTCGAGCTGCTGCACAAGCCCGTCAAGCCCGCCGCCCTGCGCGCCCTCCTGCGCCTGCGCGAGCGCACGGCACGTGTGACGGCGTAGGTTCTCGCTGGGACCGCGCCACTCCGTGGCGCTCATGTCATGAGCGCCACGGAGTGGCGCGGTCCCAGCCATGACGGAAGACGCTACCCCCGCGCGCGCTCGGACTGGCGGCCGAGCGCCGCCAGCGCCGCCGCCACGATGTGCGGGGCGTCGAGGCCGGCCTCGGCGTACTGGCGCTGCGGCGAAGCCTGGTCGATGAAGCGGTCGGGCAGCACCAGCGGGCGGATCTTCAGGCCATGGTCGAGCAGGCCGGCCGTCGCGAGGTCCTGCAGCACGTAGCTGCCGAAGCCGCCGACCGAGCCCTCCTCGATGGTGATCAGCACCTCGTGCTCGCGCGCGAGGCGGCGCACCAGGGCGGTGTCGAGCGGCTTGGCGAAACGCGCATCGGCGACCGTCGTGCTGAGGCCCTTGGCGGCGAGATCCTCGGCCGCGACCAGGCATTCGCCGAGGCGGGCGCCGAGGTTGAGGATCGCGATCTTGGTGCCCTCGCGCACGATGCGGCCCTTGCCGATCTCCAGCGGCGTGCCGCGCGCCGGCAGCTCGATGCCGACGCCCTCGCCGCGCGGATAGCGGAAGGCCGAAGGACGATCGTCGATCGCCGCCGCCGTCGCCACCATGTGCATCAGCTCGAGCTCGTCGGCCGCCGCCATGATCACGAACTCCGGCAGGCAGCCGAGATAGGCGACGTCGAAGGAACCCGCATGCGTGGCGCCGTCGGCGCCGACCAGCCCGGCGCGGTCGATCGCGAAGCGGACCGGCAGCTTCTGGATGGCCACGTCGTGCACGCACTGGTCGTAGGCGCGCTGGAGGAAGGTCGAATAGATCGCCGCGAACGGCTTGAAGCCTTCGCAGGCGAGACCGGCGGCGAACGTCACGCCGTGCTGCTCGGCGATGCCGACATCGAAGGTCCGCTCGGGAAAGCGCTCGGCGAACTTGTCGAGGCTGGTGCCCGAGGGCATCGCCGCGGTGATGGCGACGATCTTCTTGTCGGCCTCGGCTTCGGCGATCAGCGCCTTGGCGAACACCGCCTGGTACGCCGGCGCATTGGCCACCGGCTTGGCCTGCTTGCCGGTCACGACGTCGAACTTCACCACGCCGTGGTACTTGTCGGCGCTCGCCTCGGCCGGCGGATAGCCCTTGCCCTTCTTGGTGACGACATGGACCAGGATCGGCTTGTCGAGGCGGCTGTCGCGCGCGTTCTTCAGCACCGGCAGCAGGTGGTCGAGATTGTGGCCGTCGACCGGGCCGACATAATAGAAGCCCAGCTCGTCGAACAGCGTGCCGCCAGCCACGAAGCCGCGCGCGAACTCCTCGGCGCGCCGCGCCGCCATCTCGAGCGGCCGGGGCAGGTTCTCCGCGACGCTGCGGCCGAGCGTGCGGAGGGTGACGTAGGGGCGGCCGGACAGCAGGCGCGAGAGATGGCCGGACAGGGCGCCGACCGGCGGGGCGATCGACATGTCGTTGTCGTTCAGCACCACGATCAGCCGGCTGCGCAGGGCGCCGGCATTGTTCATCGCCTCGTAGGCCATGCCCGCGCTCATCGCGCCGTCGCCGATCACGGCGATCACGTTGTTGTTGCCGCCGGCGAGATCGCGCGCCACCGCCATGCCGAGCCCGGCCGAGATCGAGGTCGAGGAATGGGCCGCGCCGAACGGATCGTATTCGCTCTCGGAGCGCTTGGTGAAGCCCGACAGGCCGCCTTCCTGGCGCAGCGTGCGGATGCGGCTGCGCCGGCCGGTGACGATCTTGTGTGGATAGGCCTGGTGGCCCACGTCCCAGATCAGCCGGTCCTGCGGCGTGTTGAAGACGTAGTGCAGCGCGACCGTCAGCTCGACCACGCCGAGCCCGGCACCGAGATGGCCGCCTGTGACCGAGACGGCCGAGATCGTCTCCTGGCGCAGCTCGTCGGCCAGTTGACGGAGCTGGTCCGGCTTCAACCGGCGGATATCGGCCGGAATGTCGACGGTGTCGAGAAGCGGCGTCGTGCTCTGCCCGGTCATGATTCCACTATACTCTTGTCACACGACTCATGCGCGGCGCTTTACCACGAATTTCGCCGCCTGCTTCAGAAGATCCGCCGCGGGGCCGAGCGGCTCCAGATGGGTCGCCGCCTGTTGCGCAAGCAGTGACGCCTGCGCCCGCGCGCGCTCGATGCCGAGAATCGACACGAAGGTCGCCTTGCCGGCGGCGGCATCCTTGTTGGTGGCCTTGCCCAGCGCAGCAGCATCGCCTTCCACGTCGAGCAGGTCGTCGACGATCTGGAAGGCGAGGCCGAGATCGTGCGCATAGGCCGCCAGCGCCGTGCGCATCGGCTCCGCCGCCTTGCCGAGGATCGCGCCCGCGGTGCAGGAGAACGAGATCAGCGCGCCCGTCTTCAGCCGCTGCAGGCGGGTGATGGCACCGATCGACATGGGTGCGCCCTGCGTCTCCGCCAGCAGGTCGAGCATCTGGCCACCGACCATGCCGTGCGCGCCGGCAGCCCTGGCCAGCTCCGTCACCAGCGTCGTGCGCACCGCCGGATCGCCGTGCGTGGCTTCGTGCGCCAGCACCTCGAAGGCCAGCGCCTGCAACGCGTCGCCGGCGAGGATCGCCGTCGCCTCGCCGAACTGACGATGACAGGACGGCTTGCCGCGGCGCAGGTCGTCGTCGTCCATCGCCGGCAGGTCGTCGTGGATCAGCGAATAGGCGTGCACGAACTCGATAGCGCTGGCGGTACGCAACGCGGGCATCGCCCCGACCTTGAACAGGGTGGCACCTGCCAGCACGAAGAACGCCCGCAGGCGCTTGCCGCCGCCCAGGCTGGAATAGCGCATGGCATCGAACAGGCGGGCCTCGCCCTCCTCCCCTCGGGGCAGCAGGCGGTCCATGGCCTTCTCGGTCGACTCGGCAGCAAAAGCCAGCGCCGGCTCGAACGCGCGATAGGAAGACAGGGGCATGGAGTCGAGACCGTCAGCCGAGATCGGCGGGTTGAGTGCCGACCGTGCCGTCGGCAGCGAAGACGATCTTCTCGACCTTCATCCGGGCCTCGGCCAGCTTTTGTTCGCAATGCCGCTTGAGCAAGGCGCCGCGCTCGTAGGCGCCAATCGCCTCGTCGAGCTTCACCTGCCCGCGCTCGAGCTGTTGGACGATGGCTTCGAGCTCTTTCAAGGCATCTTCGAACGACAGGCTTAAAATGTCCTTAGGGACTGTAGGTTCTTTGGCCATAGGCGCCTCACGAGGGGTCGGTCCCTCTATAGCCGCCGCCAAGGGCAGCAGCCAACAAGGGAACCAGGGGCCGGCGTACGGCGGAAATCCGTCCAATCCGGCGAAGCTCCGCAGGCTTGCGCAACCCATGCGGCCGAAACCCGCATTTGTGACATGGCGGCTTTGCACGTTCGCAGGTCAAAACCCCCTCAATGCGCATTGCGGCAGGGAAAAGGCAGTGGCAGCTTCCGTTTCGCAGAAAATAAACATCCATTTACTCCAGGAGCGAACGTCTATGGGCAATGTCAGCCATCTCGTCACGCGAACCGCCACCCTCCAGAGCACTGCAGAAAGCAGCCTCGGCGACGGCATGCTGGCCAAGGACCGCCAGTTCGTCACCGCGCTGGCCCGGGGCCTCGACATCCTTCGCGCCTTCCATGCCGGCGAGGGCATGCTGGGCAACCAGGAGATTGCCCACCGTACCGGCCTGCCCAAGCCGACAGTGGCCCGCCTGACCCATACGCTGACCGAGCTGGGCTACCTCAACTACATCCGCCGCTTCCGCAAGTACGAGCTGGGCGCCTCGGTGCTGGCGCTGGGCTACGCCGCCATCTCGTCGATGGACGTGCGCCGCGCCTCGCGCCAGCCGCTCGAGAGCCTGGCCCATGCGCTGAACGCCTCGACCGCGCTGGGCGGCCGCGACCGCCATTCGATGATCTATCTCGAAGCCTGCCGCGGCCCGTCCGTCGTGGCCATCACCCACGATGTCGGCACCCGCGTTCCGATGGCGACCACGGCGATGGGCCGCGCCTACCTCTTCTCGCTGCCCGACGTCGACCGAAACAAGCACATCGATGCGATCCGCCGCCGCTGGCGGGACGACTGGACCAAGGTCAAGACCGGCCTCGAGCGCTCGTTCAAGGAGCTGGCCGAGCGCGGCTTCTGCGTGACCTGGGGCGAATGGCTGCCCGAGCTGTGCGGCGTCGGCGTGCCGCTGCGCAACAGCGACGGCACGGCGGCCTATGCCGTCAACGCCTCCGCGCCGATCTACCAGATCAGCCGCGATCGGCTCGAGGCCGACTGGGGCCCACGCCTGGTCAAGGTCGCGCGAGAGATCCGCGCCGGCATGGCGGCGCAGCCCTCGAATGGCGCCGCCGCCCCCATCCCGCCGATGCGCCCGACGCTCACCACCAACGGTCATCGCCCACCGATGGCCGCCATGGCGCGCCGCTAGGCGATGGCGATCCAACGACCGGCCGATGCGCGGCCGGTCGCCGCGCACGAGTTCCGCGGCTTCAACGGACTGATCGGCCACGAGGTCGTCGCCTGGCGGCACGGCTTCGTGGAGATGTGCCTGAAAGTGCGGCCCGAGCTGTGCAACGCCAACGGGCTGCTGCACGGCGGCGTGCTGATGACGCTCCTCGATTCGGCGAGCGGCTTCGCCTGCACCTTCAACGAGACCGCCACCGCGCGGCGGCTCTCCGTGACCCTCGCCTTCACGACGCAGTTCATCAAGGCGGCGCGCGAGGGCGACGTGCTGGCCATCCTCGGCGCCTGGCGACCCTCGACCAGCCAGAGCACCTTCGCCGCCGAGACCGAGATCTACGACCAGGCCGGCGACCTGATCGCCACCGGCGCCGGCACGTTCCGCTACCTCAAGGGCGAGCGCAGCGACGGCACCCTGACCTTCCTGGACTGACGTCGGTTCTTGCCGAAGCGCGGGCGTCCCGCCCGCGCTCCGGCACGACGCTACGCCGCGACGGCGGCGCGGCGCTGGAGTCTCAGCTCGTTGGCCGTGGCGCGGCCGTCGCCGGTCGGCTGGTAGACGACGCTGAACAGCGTGCGTGCCTTGTCGAGCGCCTCGCTGAATCCCTTCTGCGCGCTGGCGAAGGAATCGAAGCCGCAGCGCAACAGGAACGGGATCTGGTCGATGAATACCGCGCCCGATGCCCGCAGCTCGCCGGTGTAGCCCAGCCGCTCGCGCAGCAGGCGCGCCTGGCTATAGGCGCGGCCGTCGGTGAATTTCGGGAAGTCGAGGATGATCAGCTCGACTCCGTCGAGCCGATCGCCGAGCGCCAGCACGTCCTCGGTGTTGGGCAGCACGAGGGTCGGCACCTCCGGCGGCAGCGGCTCTTCCTTAAGAATTTCCATAGACGCTCTCCTTGAACGGCTGGGCGCCGAGGCGCCGGTAGGTATCCACGAAGCGCTCGCCGTCGATGCGCGCCTCGAGATAGGTGGCCACCAGGGCGTCGACGGCCTCGACGACCTTGTCCGCTTCCACCGCCGGCCCGAGGATCGAGCCGAGCGCGGTGTTGCCGAAGTCGACGTCGCCACCGAGGCTGATCTGGTAGAGCTCGACGCCGTTCCGATCGACGCCGAGGATGCCGATATGGCCGACGTGATGATGGCCGCAGGCGTTGATGCAACCCGAGATCTTGATCTTGAGATCGCCGATGTCGTGCTGGCGCGCGAGCGACGCGAAATGCGTCGAGATGCTCTGCGCCACCGGGATCGAGCGCGCGTTGGCCAGCGCGCAATAGTCGAGCCCCGGGCAGGCGATGATGTCGGTGATCTTGCCGACATTGGCTTCCGCGAAGCCCAGCGCGTCGAGCGCGCGCCAGACCGCCGGCAGGCTCTCGATGGCGACGTGCGGGAAGACGAGGTTCTGCTCGTGGCTGACCCGCAGCTCACCCTGGCTGTAGGCATCCGCGATGTCGGCCACACCCTCCATCTGCGCCGCGCTGGCGTCGCCCGGCGGCGCGCCGGCGGGCTTCAGCGAGGCAGTCACGATGGCATGGCCAGCCACGCGATGTGGCGCGACGTTGGACTTGAGCCAGAGCGCGAACGCGCGGTTCTCCAGCTTCAGCGCCTCGACCTCGGGCACGCGCGTGCGCTTGGCTCGCAGCGGCGGCGGCGCGAACTGCCGCGCGATGCCCTCGATGGTCTCCGGCGCGAGCTTCAGGGCGCTGTTCCGGGTCGCGGCATACTCGGCCTCGACCTCCTCGCGCATCTTCTCGACGCCGATCTCGTGCACCAGGATCTTGATGCGCGCCTTGTAGAGATTGTCGCGCCGGCCGTAGCGGTTGTAGACGCGCAGCGTCGCCTCGAGATAGGCGAGCAGCTCGTCCTTCGGCAGGAATTCGCGCAGGGTCTTGCCGATCAGCGGCGTGCGGCCGAGCCCGCCGCCGACGATCACCTCGAAGCCGACCTCGCCCTGCCCGTTCCGCCACAGCCGCAGGCCCACGTCGTGCACCCGAACCGCGACGCGATCGTTGGGCGAGCCGGTGATGGCGATCTTGAACTTGCGCGGCAGGAAGCTGAACTCGGGGTGCAGTGTCGACCACTGGCGCACGATCTCGCACCAGATTCGCGGGTCCTCGATCTCGTCGACCGCCGCGCCGGCGAAGTGATCGGCAGTGACGTTGCGGATCACGTTGCCCGAGGTCTGCATGGCATGCATGTCGACCTCGGCCAGCATCGCCAGCGCGTCGGGCGCGTCCTCCAGCCGGATCCAGTTGAGCTGCAGGTTCTGGCGCGTGGTGAAGTGGCCGTAGCCGCGATCGTACTTGCGTGCGATCTCCGCCAGCTTGCGCAGCTGCCGCGCCGAGATCGTGCCGTAGGGGATGGCGATCCGCAGCATGTAGGCGTGGAGCTGCAGGTACAGCCCGTTGGTGAGGCGCAGCGGCTTGAACTGCTCCTCAGTGAGCTCGCCCGCGATGCGGCGGCGGACCTGGTCGCGGAACTGCGCGATCCGCTCGCCGACCAGCGCGCGGTCGTAGGCGTCGTAACGGTAGAAATGGGTGTCAGGCATAACGCACGGCCTCCGCGGCAATGGCGTCGAAGGTGAGGCCGGCGGCGCGGATCTTCTCGCGCAGCGACAGCGGCTCGATCGTGCCGTCTTCGTCCTCGCTCACCGCGACCAGGAAGGGATCGACCACGGTGAACGCTTCCGCCCGCGCGCGTTCGAGCAGGAATGCGCCCTCACCCTTGTCGCGGGCGAGCGCGGCGCGGTCGAGGCGCGGCGTCCATTGGCCGGCATCGTCGAGATAGACAACGAGCCCGTCGACCAGACGGTTGGCGGAAGCGACCAGCAGGTCGCCGCTGAGATTCTTGGCCATTACGACACCTCTGCGAGCGATTGAGGAGCGAGGGCAGCGGCGCGCGCCGCGACCTCGCCGACGATGATCAGGCTGGGACCTGAAGCGCCGCGTGCCGAGACATGCGCGGCCGCGAGTCTCGGCAGGTCGCCGAGGCGTCCGGCCGTCACCCGCTCGTCGGGCTGCGTGCCGTTCTCGACGATGGCCACCGGCGTGGCGGGCGCGGCGCCGGCCTCGAGCAGCCGGTCACGCACGGCGGCGGCTTCGCTGGCGCCCATGTAGATCGCCAGCGTATGGCCCCGCGCGGCGAGCGACGGCCAGGCGGCGTCCTGGCCGGCGGCGTTCGTTCCGGTGACGAAGGTCACGGCCGAGGCATGGCGGCGATCGGTCAGCGGGATGCCGGCGGACGCCGCGCAGCCCAGCGCGGCGGTGATGCCCGGCACCACCGTCACCGGCAGGCCGGCGGCACGCAGCGCGTCGACTTCCTCGGCGCCGCGGCCGAACACGAACGGGTCGCCGGCCTTCAGCCGCACGACGGTCTGGCCGGCGCGCACGCGGCGGACCAGCTCGGCCTCGATGTCGGCCTGGGCCCAGCTCGGCCGACCCTTGCGCTTGCCGACCGACACGAGTTCCGCGTCGCGTCGCGCGCGCCGCAGGATCGCCTCGGGCACCAGCGCGTCATGCAGGATCGCGTCGGCTTCCTGCAGGAGCTGGGCGGCGCGCAGCGTGAGCAGGTCGGGATCGCCCGGGCCGGCGCCCACGATATGGGCGATGCCGGACGGTGCCAGCCGGCGTCGCGCGGAATCGAGCTCACCCAGCGCGGTGCGGCGGGCGCCCGCCTCGTCGCCGCCGAGCGCGAGGCGCGCGGCCGGGCCGTCGACCAGGCGGCGCCAGAAGGCGCGCCGTGCGGCCGGCTCGGCGATCAGCGCATTGGCCTGGGCGCGGAACGTCCGGGCGAGCTGCGCCAGGGCGCCGAAGCGCTCGGGAAGCAAGGTCTCGATGCGGCCGCGCAGGACGGTCGCAAGCGTCGGCGAGGCGCCGCCGGTGGAGATCGCCACGACGACTTCGCCGCGATCGACGATCGCCGGCAGGATGAAATCGCTCAGCGCCGGCCGGTCGGCAACGTTGACCGGAACGGCTGCTGCCTGGGCCGCACGTTGCGCCTCGGTGTCGCGCTCGAGATCGCCGGTGGCGACGAAGACGGCGGCGGCGCCTTTCAGTGCCGCAACGGAGGCTGTGTCGAATCGCTGGACCACGGCACCGGCCGAAGCTGCCAGCTCTGCGCGCCGGTCGGCCGCAAGCCCGGTGCCCACGACCGCCACGCGCCGCCCGCCGAGATCAAAGAACAGCGGAAGGTGCTTCACGACAGGGCCTCGCCCAACGTGCGGCTGGTTGGCGGCAGTCTACGGATCATGCGCAACGCTCCCGATCGATCTTCGTCCTTCGATCTGGCGAGTCATCGCACGGACGCCATGGAGGGGGTTCCCGAAGGTCCCGCGCCGGACGGCAAGTCCTTTTGCGGAGCAAAGCCGGAAGAGAATTTTTCTCTTTTCCGCCTTTTTTCGCCCCCTTGACGGCGGTTTGGCGCTTCCTAAATCCAGCCCTGTCAGCCGCGCCCATCCCGGGGCGGCGACCTCAGACATCGCTCACAGGAGGATGACTAAAATGCGTGGTTTCGATTATTCGCCATTCTATCGTGCGACCGTCGGCTTCGACCGGATGTTCGACCTGCTCGACAACGTCGCGGGCCAGGCCCCCGGCAACGGCTACCCCCCGTACAACATCGAGAAGGCGGGCGACAACGCCTACCGGATCGTCATGGCCGTCGCGGGCTTCGCCGAGAGCGAGCTCAGCCTGACCCAGAAGGAGAACGAGCTGGTCGTGACCGGCCAGACCGCTCCGAACGCGGAAGCCGAGAAGCAGTATCTCTATCGCGGCATCGCCGGCCGTAACTTCGAGCGCCGCTTCCAGCTCGCCGACCATGTGAAGGTCACGGGCGCGAAGCTCGCCAACGGCCTGCTCACGATCGAGCTGCAGCGCGAGATCCCGGACGAGAAGAAGGCCCGTTCGATCGAGATCCAGGCCGACGCCGCCAAGCCGGTCCTGACCCACTGAACGGAGGAATTCAGCGAAGCGGCCCGACCAGGGCCGCTCCTGGCGGAGGGGCGTCGCGGGCAACCGCGACGCCCTTTCTTTTTGCCGCGCAGACAGCGGCGCGGCGCGGCACTACGCTCGCGGGAAAAGGAGGAAGCTCATGGCCCTTACCGCTCAGCTCACCCATTTCGGCGTACACGCCGTCGATCTCGACCGCATGGTCGATTTCTATACCCGTGTCATGGGGTTCATCGTCAGCGACAGCGGCGTCGCGCGCTCCGGGGCGCACGTGTACTTCATGACGCAGAACCCGGAATGCCATCACCAGTTCGTGCTGTTCGACGGCCGCAAGCAGGACACGCCCTACAGCCCGGTGAACCAGATCTCGTTCCGGCTCGATTCGATCGACACGTTGAAGGGCTATCGCAAGGCACTCGCCGCCGAGGGCATCGCCCCGGAGCGCGTGACCGACCACGGCAATGCCTGGGCGTTCTACTTCAGGGATCCTGAAGGCAACCCGGTCGAGCTCTATTGCGACACGCCGTTCTACACGCCACAGCCCTGCGGCGAGCCGCTCGACCTCGAGCAATCGAACGAAGAGATATTGAAGCGTACCGAAGCGATGTGCCGCAGCCGCCCCCGCTTCGCCACGCGGGAAGCCTGGATGCAGGGCATCCAGGCCCGCCTCGACGCGCGCTGACGGGGGCGCTCTCCTCTCTTCTCTTCTTTCATGTTCCTCTCCCCCTTGCGGGGGAGAGGAGCATGACGGAGAGGAGGAAGAAGGCGACGCCCCTTCCCTACTTCGCCGCGTACTTGCCGGTGAGTTGCGGCGTGTGCGCGCCCTCGGCGCCGCTTTCCTTGTGCTGCAGGCGCGTGGTGCGTGCCCAGGTGCGCTTCAGCTCATCTTTTACGCTGAACCGCAGCGTGCCGATCTTCTCCACGGTCAGCTCGATCTTGTCGCCATCCATGAAGGAGTTCAGCCCGCGGTGGTTGGTGCCGGTGGCGAGGATGTCGCCCGGCTCCAGCGTGTGGATCGACGAGGCCCATTCGATGCAGCGCGGGATCTGGTGTGCCATGTCGTTGGTATTGAACTTCTGCATCACCACGCCATTGTTGGTCAGCGTGATGCCGAGGTTCTGCGGATCCGCGATCTCGTCGGCGGTGACGATGCAGGGCCCGATCGGCGCGAAGGTGTCGCGCGACTTCATCTGGAAGAAGACGTTGCCCGGCGGCGGCAGGCCGCGGGCCGAACCGTCGATGAAGCAGGTATAGCCGAAGATGTACTTCATGGCCTCGGACTGCGGCACGCGCGTGGCGCGCTTGCCGATGATGAGCGCCATCTCGGCCTCGCCCTCGAAGATCGTCGCCGGCGCGTCGGGCAGCACCATCGTGTCGCCGTCGCCGATGATCGCGGTCGCCGCCTTGTGGAAGGCGTTGATCGCCGGCTTCTGCGGCAGCGTACCGTCCTCCATGTAATTGACCGCCATGCAGACGATGTTGCCGGGCTTCGGCACCGGCGGCCGCAGGCGAACGCTCGAGAGCGCCACCCCCTTGCCTTCGTTGGCCGCCTTCTCGACCTTGGCCTTGTAGCTGTCCCATTTGGCGATCAGCCCGATGATCAGGTCGCGCGCCTCGAGATGCGGGATGTCCTTCACCGCATCGGTCACGTCGACGACCTGGTCGCCCTTGATGACGCCCAGGCGATAGTCGTTGAAATAGCAGATCTTCACTCTTGTTCTCCCTCTCCAAAAACCTTCTTGGCGACGTTTGCCGCCGACATGGCGACCGGCCAGCCGCCGTAGAACGCCAGATGCGTGATCAGTTCAAGCAGTTCCTCCTTGGTCACCCCGTTGGCAAGCGCACGCTGGAAATGGCCGCTCTGCTGCTCGGTGCGATTGAGCGCGACCAGCGCTGCACAGGTGATGAGGCTGCGGTCGCGCTTGGACAGGCCGGGCCGCTCCCAGACGTCGCCGAACAGCACGTTGTCGGTGAGATCGACCAGCTTGGGCGCGAAGGCGCGCAGGGCGTCCCGCGCGGCCGACGAATTGGCCGGTGGCTTGGACATTGTTTCTCTCCCTTGGGGACGTTAGCGTTGCGGCCAAAGTTTCGGAGGAAAACATGGTTTCGATCAAGGTCGCCGATTTCGCCTTTCCGCGCATGGAAGCGCCGGACCTCGACGAAATGGAGGAATTCCTCACCCATTTCGGCCTGATCCGCGCCGAGCGCACGGCGGATGCGCTCTACATGCGGGGCACCGACAGCCACCACCATCTGCACGTCACCCATAAGGCCGGCACGAAGTTCATCGGGTTCGCCTACCACGCCGCCGACGAGGACGACCTCAAGCGCCTGGCCAAGCTCCCCGGCGCGTCGGGAATCGAGAGCGTCAACGAGCCGGGTGGCGGCAAGCGGGTGCGGTTGACGGAGCCGAACGGCTACCAGATCGAGGTCATCGCCGGCATGCAGAGCGTGGCGCCGATCAAGAGCGAACGCGACCTGCTCAACACCGGCAGCGAGCCGCACCGCCGCGCCGGCCGCGTGATGCGGCTCACCAAGTCGCCGACCGCCATCCAGCGCATCGGCCACGGCGTGCTCTCCACGCCCAAGGTCAAGGAAACCGTGGCGTGGTTCCGTGAGACGCTGGGCATGATCCGCTCCGACGACGTCTATGCCGGCGACAAGGACAACGTGATCGGCGCCTTCAGCCGGCTCGACCGCGGCGAGGATTATGTCGACCATCACGTCCTGTTCTGCGTCAACAATCCGAAGACCGGCTTGAACCACGTCTCCTACGAGGCGCACGACATCGATGCGATCTTCCAGGACCATCAGTACCTCAAGTCGCTCGGCAAGTACGACCACATGTGGGGCATCGGCCGCCACCTGCTCGGCAGCCAGGTCTACGACTACTGGAGCGACCCGTGGGGCCGCGTCCACGAGCGCTGGGCCGACACCGACCGCCTCAACGCCGCCAACGGCGGCAACCTCGTGAGCGCCGAGGAAGGGCTGCAGTCCCAGTGGGGCGACCGCCCGCCCGAACGCTTCATGGGCCACGCGAGCCCGTGATCTTGCCGGACCGCGGGCGTCCCGCCCGCCTCAAGATCATGCGGCGGGCGGGACGCCCGTGGTCCGGCAAGAGCGCTACTACGCCTTGAACTTGTCCGGCAGGCGTTCCTCGTTGCCGAGGGCGACGCGGCGGACACCCTCGCTGTCGGGGCTCGCCGGAAAGCCGTCCTTCGAGCGCGGCGCGGGGATCTCGACGACCTTGTTGGAAAGCCGACCGACGCCGGTGACCTCGACATCGATCGTGTCGCCGACGGCGAGCGGGCGGGAATTGGCGGGCGTGCCGGTCAGCAGGATGTCGCCCGGCAGGAAGGTCATGTGGCGCGCGAGGTCGGCGATCAGGTAGCCGCAGTCGAAGATCTGCTCGCTGACCGCGCCCTCCTGCACCATCTTGCCGTTCTTGTACGAGCGCAGCGTCGACTGGCGCACGTCGACACCCGACACCAGCCCCGGCCCGATCGGGCAGAAGCCGTCCATGCCCTTCACGCGCAGCATCGAGCCCGCGTCGGTGTCGCGGAAGTCGTGGCAGCCGAAGTCGTTGGCGGGTGCGAAGCCCGCGATGCAATCCCAGGCCTCCTCCCGGCTCACGTTCTTGGTGACCTTGGAGAAGACGACGGCCATCTCGCCTTCGTAGTTCACGTACTTGTAGCCCTTGGGCTTCACCAGCTCGCCCTTGTGCGCGTTGAGCGCGGTCAGCGGCTTCTGGAAGTAGGTCGGCGTCTTGGGCGGCACGCGCGTGTTGTTGAACTCGTAGTAGCGCGAGATGTAGTTCACGTGCACGCAGAGGATCTTGGTCGGCGTGCAGGGCGGCAGATGCACCACCTCGTCCTCCGAGCAGGTGCGGCCGTCGGCGAAGACGATCAGCCCGTCCTTGAACTCGACCCAATGCTCGCTGCCGTCCTTGATGACATGCCGCACTTCCTTCCGCGGCCCTTCGAGTACGCTCATCTGTCTCTCCTTGATTTGCCTCTGATTCGCCGAATGCTGCTACCGTCGCATGTTCGCGCCGAGCCATTGCACCGTCGCGGCAACCGCCTGACCGTCGATGCCATAGAAGCCGTGGAAGTGCGACGCGCCGCACGGATCCGCGCCGTTGCCGGCGGGACCGCCGCCGTCGAGGGTCACGATGTCGACCCTGGGCGCGCCGGTGAGCAGCGTCCTGAAGCGGTCGGCGTCGCCGGGCGGCGTCACGCGGCACGCGTCCTGGCGGTGGCGCAGCAACAGGACCGGCACATCGATGCGGGCCATGTCACCCAGCCCCTGGGCACCGTCGCTGCCCATCAGCGCGCCGGACGAGATCACGGCTGCGTCGGGCCGGACCGCCGATTGCTTGGTGAACAGCGCGGCCACCGAGAGCGCGCCGCGACTGGTGCCCACGATCGCCACGGGCCCCGCAACCTGGCGCGCCGCCGAGACGACCGCCGCCACGTCCTGGCCGTAGGCCGTGCCGAAGCGATAGCTGCGCGTGCCCTTCTGGTCGCTCGCGACATCGGGAACGAACACGGCATAGCCCGCCTTTGCGTAGGCCGCGCGCGTGCGCACCAGATGATTGTTGCGGAGGCCGCTGCCGATCGCACCGCTCTGGTCGATGTCGAGCACGCCATCGCCGCCGGCCATCAGCACCACGCTCCCGTCCGGCGCCGCCGGGCGGTCGACCAGCACGCGCAACGTGGCGCCGGGCCGTGGCGTCAGGGTGAGCAGGGTGTCCGCCGCCCACGCCGGCCAAACGAGCGCAGTCGAGAGCAGCGCGAGGACGGGAAGCCGCCTCATCTACCCCGCGCTTTCTCGATCGCGCGCCAGACATTGAGCGGCGAGGCGGGCATGTCGACATCCGTCACGCCGAGCGGCGCCAGCGCGTCCATCACCGCGTTCATCACCACCGGCATGGCGCCGACCGTGCCCGCCTCGCCCGCGCCCTTGGCGCCGAGCGGGTTGAACTTGGTCGGCACCGGATTGCTCTTCACTTCCATGTTCGGGATCATGTGGGCGTGCGGCATGGCGTAGTCGAGGAAGCTCGCGGTCAGGAGCTGCCCGCTGTCGCGGTCCCACACCACCTGCTCGCACAGGATCTGGCCGATGCCCTGCGCCACGCCGCCATGGATCTGGCCCTTCAGCCCGATCGGATTCATCACCGTGCCGACATCGTCGACCACCGCATAGCGGTCGAGCGTCACGTCGCCGGTATCCGGATCGACCTCCAGCTCGCAGATGTGGCAGCCGTTGGGATAGGTGTCGCGCTCCGCCTTGAAGGTCGCGTTCTCGTACAGCCCGCCCTCGAAGCCCTTGGGCCACTTGACCGGATTGAACGCCGCCTTCGCCACCTCCTTCAGCGGCAAGGTCTTGTCGGTGCCCTTGACCGTGAAATGGCCGTCCTTGAACTCGATGTCCTGCTCGCCGGCCTCGAGCATGTGGCCGGCCAGCAGCTTGCCCTTGGCGATCACCTTGTCGGCCGCCTGGAACACCGCCGAGCCGCCCAGCACGGTCGAGCGCGAACCGTTGGTGCCCATGCCGAAGGCGACCCGATCGGTATCGCCGTCGATGTACTGCACCTCGTTCGGATCGATCCCGAGCTTCTCGTTCAGGATCTGCTTGAACATCGTCTCGTGGCCCTGACCCTGCGCCTTGGTGCCCATCAGCAGCGCCGCCGTGCCGCTCGGGTTGAAGCGGATCTCGGCATATTCGGGCTGAGCCGGGCCGGCTGCCTGCTCGATCGCGTTGACGATGCCCAGGCCGCGCAGCCGGCCGCGCTTGGCCGATTCGGCCTTGCGCGCCTCGAACCCCGCCACGTCGGCGAGCTTCAGCGCCATGTCGAGGTTCTTCTCGAACTGGCCGCAGTCGTAGTACGGCCCGACCGGGCTCTGATAGGGCAGCGCCGATTCCGGCAGCATGTTCTTGCGCCGCAGCTCGACCCGGTCGAGGCCCAGCTCGCGCGAGGCATCGTCGATCAGCCGCTCGATCAGGTAGATCGCCTCCGGACGCCCCGCGCCGCGATAGGGCGCCGTCGGGTTGGTGTTGCTGAGCACGCCGACCACGTTGATGTAGGCCTTCGGGATCATGTAGACGCCCAGCACCGTGCCGATCATGCCGAACGGCGAGAGCAGGTTGCGGTCGGAGCCGACATAGGCGCCGATGTTCGCCAGCATCTCGAGCTTGAGCGCGACGAACTTGTCGTCCTTGTCGAGCGCCAGCGTGATCTCACCGACATTGTCGCGGCCGTGCTCGTCGGCCATCACCGCCTCGGAGCGCTCGCAGCACCACTTCACCGGCCGCAGCAGCTTGCGCGCCGCCCACAGCGTCAGGCGATGCTCGATATACTGCCAGCCCTTGGTGCCGAAGCCGCCGCCGACATCCTGCGCGATCACGCGCATCTTGCTCTCCGGCACCTTGAACACGCTTTGCGCCAGCATGTTGCGCACGCGGTGGGGATACTGCACGTCGGCATAGAGCGTCAGCCGGTCCTCGCCCTGGTCGTAGACGCCGAGCGTGCCGCGCGGCTCCATGTACTGGGCATGCACGCGGGTGATCACGTAGCGCCGCTTGACCACCTTCGCTGCATTCTTGATCGCCTCCTCGGTCTCCGCCTTCTTGCCGCGCTCGACATTGTTGGAGATATTGTCGGGGCAGTCGTCCCACACCACCGGCGCGCCGGGCTTCACCGTGTCCTCGGTCGTGGTTACCGACGGCAACGGCTCGTAGTCGATCTCGACCAGCTCGGCGGCGTCCTTGGCCTGGGCCAGCGTCTCGGCGATCACCATCACCATCGGGTCGCCGACATAGCGCACGCGATCGGTGACCAACGGCGGACGCTGCGGCGCGTACATCGGCTTACCGTCGGGCCGCTTGCGCGGCATGTTGGCCTTGGGCATGCCGAGCCCATCGGCCTTCACGTCGTGCCCGGTATAGGCCGCCAGCACGCCCGGCGCCGCCTTGGCGGCCTCGACATTGATCGACTTGATCTTCGCGTGCGCGTGCGGCGAGCGCACGAACACCGCATAGGCCTGCCCCGGCAGGTTGAAGTCGTTGACGTAGCGTCCCTGCCCGCGCAGCAGGCGGGGATCTTCGAAACGCAGGACGGGCTGACCGATTCCGTATTTGCTCATGATGCCTACCTTACGACTGGTTCACGACATGCGCGAGCGGCCGCCAGCGGTTCATGTCCGCCTCGACCCTCGCACGAAATTCATCCGGTGTGCTGACCCGCGTGTCGTTACCCAGCTCCTCGAGCTTGGCCTTGACCGACGGCTGCGCCATCGCCTGGACGAAGGCGGCATGCCAGCGGTCGCGGATCGCCGGCGGCAGCCCGGCCGGCGCGGTGAAGCCGAGCCACGACACGACGTCGTAGTCCGGCACGATCTTCTCGGCGATCGCCGGCACGTCGGGGAAGCCGGGATGGCGCTCCTTCGAGGTGACGGCCAGCGCGCGCAGCTTGTCGGTCTTGAGCAGCGGCTGGGCATTGGAGAAGGTCACGACGTGCATGTCGAGCCGGCCGCCGATCAGGTCGTTGTAGGGCGTGCCGATGCCGCCCTTGTAGGGCACGTGCGTCGCCTTGATGTCGAGCTTCGACAGCAGCAGCTCCATCGCCATGTGCAGGGTCGAGCCGACGCCCGACGTGCCGTAGGTGGTCTTGCCCGGCTCCTTGCGCGCCGCATCGAGAAAGGCTTCCATCGTCTTGAAGCGCGCGTCGGGCGCGACCGTGAAGACGAACGGGAAGCGCGTGACGATGGCGATGAAGTCGAAATCGCGCAGCAGGTCGTAGGACAGCGTCTTGTCGGTCGCCGACACCACCGCCTGCCCGCCGGTCATGAGATAGAGCACGCTGCCATCGGGCTTCATCCTCGCGACCTGCGCCGCCGCCAGCCGCTCGGCTGCCCCGGGCTTGGGCTCGATCACGATCTGCGCGCCGACGATCTCGGTCAGCGACGGCGCGAGATGCCGCGCGATCGTGTCCGGGTTCGATCCGGCGTCGTAGCCATGGATGAGGCGGATCGGTCCCGCCTGGGCTCGCACGACCGCCGGCGCCGCCACCGTCGCCGCGGCCGAGAAGAGGATCGTGCGTCGAGATACGCTCATGCCCATGCCTTTCATTCTACTCCCCCGTCCTACGGGGGAGGCCGGGAGGGGGAAGGCCCCAATCGAATTGCATGCGAGTTAGAGATCATGATCTGCAGTCTGAAATGACGGCCGCGTCGCCTGCCCCCACCCGGCCTCCCCCGTAGGACGGGGGAGGAGGAGGATGGTGGCAAACAATCACCCCAAAGGTCCCATGAAGGCCGGATCGGCATAGGTGTCCGACATCGGCTCGAGGCTCTCCGGCCAGTCCTTGCCGACCTTGCGGCGCTGAGCAGCAGGGCGCGGCTGGCCGTCCCAGCCGATCCGCTCCATGTAGCAATAGAGCATTAGCGCGTGCCCGGCCGGATCGAGGATGTGCGCGGCATAGTCTACGCCGGGATAGAGCTCCGCCGGGATCGCGTCGGTGAAGCGCACGCCCTTCTTCCTCAGGAACGCGACCGCGTCGCGGAGCTGACGGTAGCTGCCGACCTGCATCCCCATCGAGGCGACCGTCGTGTCGGGATTGAGCCCCAGCTCGCCGCGCAGCGCCTTGGGAAAGAGCGAGAGGCTGTGATGCTCGCCGCCGTTGCGCAGGAAGACGCAGCGATGGCCCTTGTACGTCACGACCTCGGTGCGCGCGAAGCCCATCGTCCGGGTATAGAATTCCTCGGACGCACCGACATCGGCCACGAACAGGCTCATCGGTCCGATGTTCGTGATCTTGAACGGCCGCGGCAGGGTCACGCCGGCGACGACGTATTCTTCCTCGCCGCGGTCGCGGATCGTGTTGCCGGCATTGATGTCGATGCCCTTGGCGACGGCGTCACGCACCTCCTGCTCCTCGGATATCTGCGGCAGCGCGGGCCGCTCGCGGAAGGCGCGGTAGTACAGCGACTCCGGCTTGGAGCGCCCGTCCCAGCCGATCTGCTCCATGCCGTAGTAGAGTTCGACCGTGTGGCCGTCGGGATCGCGGATGTAGGTGTGCCAGTTGCTGCCCGGCATGTCGCGCCCGACGCGGCGGATCTCGACGTCCTTCTCCTGGAAGTAGTCGGCGGCAGCGAAGACCTCCTCCATCGTGCCGACCTGCCAGGTGATCTGGTTGACGGTGATGTCCTTGCTCACCGCGTCGTCGCCGAAGATCGCGCCGAGCGACTTGTGCGCCAGCAGAAAGGCGTGGTGGTCGGAGTTATGGCTCATGAACACGATGCGTCCGTCCTCGAGCCGCTTGGCCATCTCCTCGCGGCCGGGGATCTTCTTGAGGTCGCGCGTGTCGGTGATGCGGAAGCCGAGCAGCTTCGAATAGAAGTCGATGCCGCCCTGCAGGTCCGCGACGTTGAAGCCGAAATGCCCCAGCCGGCGGATCTTGAACGGCTGCGGATAGCGCACGCCGCCGATGTCGTAGCTCGTCGCGCTCCTGGTGATCGTGTCCATCGGTCCCTCCTCGTTCAACGCGATCTTGCTGGGAGCGCGGCTCTCCAGAGTCGCCCTTCCTGCGGCTTGCACATCCCATGAGCGGCTCTGGAGAGCCGCGCTCCCAGCGGGCATGACATCCTCAACCGCTCCGCCGCCTGCTCTTGCTCGCCATGTCGAGCGTCAGGCCGGGCACCTCGGAGGCCGCCTGCTCGACCGTCGTGCGGATGTGCGATTCGATCAGCCCGCAGGCGCGGTCGACATCGCGCGCCAGCACCGCGTCGCGCAGCTCGAGATGCTCGTTCTTCCGTCGCGAGCGGGCGTGAATCATGGTCAGCCAGTGATAGCGCTGCGCCTGGTCGAACAGCTCGCTGCGGAAATGCAGCGACCATGGCGAGGTGCAGGTCGCGACCAGCGAATCGTGGTAGCGCTTGTGCCGCTTGCGCCATTCGCGCTTGACGCTGACCGGATCGTCCTGGCGCGGCGCGGCGAGCTTGCTGAGCAGGAAGTACGAGCTGACGATCTCCGCTTCCCACGCGTCGGTGCCGTGGCGGATCGCGTCGGCGAGCGTGCGGGTCTCGAGATAGACTCGCAGCTCGGAGAGGTCGAGGAAGTCGGCGAGCGAGATCGGCGCCACGGTGAAGCCCCTGCCCGCCTCGGTCCGCGCCAGCCCCTCCGAGACGAGGTGCGAGAGCGCCTCGCGCAACGTACCGACCGAGGTGTCGTAACGCTGGCGCAGCTCCCCGAAGCGCAGGCGCTCGTTGGGCTTCAGCACGCAGCACAGGATGTCCTCGCGCATCTGGCGCAGCACGTCGAAGGTCGCGGCATCCTCGCGCAGCACGTCCTGCGGCGCGGTCGTCGCCGACCGGTCGGGCGTCTCGGGCATCTTCAGGATCTTGGCCATGCGGTCAGACTCCGAGATAGGCTTCGCGGATATGCGGCTGCTTGAGCAGGTCATCGGGCAGCCCCTGCGCCACGATCCGCCCCTGCTCCAGCACGTAGGCGCGATCGGCGATGCCGAGCGCCTTCAGCACGTTCTGCTCGACCAGCAGCACGGCGGCGCCGTCGTCGCGCACCTTGACGATGATGTCGAACATGTCGTCGACGATGGTCGGCGCCAGCCCGAGCGAGGGCTCGTCGAACAGCACGATGCGCGGCCGTGCCATCAGCGCGCGGCCGATCGCCACCATCTGCTGCTGCCCGCCCGACAGCTCCCCGGACGGCTGGCGGCGCTTGTCGCGCAGGATCGGGAACAGGCCGTAGACCCGCTCGAGCGATTGCCCGCGCATGGCCCGCGCCGCAGGCAGGTAGCAGCCGAGCTCTAGATTCTCCTCGACCGACATCTTGGGGAACAGCCGCCGCCCCTCCGGCACCAGCGCGATGCCGTGGCCGCAAAAACCGTGCGGCTTGACCTTGTTCATGTCCGCGCCGTCGAAGCGCAGCGTGCCCTCCCGGCAACGCATCAGGCCCGCGATGGTGTTGATCAGCGTCGTCTTGCCCGCGCCGTTGGGGCCGATCACCGAGACGATCTCGCCGCCGTCGACATCGAGCGAGGCGTCCCATACCGCGGGCGCATCGCCGTATCCGATATGGAGGTTGCGCGCTTCAAGCAGCATAGGCCTTGCCCAGATAGATGCTGACGACGCGCGGATCGCTCATCACATCGCGCGGCGCGCCGAGCGCGAACAGCTTGCCCTCGTTGAGCACCGCGACCCGGTCGGACAGCTCGACCACCGCGCGCATCAGGTGCTCGACGAAGACGATGGTGGCGCCCTGGGCGCGGATCGCGCGCACCAGCCGGATGGCGTTGTCGACCTCGGCCGGGTTGAGGCCCGACAGCACCTCGTCGAGCAGCAGCAGCTTCGGCTTGGCTGCCAGCGCGCGCGCCAGCTCGAGGAACTTGCGCTCGTGCAGGTTCAGCCCGGCGGGCAGCACGTCCTCCTTGCCCGACAGGCCGGTGAAGCCGATCCAATGCAGCGCCTCGTCGCGAATTTCGGCGGCAGTGCGCGCCGGGCTGCCGAAGGTCGCGGCCAGCACGACGTTCTCCAGCACCGTCATGTTCGTGAACGGGCGCGGGATCTGGTAGGTGCGCGCCACGCCGCGATGGGCGATCTCGTGCGCCGGCAGCCGGCCGATCTCGACACCGGCCACGGTCACGCTGCCCGAGGTCAACGGATAGAAGCCCGAGATGACGTTGATCAGCGTCGTCTTGCCCGAGCCGTTCGGGCCGACCAGCCCGAGGATTTCGCCCTCGCGCACGTCGAGATCGACCCCGCCCAGCGCCTGCAGCCCGCCGAACCGCTTGGTCACCCCGCGCACCTTCAGCAGGATCGCATCTCCAATGGGCTTCGTCGCGGTCACGACCGGCGCCACCTGCGCGCGGTGCGGCGGCGCGGCCGCGCCCCGACGCTTCGCCAGCCACTTCTTCGCGGCCGGCACCGCGCCGTCCGGCAGCCAGAGGATGGCCGAGATCAGGATCACGCCGACGATGGCGCGGCCGACCATCGCCTCGCCACCGCTGATGAAGGCATAGAGCAGCGAGGTGATGACGGCCGCGCCGATCGCCGGCCCGAACCAGCTCCGCGCGCCGCCCAGCACGCTCATCAGCACGACGTAGAGCGGCACGGTCAGCTCGAACGTGCCGGACACAGTGACGAAGCCGACATACATCGCATGCACGCCGCCGACCGCACCGGCGATCGCCGCCGACAGGGCGAAGGCGATCAGCTTGTAGCGCAAGGTCGGCACGCCCTTGGCCTCGGCGACATCCTCGTCGTCGTGGATGGCGAACAGGCCCATGCCCAGCCGCGAGCGGGCGACCCACCACGCGATGGCGAGCGTCACGACGCAGAGCGCGAAGCCCAGCAGGTAGATCGTGCCGTTGGGTGTCGCCGCGATCGCCGGCAACGGCACGGCGCTCATGAAGATGCCGCCGCCGCCGTCGATCGGCGTGTTGAGGATGATCGTGGCGATCACGAAGGTGATCGACAGCGTCAGCAGCGCGAACAGCTCGCCGCGCAGCCGGCGCAGGCGGAAGACGATGGCGCCGACGCCCAGCGCGAGCAGCGCGGGCACCGCCGCGGCGACCGGCAGGGTCGGCAGGAACGGCCAGCCGAACTTGGTCGTCAGCACGGCGGTGGTGTAGAGGCCGGTGCCGAAGAAGGCGGCGTGGCCGAGGCTGAAATAGCCCGCGAAGCCGCTCAGCAGCGCCCAGCTCGTCGACAGCGACACCCAGAAGAAGACCAGGTACAGGAACGAATCGTAGAACGCCGGCAGGCGCGCCATCGGCAGGAAGGCGAGCACGCCGATCGCGACGACGGCGCCGAGCCGGGGAAGATCGCGCGCGGCGTTCATAGCCAGTCCGGATCCCACAGCAGGATGACGATCAGCACCGAGAAGGACACGACCGGCGCCCAGGCCGGGCTCAGCACCGCCATGGCGAGCGATTCGCTGGCGCCGATCAGCATGCCGGCGATCAGCGCGCCCAGCGGATTGCCCAGCCGGCCGATGATGACCACGGCGAAGACCACGCCGAGATAGGCCCAGATCTGCGCCGGCGCGAGGGTGGCGATCAGCGCGATGAAGGTCCCCGCGACGCCGGCATAGGCCGCGCCGATGCCCGACAGCAGGTAGGCGAGCTTCTTGTGGTCGACGCCGTAGGCCGCGGCGATCTCGGCATCCTCCGCCGCCGCGCGCAATGCCTTGCCGACATAGGTGCGCCGCAGCCACAGCCAGGTGCCCCAGGCGATCAGGCCGGCGACGATGCAGAGCACCAGCTCCATCACGGGGATGTAGAACGGCCCCGCCTTGATCGAGCGCGTGGCGTACTCGGTTTCGTAGCGGCGGAAGTCGGCGGTCCAGTAGAGCTGGATGGCGACCTCGACGATCACCGCGAAGCTGAAGGTGATCAGCAGCGAGGCGAGCTCGTTGACCTTGAACCTGTCGAACAGCCAGTGCTGGCCCGCGCCGATCGCGAACATCAGCGGCACGACCATCGCCGCCGACCACCACGGCTCGACGTGAAAGGTCGAGCCGAGCTCGTAGACGATGTAGGCGGACAGGAAGGCGAGCGCGAAATGGCTGAGATTGACCAGCCGCAGCAGCCCCCAGCTCAGGCTGAGCCCCATCGCCAGCAGCCCGTACAGGCCACCCGCCAGCACGCCCGAGATCAGCGCCTGGCCGAGAAGAGTGGCGCTGGGCATCTAGATCCGTCGTCCCGACCGGAGCGAAGCGGAGTGGAGGGACCTGCTCATGTGGCGTCCGACAGGATGAAGAGGTCCCTCGATTACGCTTCGCTTCACTCGGGACGACGGAAAGAGCGACATATCCCGCTACGACGCCATCAGCTTCACGCCCGGTGCCGCGAACTGGGTCGGCCAGACGACCTTCCATTCCTTGTTCTGCACCTGCTTGATGAGCTGCGCGGCGTCGCCGTGGTTGAACGGGCCGTCGAAGCGCGTGCTGCCGTAGATCGTGTCGACCTTGTTCTTCTTCAGCCACGCGGCGATCTTCTCGTCCTCGAGGCTGCCCGCGCCGTTCACGCCGGCTTCGAGGATCTGCCATTCCGCGACCATGCCGCAGGCCTGCGCATCGAGCGTCGTGTAGGGCAGGTTCGCCTTGGTCGCCTTGTCCTTGTATTCCTGCGCGATGCGCGCCACGCCCGGCCGGCTGATGAACGGCTCGGCGGGCTCCATGAAGGTCGAGCACAGCACCTTGTCGCCGTCGGGCGAGACCGCGAGCGGTCCCGGCGCGGGATAGAGATGGAACGAGCCCTTCGGCACGTAGTCGAGCTTGCGCAGCGCCTCGAGCAGCAGGTTGCTCTCCAGCCCGAGCGAGCCGACCCACAGGAAGTCGGCATTCGCCTCCTTCACGCGCGCCGCGATGGCGCCGAAATCGCGATTGCCCGATTCGTATTCGAGATAGAGCGGCACCTTCACGCCCCGCTTCTCCGCCTGCTCCTTCATGCCCAGCGCCATGAACTGCGCCGAGGGGAACTTCGAGGTCAGCACCACCATCGACTTGGGCGGCGTCGGGAACGTCGCCAGCGCGTCGAGGATGACGTTGGGATAGGTGACGTTCGGCTCCGGCCCGAACGGCGTCGCCGGGAAGGCGCGGTCGTAGGTCTGCAGCTTGGGGATACCCATGCTGCTCTGGATCATCACCTTGCCGTAGCGCTGCGCCACGCCCATCGCCGCCAGGATCGGCGCCGTCGCATACGGTCCCTGGATCAGGTCGACCTTGTCGACGGTGATCAGCTTCTCGTAGAGGCTGCGCGCCACCTCGGGCTTGGACTGGTCGTCGAGCAGCACGTACTCGACGGGACGGCCGAGGAAGCCGTTACGGCCGTTGATCTCCTCGACCATGATCTCGGACGCGATCTTGTGGACCACCGCGGTCTGCGCGAGGAAGCCCGTCAGCGACAGCGTGCCACCCACCCGCACCGGCTTGCCCGACGGCGCCGCGCGCCCGATCGACGGCGCGGCCAGCGCGGCCGTCGCTCCCATCATTCCGGCCAAGACATGACGACGGCGCCACGCGCCCACCCGATCCACCATCGCTTCCTCCGATCGGCGCCTTTCCCGGAGCGCCGTTATCCGGATGTTGGGATAACGGTAGGCGGCTGTAAACGTCCTTTTCGAAACTTTCGAAAATTTTCGAAATTCGTCCTACGCCCTTGTCACCCCGAGATGCCGGTCGAGCACCGAATCGTCAGCGAGCAGAGCCGCGCAGGGAGACTCGAACACGATGCGGCCGCGGTCGAGGACGATGGCGCGGTCGGTGATCGGCAGGATCTTGCGGGCCTGCTGCTCGACCACGATGCCGGCCATGCGCTCCTCGACGAACAGCCTGCGCAGCGCGCGCAGCAGCTCCTCGATGATGATCGGCGCCAGGCCCTCGGTCGGCTCGTCGAGCAGCAGCAGGCGCGGGTTGGTCGCCAGCGCCCGGCCGATCGCCAGCATCTGCTGCTCGCCGCCCGACAGCGAGCCGCCGGATTGCGCGCGGCGCTGCTGCAGGCGCGGGAAAAGCGCGTAGATGCGATCGAGCGTCCAGGGGCCGGGCCGCGCCACCGCCGTGATGTTCTCCTGCACCGTCAGCGAGCGGAAGATGTTGCGCTCCTGGGGCACCCAGCCAACGCCCAGCGCGGCGCGCGCCTCGGGCGCCAGCGCGCCGATCTCGCGGCCGCCCAGCGTCAGCGAGCCGCCGAACCGGCGCGTCACGCCGACGATGCTGTCGATCAGCGTCGTCTTGCCGACGCCGTTGCGGCCCAGCACCGCCAGCGCCTCGCCCTCGCCCAGCCGGAACGCAATGTCCGACAGCACGACCGCGCGGCCATAGCCGGCCGACAGCCCGTCGACGGCGAGCAGGTCAGCCATGGCCGGCCTCGCCGAGATAGACCGCCCTCACCCGCGGATCGGCTTCGATCTCGGCCGGCGTGCCCTCGACCAGCAGCGCGCCGTCGACCAGCACCGAGATGCGCTGCGCGAAGCTGAACACCAGGTCCATGTCGTGCTCGATCAGCAGGACCGACACGTCGGCCGGCAGCGCGGCGATGGCGTCGAGGATGTCCTGCCGCTCCGCCGCCGGCACGCCGGCCGCCGGCTCGTCGAGCAGCAGCACGCGCGGCGCGCAGGCGAAGGCGACCGCGATCTCGAGCAGCCGCTGCTTGCCGTACGGCAAGGTGTCGGTCCGCCGGTCGAGCACGTCGCCGAGCCCGAAGCGGGTCGCCACGTGCTCGATCTCACGGGCCACGGTCCTGCCGCCCACCGGAGGCCACCAGCGACCGCCGTAGCCCAGCCGCTCACCGGCGGCGAGCGCCAGCGTCTCGAGCGGCGTGAGGTCGGCGAAAAGCTGGTTGATCTGGAAGGTCCGCACCAGGCCGCGCCGGACACGCGTTTCGGGCCGCAGCCCCGTGATATCCTCGTCCTCCAGCAGCACGCGGCCGGCCGACGGCGCCAGCACGCCGGTCAGCAGGTTCACGAACGTCGTCTTGCCCGCTCCGTTCGGCCCGATCAGTGCATGGCGCGCGCCGCGCTCGAGCTTGAAGCTCACGCCGTTGGTCGCGACCAGCCCGCCGAAGCGCTTTCCGAGGTTGCGGGTCTCGAGCGCCACATCCATCAGGGCATGACCTTCGCCAGAAGCCCGCGCACGCCCTGCCCCAGCCGCTCGCGGCCGACCAGGGCCAGCACCACAAGGAAGAGGCCCATCCAGAACATCCAGAATTGCGGCGCGCTGGCCGACAGCACGTCCTGCAGGACCTTGAAGGCGATGGCGCCGGCGAGGCCGCCATAGAGCCAGCCGGTGCCGCCGATGATCAGAGCGAGCAGGACGTCGGCGGAGCGCTGGAAGTCCAGCACCTCGAGCGAGACATAGGCGGTCGTCTGGGCAAGCAGCGCGCCCGCCGCCCCGGCATAGGCCGCGGACAGCGTGTAGACCGCGATCAGGCGCGAGCGGTTGGGCACGCCGAGCGCCGACGCGCGCAGCGGATTGCGCCGGATCGCCATCAGCGACAGGCCGAACGGCGAATGCACGATTCGCCGCGCCAGCAGGAACAGCACGAACAGCGTGACGAGGCTGTAGGCGTAGGCGGTGCGGCCGTAGAGGTCGAAGTCGAAATGGCCGAGCAAGGGACCGACCGTCATGCCCTGCAGCCCGTCGGCGCCGCCGGTCCATAGCGGCAGGGCGTTGGCGACCTCGTGCAGCACCAGCGCGACGGCCAGCGTCACCATCAGCCGCGTGAGGTCGCTGCCGCGCAGCACCAGCAGGCTGGTCGCCGCGCCCAGCGCCGCCGCGACGACGATGGCGACCGCCAGGCCGGTGTGCGGATCGGGCGTCACCAGCTTGCAGAAGAGGCCGGCGGCGTAGGCCCCTGTGCCGAAGAACGCGGCGTGGCCGAGCGAGATGATTCCGGCATAGCCCAGGATCAGGTCGAGCGAGAGCGCGAACAGCGCCAGGATGGCGATCTCGTTCAGCAGCAGGTGCTTGCCCGGCGGCAGCAGCAGCGCGGCGAAGGCCAGCAGCCAGAACACGATCTCCGGCAGCCGCCAGCGGGCGCGGCGCGAGAAACTCGCCGTGACGCTCATCGGGCGCGCGCGAACAGGCCGTGCGGCCGCAGCACCAGCACGACGATCAGCACGAGATAGATGACGAAGCCGCCCAGCGCCGAGGAGAGGTAATACTTGCCCGCGACATCGGCGATGCCGAGCAGCAGCGCGGCGAGGAACGGGCCCATGATTCCGGACGTGCCGCCGACCGCGACGACGATCAGGAAGTAGATCAGGAACTTCATCGGGAAGTACGGATCGAGCCCGAGCAGCTCGACGCCCAGCGCCCCGCCCAACCCCGCGAGACCCGAGCCGACGGCGAAAGTTGCGGCGAACACCAGGCCCACGGGGATGCCCAGCCCGCGCGCCACCCGCGCGTCGTCGACGGCGGCGCGCAGGCGGCTGCCGAAGCGCGTGCGAGTCAGCCCGAGCTGGAGGCCGAGCGCCAACGCGCCGCAGACCACGATCAGAAAGGAGCGATAGAGGCCGACACTGACGCCGAGGATCTCGCGCCGGCCCTGCAGCCATGACGGCAGGGTGATGTTGCGCTGGCTCGATCCCATGAAATAGTCGGTCGTCGCCACGGCGATGAACACCAGCCCGATCGAGAACAGAACCTGTTCGAGATGATCGCGACCGTAGAGATGGCGATAGAGCGTGCGCTCCAGCACCAGCCCGAGCGCCGCCGACGCGACGAAAGCCGCGGGCAGGCAGGCGAGAAACGGCACGCCCCAGCGATCCATCAACGTCACGGTGACGTAGCCGCCCGCCATCGCGAACGCACCGTGCGCCAGGTTGACGAAGTTCATCAGCCCCAGCGTCACCGCCAGCCCGCAGGCCAGGATGAACATCAGCATGCCGTAGGCGACGCCGTCGAACAGGATGGTGGCCATCACCAGGCTCTTTGCTGGGACCGCGCCACTCCGTGGCGCTCATGTTCATGAGATGAGCGCCACCGAGTGGCGCGGTCCCAGCAAGGCACGAGAGCTACTTCTTCGCCGCCTTCACCGGGTCCTTCACGTTCGGGATGGTCGCGAACTCGACGTTGTAGAGCTCGCCGTCCTTCTTCTCGACCTTGCGGATGTAGATGTTCTGCACGATGTCGCGCGTGTCGGGATCGATCGAGATCGGCCCGCGCGGGCTCTCCCAGGCCAACCCCTTCATCGCCGCCATCAGCTTGTCGCCGCTGGCATCGCCGCCGGTCTTCTTCAGCGCCTCGTAGATCAGGTGCATGCCGTCATAGCCGCCGACCGACATGAAGTTCGGCCGCAGCCCGCCATTGGCCTTCCTGAACGCCTCGACATAGCTCTTGTTCAGCGCGCTGTCGTGGTTGGCCGAGTAGTTGTGCGCGTTGATCACGCCGACCACCGCGTCGCCCATGCCGGCGAGCTGGTCGTCGTCCGTCACGTCGCCCGTGGCGATCAGCTTCATGCCGCCCTTGTCCAGCCCGCGCTCGACGAACTGCTTGACGAACTGCGCGCCCGCGCCCGAGGGCACGAACACGAACAGCGCGTCGGCCTTGGTGTCGGCCGCCTTCTGCAGCACCGGCGCGAAGTCGGGCGCGCGCATCGGCACGCGCAGGTTCTCGATGATCGTTCCGCCCTCGGCCTTGAACCTGTCGCTGAACGACTTCTCGGCGTCGATCCCGGGCCCGTAGTCGCTGACCATGGTGACGACCCGCTTGATGCCGTTCTTGACCGCCCATTCGGCCATCGGCACCGCCGACTGCGCCAGCGTGAAGGAGGTGCGCACCACGAACGGCGAGGCCTCGGTGATCGACGAGGTGCCGGCCGCCATCACCACCTCCGGCACCTTGGCCTGGGTAGCGATCGGCGCCGTCGCCATTGCCGAGGGGGTGATGCCGAAGCCCGCCAGGACGGCGACCTTGTCATTGACCACCAGCTCCTGCGCCAGCCGCTTGGTCACGTCGGGCACGCTGGTATCGTCCTTGAGGATGACCTCGACCTTCTTGCCGGCGACGGTGGTGCCGTGCTGCGCCTGGTAGAGCTTGACCGCGGCGTCGATCTGCTTGCCGGTCGAGGCCTGCTGGCCGGTCATGGGCAGGATCAGGCCGATCTTGACGGTATCCTGCGCGAAGGCAACGACCGGCAGGAGAGACAGCGCAGCGATCGTGAGAATTTCACGCCTTAACATCGGCAGTCCTCCCAGACTAATTTGGAGGCCTTCTACCACAAGGAAACGTCCATGAAGAGCTACAAGGTCGTCGAGTTCGGTCAGCCGCTGCAGAAGGTCGAGGAGAGCAACCCTGCGCCCAAGGGCACCGAGGTGCTGGTCCGGATCACCGCCGCCGGCGTCTGCCACAGCGACGTTCACCTGTGGGAAGGCTTCTTCGACATGGGCGGCGGCAACAAGTACTCGACCGCCAAGACGATGAACCCGCCGCGCACCATGGGCCACGAGATCGTCGGCGAGGTCGTGGCCGTCGGTCCCGACTCGAAGGGCGCGAAGGTCGGCGACAAGGCGGTGGTCTATCCGTGGATCGGCTGCGGCAAGTGCTGGTACTGCGAGCACGGCACCGAGAACCTCTGCCCGACGCCGCATGCGCTGGGCGTCAACGAGGACGGCGGCTATGCCGACCACGTGCTCGTGCCGCACGCGAAGTATCTCTATCCCTACGGCGACCTGCCGGTCGAGCTCGCCTGCCTGTATGCCTGCTCGGGCATCACCGCCTTCGGCGCGGTGAAGAAGGCACAGGGCCATGACGCGGGCCGGCCGATCCTGGTGATCGGCGCGGGCGGCGTCGGGCTGATGGGCGTGCGCTTCGCCAAGGCCGTGCTCGGCCGCGAGCCGATCGTGGCCGACATCGACGAGAACAAGCGCAAGCTGGCGCTGGCCAACGGCGCCTGCGCCGTGGTCGATCCGCGCGAGAAGGACGCGCGCAAGGAGATCATGGCGCTGACCGGCGGCGTGGGCGTGGCCGCGGCGATCGATTTCGTCGGGGCGGAGGCCTCGGCCCAGTTCGGCTGGCGCGCGCTGGGCCGCGGCGGGCGGCTGATCGTGGTCGGCCTGTTCGGCGGCACCTTCGCCACGCCGATGCCGATGTTCGCCTTCACCGGCAACCAGATCATGGGTTCGGTCACCGGCACGCCGGCCGAGATGAAGGAGATGATGGACCTCGTCACCGCCGGCAAGGCGGAGCCGGTGCCGGTCATCAAGCGCAAGCTCGACGAGGCCGACGCCACGCTCCAGGAGCTGCGCAAGGGCCTCATCATGGGACGCGCCGTGCTGGTGCCGTGAGCGGATTTCCCGTCGTCCCGAGCGGAGCGAAGCGTAGTCGAGGGACCTGTTCATCCCGGCAGGCGTTGCATGAGGAGGTCCCTCCGCT
>CAMFJT010000011.1 GCA_945957125.1 uncultured Rhodospirillales bacterium | reverse complement strand
AGGGCGTGCTGGTGCCGCCGATGAAGCTCTACGACGCCGGCAGGCCCGACCGCTCGCTGCTGCGCATGCTGCACGCCAACGTGCGCAACCCCGACCAGGTGCTGGGCGACATCCAGTCGATGATCACGGCCAATGCGCTGGGCGGCCAGCGGCTGCTCGCCTTCATGGCCGAGTACGGGCTGGAGGATCTCGCCGCGCTCGCCGCCGTCGTGCGCGCGCGCAGCGAGGCGGCGACGCGGGCGGCCATCCGCGCCGTGCCCGACGGCGTGTACGAGAGCGAGCTCGAGGCACGGCCCGGCGCGGTCGAGCTGCTGCGCTTCAAGGTCCGCGTGCACAAGAAGGACGACACGATCCATATCGAGCATGTCGATCCGCCGCCCGAGGTGCCGAAAGGCGGCGTCAACTGCACGATGAACGTCACCGCCGCCCATTCGAGCTATCCGGTGAAGTGCATGCTGACGCCCAACGTGCGCGGCAATGCCGGCTGCTACGCGCCGCTCACCGTCACCGCCGCGCCGCACAGTTCGCTGAACTGCGACCCGCCGGCGGCCGTCGCCTATCGCACGCGGATTTCGTGGTGGATCGGGCCCAACCTCTATCGCGCCCTGGCGCCCGCGATCCCGGACAAGGTGCAGGCCTTCACCGGCATGCCCAAGGCGTTCGGCTTCTACGGCCGCAACCTGCAGGGCCGCGTCGCCTCCGACCATTTCTTCATGGGCGGCGGGCAGGGCGCCTCGCAGCGCCAGGACGGCAAGTCCGGCCTGCTGTTCCCGACCTCGGCCGCCAACACGCCGGTCGAGCTGCTGGAGAGCCGCATGCCGGTGGTGATCCTGGAGAAGGCGCTGGTGCCCGATAGCGGCGGACCGGGCACGCGGCGCGGCGGCCTCGGCCAGCGCATGCGCGCGCGGCGGCTGGAAACCTCGGCCGATCCGATCACGGTCGGGCTGTTCCCCGAGGGCCACGGCATCCACGTGCAGGGCCTGTTCGGCGGCCGGCCGGGCGGCGGGGCGGTCGGCTTCGTGACGCGGCCCGACGGCACGGTGCACAACGTGACCACCGGCGAGACCGTCGCCATGACCGACGCGAGGCTGGAGATCGACGCCACCATCGCCGGCGGCTCGGGCTTCGGCCCGCCGCACGAAAGAGCGCTGGAGGATATCGCCGCCGACCTCGAGAACGGCTACATCACTGCCGAGGGGGCGGCGCGCGACTACGGTTGCGTGCTGACCGCCGACGGACGGATCGACATCGAAGCAACCTTGCGGCAACGCGAGCTGACACCGAGCGGAGCGAAATGACCATGACCACCAACCGCCGCGCCTTCCTTCACGGCGCCGCCGCCCTGTCCGCGCTGGCGCCCGGCCTGAGCTGGGCGTTCGACAAGGACGGCAACCGCAAGATCATGGTCTTTTCGGGCAACCAGGCGGTGCCGGTGCTCGATCCGCACATCCGCTACGACTGGTCGACGCGCATGATGCAGCAGTCGGTCTACGACGCGCTGCTGAAATATGTCGGCGCGCCGCCGAAGATCGTCCCGTGGCTGGCGGAGAAGTGGGAGGAATCGGCCGACGGCCTGACCTACACCTTCCACCTCGCGGGCAATGCCAAGTTCCACAACGGCGATCCGGTCGATGCCGAGGCGGTGCGCTATTCCTTCGAGCGCGGGCTGAAGCTCAATGCCGGCATCGCCTGGATGCTGAAGGACTTCCTCAAGCCGGAGAACATCAAGGTCGTCGATCCGAAGACCGTGACCTTCACGCTCGACAAGCCGTTCCAGCCGTTCATCGCCTACGTGCCGTGGTGGTACATCGTCAATCCCAAGCAGGTGGCGGCCAATACCGTCGACAACGACTACGGCAAGAAGTGGCTGACCGAGAACGAGGCGGGCTCCGGCCCGTTCAAGCTCAAGCGCTTCGACGCCAACGCGCTGATCCATCTCGATGCCGTGCCCGACTACTGGAAGGGCTGGCCGATGGGCGAGCAGAACCGCCTCTCGGGCGTGATCTACCGCATCGTGCGCGAGGCGGCGCCCCGCCGCGCCGGCCTGCAGCGCCGCGAGATGGACGTGATCACCAACATGTCGCCCGACGACATGGCCCAGCTCGCCAAGCTGCCCGGCGTGCGCAACGAGGACCATCCCGGCTCGACCACCTTCGGCATCAAGTTCAACTGCCAGAGCGGCCCGACCGCCGACATCAACCTCCGCAAGGCGATCGCTTATGCCTTCGACTACGAGGCGCTGATCGCCATCCACAACGGCGGCGCGCGGCTGATGGACAGCCCGTTCCCGCCCGACATGGCCGGCCACATCGCCGTGCCCGACATGCCGCGCAAGAATCTCGACAAGGCCAAGGAATACCTGGCCAAGAGCAAGGTGCCGAACGGCGACATCGAGCTCGAGTACGTCCATGTCCAGGGGCTGGAGGACGCGCGCCGCATCGGCCTGGTGCTGCTCGACAGCCTGCGGCCGCTGAACATCAAGGTGAACATCGTCGGCCAGCCGTGGACCACGATGGTGGCGCGCGGCGCCAAGCCCGATACCTGCCCGAACATGATCTCGGTCTACGTCACGCCGGTCGCGACCGATCCCGACACCGTCGCCTACCAGTATCACCGCGATTCGTGGGGCCTCTACTACGGCATGTCGCACTACGAGAACGCCGAGGTCTGGAAGATGATCGGCGAGGCGCGGGGCATGACCGACAAGGACAAGCGCATGGCGCTCTACGGCGAGATCCAGAAGCGCATCGTGGCCGACCAGCCCGAGGTTTTCGGCATGATCCCCAACCGCACCTGGTCGATGCGCGACTACGTGAAGGGCTTCTCCTTCAGCCCGATCTGGTTCACCGGCGAGGTCGATTTCTATCCGATGTGGATCGAGGCCTGATGTTCGCCTACCTGCTGCGCCGCTTCGCGCTGGCAGGGCTGATGCTGTTCGGGCTGATCTGCCTCACCTTCGTCATCGCCAACGTCGCCCCGTCGGATCCCGCGGTCCTCGCCGCGGGTCCCGATGCAGGTAAGGCGCAGATCGAGCAGGCGCGGCGCGAGTACGGCCTCGACAAGCCGCTGCCCGTGCAGTTCCTGCGCTATGTGGGCGACCTCGCGCGCGGCGACTTCGGGCGCAGCATCGCCACCGGCCGGCCGGTCGGCAGCGATCTCGCGCGTTATTTCCCGGCGACGCTGGAGCTCTGCATCGTGGCGATGACGATCGGCCTGGTGGTCGGCATCTCGCTCGGCATGCTCTCGGCGCTGTTCAAGGACCAGTGGCTCGACCATCTGACGCGAATCTTCGCGGTGTCGGGCATCGCCCTGCCGCCGTTCTGGTTCGGCCTGCTGCTGCAGCTCGGCTTCGCGGTCTGGCTCGGCTGGCTGCCGACCAGCGGCCGCATCGGCGTGTCGACCGATCCGGGCGATCCGATCACCGGCATGCTGCTGGTCGATGCGCTGCTGCGCGGCGACGGCGCGCTGTTCTGGCAGGGCCTGTCCTACATCGTGCTGCCCGCGCTGGTGCTGTCGCTGCCCTGCCTCGCCTCGATCCTGCGGGTCAACCGCAGCGAGATGGTCGAGGCGTTGCGCGCCGACTACATCACCTCGGCCCGCGCCCATGGCGTCTCGCGCTGGCGGCTGGTCACGGTCCATGCGCTGAAGAACGCCATGATCCCCACGCTCGCCATCATCGGCCTGCGCTGGGGCTGGATGATGAGCAGCACGGTGCTGGTCGAGACGGTGTTCGACTGGCCGGGCATCGGGCTCTACGCGGTGTCCTCCGCCATCGCCGGCGACTTCAAGCCGGTGATGGGCGTGACGCTGATCGTGGGGCTGAACTTCATGCTCGTGAATCTCGTGGTCGATCTGCTGTACGGCGTGCTCGACCCGCGGCTGAGGGACGCCTGATGGTGGCCTCACGCAGCGTCCGGCTCGCCGCCTGGCATTTCCGCCGCAGCTTCGCTTCGTCGCTCGGGCTGGGGCTGGTCGCCGTCATCGTCCTGCTGGCGCTGGCCGGCCCGTGGATCGTGCCCTATCCGGACGATGTGGCCGGCAAGGTCAATCTCGCGGACAAGCTGCTGCCGCCCAGCAAGGCGCACTGGTTCGGCACCGACGAGGTCGGCAACGACATCCTCACGCGCGTGATCGTGGGCGCGCGGCTGTCGCTGCTGGTCGGCATCGGCATCACCCTGGCGGCCGCCGCGATCGGCGTGCCGCTCGGCATCCTCGCCGGCACCGCCGGCGGCAAGGTGCGCGAGGCGATCATGCGCGTGACCGACCTGTTCCTCTCGGTGCCCGGGCTGGTGCTCGCCATCGCGCTGGTCGCCGCGCTCGGGCCCGGCATCGTCAACGCCATGATCGCGCTGGTGCTGGTGTGGTGGCCGGGCTACGTGCGGCTGGCCGAATCCAAGGCGCTGTCGATCCGCGGCGAGCCGTTCATCGAGGCGGCAAGGGTGGCTGGCGCGCCCGGGCTGCGTATCCTGTGGCGGCACGTGCTGCCCAACAGCCTCTCGCCGATCATCGTCAAGATGAGCATGGATATCGGCCAGGCGATCCTCGCCGTCGCCTCGCTCGGCTTCATCGGGCTGGGCGCCAAGCCGCCGACGCCGGAATGGGGGGCGATGATCTCGATCGCGCGCGGCTACCTGCCCGACTGGTGGTGGTACGCGATCTGCCCCGGCGCGTTCATCTACGCCAGCGTGCTCGGCTTCAACCTCCTGGGCGACGGCCTGCGCGACATCCTCGACCCGCGGAGCCATCGCGGATGAGGCGAGTCGGTATCTCATGCGCTGGGACCGCGCCACTCCGTGGCGCTCATGGTCATGATTCCGAGCGCCACGGAGTGGCGCGGTCCCAGCGATGACCCTCGTCGAGATCCGCGACTATCGTCTCGCGTTCGATACGTTCGACGGCACGCTGCACGTGCTCGACGGCATCGACCTCGCGCTCGAGGCGGGCCAGACGCTGGGCATCGTGGGCGAGACCGGCTGCGGCAAGTCGGTGCTGGCGCGCAGCCTGTTGCGGCTGAACGAATCGCCGCCGGCGCGCGTGGTGTCCGGCGCCATCCTGTTCGAGGGCCAGGACGTGCTCGCATTGCCGGAGCGCGCGATGCGCCGGCTGCGCGGCCGCCGCATCGCGATGGTCTTCCAGGATCCGGCGAGCTACCTCAACCCGCTGCTGTCGATCGGCACGCAGATGGAGGACGCCATCCGCGGCCAGGAGTCGGCGGCGGGCGAGGCGAAGCGGCCGCGCCGCGCGATCCGCGATCACGCCGCGGGCCTGCTCGCCTCGGTCGGCCTCGCCGAGCCGCACCGCCTGCTCGACAGCCATCCGCACCAGCTTTCCGGCGGCATGCGCCAGCGGGTGCTGATCGCCATGGCGCTGGCCGGCAATCCGAGCGTGCTGGTCGCCGACGAGCCGACCACCGCGCTCGACGTGACGGTGCAGGCACAGGTGCTGGCGCTGATCGCCGGGCTGGTGAAGGAGCGCGGCCTCGCGCTGATGCTGATCAGCCACGATCTCGGCGTCGTCGCGGCGAGCTGCGCGCGGGTCGCGGTGATGTATGCCGGCACCGTGGTCGAGGAGGCGCCGACCGCCGCGCTGCTCGCCAACCCGCGCCATCCCTATGCGCAGGGCCTGATCGCCGCGGTGCCCGACATCGACAACCCGGCGCACAAGCCGCGCGGCATTCCCGGCAGCATCCCCAACCTGCTGAAGCCGCCGACGGGCTGCCGCTTCCATCCGCGCTGTGCACTGGCGACCGACATCTGCCGCAGCACGAAGCCCGCGCTGCGCGAGCTGGCCCCGGCCCATCGCGTCGCCTGCCATCATGCGACGCCCGAGCACCCCGGGCCATGACCGCGCCGCTGCTCGACGCCACCGGATTGTCGAAGACCTTCGCGTTGCCGCGCACCGCGTTCCAGCCGGCGCGCAAGCTGACCGCCGTGGCGCATGTCGACCTGTCGCTGGCGCCCGGCGCCACGCTCGGCCTGGTGGGGGAGAGCGGCTGCGGCAAGAGCACGCTCGCCCGCCTGCTGCTGCGGCTCGCGCCGGTCAGCGCCGGCCGCATCGTGTTCAACGGCCAGGACATCACCAGCCTGCCGGAGTCCGCGCTGCGCCCGCTGCGCCAGCGGCTGCAGCTCGTGCACCAGAACCCGTCGGCCGCGCTCGATCCGCGCCTCACGGCGGCGGCCTCGGTGGCCGAGCCGCTGGTCATCCAGCGCCTCGCCAGTGGCTCGGCGCTCGACGATCGTGTGCGGCAGCTCTTCGCCGAGGTCGGGCTGGGGCCGGAGTTCCTGCGCCGCTATCCGCACGAGCTGTCGGGCGGCCAGAAGCAGCGCGTCTGCATCGCCCGCGCGCTGGCGCCCGAGCCGCAGCTCCTGGTGCTCGACGAGCCGACCAGCGCGCTCGATGTCAGCGTGCAGGCCCAGATGCTCGACATGCTGGCCGAGCTGCGCGCCCGCCGCGGCCTGACCTACCTCTTCATCAGCCACAATCTCGCGGTGGTGCGCCAGGTCTGCGCCGAGGTCGCGGTGATGTATCTCGGCCGTATCGTCGAGCAGGGCAGCGCGGAGCAGGTGCTGGGCGCGCCGCGCCATCCCTACACGCAGGCGCTGCTGGCCTCGGTCCCCCGGCTGCATGCCGGCACCGTCCCGACCGCCACGCCGAGCGAGCCGCCCAACCCCGCGAACCTGCCGCAAGGCTGCCCCTTCCACCCGCGCTGCCGCCTCGCCGAGCCAGCCTGCCGCACGGGCAGCCCGCCGCCGCTGGTGAACGGGCTGGCGTGTCCGCCGAGTTCCTGAGCCTTCGCACAAAGCAAGTTGCGGCTTCATATGAAATGTTGCAAAATGCAACATCCATGACCGAGCCAATTCCTCTTCGCCGCCCGGTCCGCTGGACCGATTTGCGGTCCGACGAGGCCGAGAGGACGATCCGCGAATGGGCTCACGATACGTCGCGGATCGTGATCACGGAGCATGCGTTCGATCGAGTGGATGAGCGCGGTACGGACTCGCTCGATACGATGACGGTCTATCGCGTGCTTCAGACGGGTGCGGTTTTCGGCGATCCGGTGATGAACGAGCGCGGTCACTGGCAGGCGATCATGGCCAAGCGGATGCCCGGGGGAAGAGACGCGTGTGTCGTGACTGTAATAGTAAGGGACGACCGCACCTTGATCGTGCGGACTGTCATGTGGAGGGACCTGACGTGAGCGGCGACAAGCTGTTCCACTACACGAAGTCCGGGCTGGACGATGTGTGGCTTGCAAACGGATATCGCATCGAGACCACCGAATATGGTGAAGGCGTGGCGATCGATCATGCTCTCGAGCTTCACCAGGTGATCGCTCGCGCCATCGTCGACAGCGCACGTCCGATTCTCGGGCAGCATGCCCGCTTTCTGCGGGTCATGCTGGACCTGTCGCAAACCGACTTCGGCAAGCTTCTGGGCGTCGACCGGGCGACCGTCATCCGGTGGGAGAAGGCGCGCGAGAAGCCGCTGGGTCTCATGGCGGATATCGCGATTCGCGAGACATACGCCGCGCGCGCCGGCAGGGGCCTGATGGCAGACGTGATCAGGCAGTTGCAGGAGGCGGACGAGAAGCGGCATGGGCACGACTATCGATCCGTCTTCGAGACGAAGAACAGCGGTTGGCGCGAATCGTCGCTCGTGGCGTAGGCCGGGGATTCTCCACTCATGAACGAGCTTGTCATCTGGACCTTGGACTGGGTGCCTGAAGGCCCGCGGGGCTTCGTGCGCGATCTGCGGCTCAGATGGGCCTGCGAGGAGGCGGGGCTCGCCTATTCGGTGCGGACGGTGCCGTTCGAGGGGCGCGAGACCAACCATCTGTCGCAACAGCCGTTCGGCCAGGTGCCGTTCCTGCGCGACGGCGGGCTGGAGATCTTCGAGAGCGGGGCAGGGCTGCTCCATCTCGCCCGCAAGAGCGAGAGCCTGATGCCGCGCGACCCGGCGGGGGAGGCCGCAACGGTGCAATGGGTCATCGCCGCGCTCAACTCGATCGAGATGGTCACCGTGCCGTGGTGGTTCCTCAAGATCTCGGGCCAGCCCGACAACGCCCTTTCGGGCTGGGTGACGAGCCGCCTCGACCAGATCGAAGCGGTCCTGGCCGGGCGCGAATGGCTGGCCGCTGATCGTTTCACCGTGGCCGACCTGCTGATGGCCGACGTCCTGCGCCTGCCCGATGTCCGCGCCTCCGGCGATCGACCCGCGACCGATGCCTATGTGCGCCGCGTGACCGGCCGTCCCGCATTCCTCAAGGCGCGCGCCGATCAACTGGCGCATTTCGCCGCCGCCGACGCGCGCAGAGCGGCAGGTGCCGATTTGCCGCGCTCTGTGGAAAATCCCAGGCACAAATAAGGAAAAGTAAGGAATTTCAAAGGGTAAGAGCCTGAAATTCATTGTGGCAAATTTGCAACATTTGTTGGACGGATCGCCCCTCGTTCGACACTATGCGCCAGGCCGTTGGCCGCCTTGCTTGCTTTAGTCCCAAGGGGGAGAAGTTCATGGCGTTGGGAACCGGGCGCAACACGCGTTCGATCGTCGGAGTCATCGTGGCCGCCCTGGTGCTGGCCGGAACGGCGGGGGCGCTTTCTCCCGCCATGGCGCAGGTCAAGGCGCCCGCAAAATCGAAGCTGAAGCCCGTGGCCAAGGCCGCCCCCAAGGCCGATCCGTCGGACAGCATGGCCGACCAGCTCAATGCCAAGTGGCAGCAGGAGAACGGCGCTTTCGCCGGCTTCACGAGCGCGAAGCCTCCCATCGTCCAGGCGTCCTTCGCGACTGCCGCTGTGGCCAGCCCCAACGAGTGGGGCGACCGCCTGGTCTCCCGGGCGATGAACTATCTCGGCACGCCCTATCGTCCCGGCGGCATCTCGCCCAGCACGGGCTTCGACTGCAGCGGCTTCGTCTACTATCTCTACGGCGCGGTGTTCGGGCAGACCATCCCGCGCATGCCGGATGGCATGGCGCGCGAGGGCATGCCGGTGGCGCGTGCCGACCTGCAGCGCGGCGACATCGTCTTCTTCGGCTTCCGCGGCACGTTCACCCATGTCGGCATCTATGCCGGCGACGGCCAGTTCGTGCATGCCACCCATCGCGGCTCACCGGTCTCGGTCACGCTGCTCGATTCCGACTACTACCGCCAGCACTACATGACGGCGGTGAGGCTGACGCCGCGGCAATAAAGGGAGCGCTGCACGATGACCGTCACCATCACGCCGCTCACCCCCGTGTTCGCCGGCGAGGTGGGGCCGATCGACCTGCGGCGGGTGCACGACCGCGAGACGCTGGAGGCGATCCGCGCCGGCATGGACCGCTACGCCGTGCTGGTGTTCCGCGATCAGGACTTCACCAACGACGAGCAGCTCGACTTCGCGCAGCGCTTCGACGGCACGCTGCACGCGCGCACCTCGTCCTCCGCGATCGCCGGCAACCGGTTCGGCAACGAGGCGCTGGCCGACGTGTCCAACGTCGACAAGGACGGCAAGATTCGTGACGCGGACAACCGCATGCGCGCCTCCTCGGTCGCCAACCGGCTGTGGCACACCGATGCCTCGTTCGTCGATCCGCCGGGCCGCTACTCGATGCTGTCGGCGCGCGTCGTGCCGCCGGTGCGGGCGGATACGGAATTCGCCGACATGCGCGCCGCCTACGACGCGCTCGACGCGGAGACCCGCGCCACGATCGAGGGGCTGCGCGTCTTCCATTCGATCGTCTATTCGCGCCACGTGCTCGGCTTCGACTTCAGTGCCGACGAGCAGGACAAGCTGAAGGGCGCCGTCCATCCGCTGGTGCGGACCATTCCCGGCTCCGGCCGCCGCGCCCTCTATCTCGCCTCGCACGCCGAGCACGTCGTCGACTGGCCGGTGCCCGAAGGCCGCCTCCTGCTGCGCGACCTGACCGACCACGCCACGCAGCCGCAGTTCGTCTACCGCCACGTCTGGCGGCCGCATGACTTCGTGATCTGGGACAATCGCTGCACCATGCATCGTGCCCGCCCGTTCGACGACCAGACCCATCGCCGCGAGCTGCGCCGCACCACCTCGCTCGACCTGCCGCTGCCGGCGGCGGTGTAGCGCTTTCCCCATATTCCTCTCGCCCGGATAGGCAGGGCAATTGCACACTCGTCTTCCCTCCCCCGTCTTCGGGGGAGGTGGCCGCGTCTTACGCGGACGGAGGGGGGCATGCTCATGCAACACCGCGTTCCCGACCCCCTCCGTCGCGGATTACCGCGCCACCTCCCCCGGAGACGGGGGAGGGAAAGCCTTCATGCGATAGCCCTGCCCCGATAGGGGGAGAAGAGAAAGAGAGGAAGCATGGCGCTGCTCGTCGTCAACCTGGACAGGATCATCGGCAGTGCCGAGGCCTTCCGCGCCGCCTTCAGGGAGCAGCTTCCCGACCTGCCGATCCGCTTCTGGCCCGAGGCGGGCGATCTGAAGGACATCGAATATCTCGCCTTCATGCACCCGGACTTCGACAAGCTGCCGGCCTTCCCGAACCTCAAGGCGATGTTCAGCCGCGCGGCCGGCGTCGAGGACATCGTGGGGCATCCGAAGCTGCCGAAGGTGCCGCTCGGCAAGGTCGAGCCGCCGGGCGGCGATCCGATGATGACCGAGTACGTCGTCATGCACGTGCTGCGTCTGCATCGCGACATGCCGGGCTACCAGGCGGCGCAAGCCCGCCGCGAATGGCGCCGCGTGCCGATCGTGCGGCCCGAGCAGCGCCGGATCGGCTTCCTGGGCTTCGGCATGATGGCCAAGGCGCCGGCGCTGGTGCTGCAGTCGCTGGGCTTCGAGGTCTCCGCCTGGGTGCGCTCGCCGCGGCCGGCGGCGGAGGTGCCGCTGTTCCACGGCCGCGACCGGCTCGAGGCTTTCCTCGGCCAGACCGACATTGCCGTCTGCCTGCTGCCGCTCACGCCCGAGACCGAAGGAATCTTCTGCGCCCGTACCTTCGCCATGATGCCGCGCGGCGCCATGCTGGTGAATGTCGGCCGCGGCAAGCATGTGGTCGACGCCGACCTGATCGCCGCCCTCGATTCCGGGCAGCTCTCCTACGCCGCCCTCGATGCGCTCCATCCCGAGCCTCTGCCGCCGGACAGCCCGTTATGGCTCCATCCCAGGGTCACGATCATGCCCCATGTCGCGCGCCGGCCGACCGTGACCCAGCTCGTCACCGAGGTCGCCGCCAACATCCGCAGCTTCGAGGCGGGCGGAGGGCTGCTGCAGGAGGTCGACGTCGCCCAGGGCTACTGACCGGCCGGCGGCGCCCCGCGCAACCCGGCCAGCAGCGGCATCGCCTCCGCGGCGAAGCGTTCGATCTGGCGGTCGCGCTCCTCGTAGGGGCCGACGAAATCGACGATGACGTGGCGGGCTCCGGCGTCGTGGAAGCGCGCGATCGTCTCGGCGACCTGTTGCGGCGTCCCCAGCGCGCAATAACGCTGCGCGGCCTTGCGGAAGTCCATGCCGTAGCGCTGGCTGAGCGAGGCGGTCGCGGCATCGAGCGCCTGTTCGTAGGTGTCGTCGATGCGTGTGAAGAGCAGATGCGCCGTGCCGAAGCCGCGCTCGAAGACGCGGTTGGCCGCGGCGGCCGCCGCCGCGATCTTCTCCAGTCCCTGGCGGAACATCTCCGGCGTGATGACATAGGACATCCAGCCGTCGGTGGCGCGGCCGACGCGGCGTAGTGCTGCGTCGGAGCGGCCGCCGCACCAGATCGGCGGGCCGCCCGCCTGGCGCGGCGGCGGCTGCATCGTCACGCCCTCGAACTTGAAGAAGCGGCCGTCGTGGGTGGCGGGCCGGCCGCTCCACAGCTTGCGCATCACCGCGAGGCTTTCGTCCAGCCGCGCGCCGCGCTCGGCGACCGGCACGCCGCAGGCCTCGAACTCCTTGGCGAACTCGCCGCCCACGCCGACGCCGAAGATGAACCGGCCCTCGGCGAGATGATCGAGCGTCGAGACCTGCTTGGCGACCGGCGTCGGATGGCGCAGCGGCACGAGATAGACGCCCGTGCCGAACACCAGCCGCCGGCTGAGCACCGCCGCCTGGGCGAGCTGCAGGAACGGATCGAAGATGGCGATGTGGAAGGAGACATGGTCGCCGACCCACAGCGAATCGTAGCCGCCGCGATCGACCAGCTCGACCAGCGACCGCATCTCGTCGATCGTCGGCAGCCAGGTGCCGACCGCCGGCTCGGTGCGGCGATGGATGGTCTGGACGCCGAGTTGCAGGCGATCGTCGACAGGCAGGCCGGTAGCGCTCATGGTCCCTCGCAGGAAGCGACAGGGCCGCATAGTAGCGGCCCTGCGTTCCGGACCAATAGGACGTCTTGCCGGAGTGCGATAACCGCTCGCCGATTTCGCATGATTCCGCCTCATGACCCGGGCGAGATTCATCATCTGGAAAGCGCCGGCCGCCTGTGCCAGCGTGACGTCGAAACAACCGGAGGTGCGCCATGAGCCAACCCGAGATCGTCTCGCAGCCTTATGTGCCGACGCTGCAGTGCACGGCGGGCCAGCCGGCACCGATCGCGGCCAACGGCGGGCTGTCCTACATGTCGTTCGACCGCGACGGCGATGCGGGAACCGCCAAGGCGCTGGACGATGCGCTGGCCGAGATCGCCGGCGGCGAGAGCCAGCGCGTCATCGACATGATCGACGACGCCCCGCCCGGCCCGATCAAGACCCGCTGGGGCCTCGCCTTCCGCGACTACGACGAATGCGTGCGCTATATCCGTGAATCCAACAGCATCAAGGCGCCCGAGGGCGGGCTGGCGCTGCCGCTGGCCTACACGGTGTTCGAGCGGCCGAGCTATTCCATCGTGCCGTCCAACGCGCTGTGGCGCGATCCCGAGCGTGCCGACATGGCGGCGATCCTGCAGCGCAACGAGGAGGACAACCGCCGGCGCAATCTCTACTTCCCGCAGGTGATGCGGGATGCGCGGCGCATCGGCGAATATTACCCGGGCCTCTCGCCCAGCAGCCCCGAATGCATGGACCGGCTCGGCGTCGCGCTCGCCCATCTCGAATCGAAGTGCGCGAACTTCTACGATTCGGCCGAGGTCGAGCGGGTGTTCTATCCCGAGATCGAGAAGCTGCTGCTCGAGTTCTTTCCCGGCTCGACCGACGCGCTGGCCTACAATCACGACGTGTTCGACAAGGACTACACGGGCGATCGCACCGAGGACCAGGACAACAAGAACCCCGGCGTGAACGCGCGCTACGTCAACCTCGTGCACAACGACCTGAACGACAATAGCGGGCGGGTGCGCTGCCGCGAGCTGCTCACCTCCAACCTGCGCAACTTCGGGCGGACGCAGAGCTACACGCCGGAAGAGGCCGACGCGAAGATGTCGCGCCGCTTCATGTCGATCAACCTCGCCAAGCCGATGGAGACGGTCGAGCAGTTCCCCTTCGTGCTCTGCGCCTGGCCATCCTTCGCCGACCAGCCCTACATCACCAACTACCGCATCTACGACGATCGCGTCGGCGAGACCACGCGCTTCACCTATCGCCCGACGCACGAATGGTACTGGTTCCCCAGGCAGACCTCGACGGAGGTCTCGATGCTGAAATGCTACGACTCGGTCACCGACGGCTCGGTCTCGCGCTGGTCCTTCCACACCGCCTGCATCGACCCGACCGCGCCGGCCAACGCCCGCTGCCGCAAGAACGTCGTCGTCCGCGCCTACGTCTTCTTCTAGCGACAGGACGTATCCTGCACGACAATAGATCGGGCTAGCCCCCGGAGAGGAAATGCCAGCCATGCGCACGAGCTTTGCCGTCAAGGACATGACCATCCATCGTATCGTCGAGCAGGAAGCCGGCTTCACGCCGATCCTCGACTTCCTGCCGACGCTGTCGAAGGACACCCTCGCCGAGAACCTCTCCTGGCTGGCGCCCGGCGGTTATGACGCCGCGAGCGGCAACGTCGTGCTGTGCTTCCAGTCGTATGTCGTCAGGACGCCGCATCACAACATCCTGGTCGATAGCTGCATCGGCAACGACAAGAACTTCCCGAACCGGCCGACCTGGAACAAGAAGTCCGACAGCAACTGGATGACAGCGCTGAAGGCGGCCGGCCTCGGGGTCGAGGACATCGATTTCGTGATGTGCACCCATCTGCACGGCGATCACGTCGGCTGGAACACGCGGCTGGAGAACGGCCGCTGGGTGCCGACCTTCCCGAAGGCCCGCTACCTGTTCTCGAAGAAGGAATATACCTACTGGAGCGAGATCCATCAGAAGACCCCGCTCGACCAGATCACCGACAGCGTGCTGCCGATCATCGAGGCCAATCGGGCCGAGCTGGTCAGCAGCGATCACGCGCTCAACGACCATGTCCGGCTGACCCCGACGCCGGGCCATACGCCCGACCATTTCGCGGTCTGCGCCGGCAAGGGCGGCGATGAGGCGGTGTTCACCGGCGACCTGATCCATTCGCCGATCCAGGCCCGCTATCCCGAGCTGGTGATGAGGGTCGACACCGACCGCGAGCAGGGCGCCCGCACGCGCCGCAGCTTCTTCGAACGCTACTGCGACACCGATACGCTGTGCTGCACGATGCACTTCCCGTCGCCCTCTGTCGGCCACGTCAAGCGCTGGGGCGACGGCTTCCGCCTCGACTACGTGACCTGATCTCGCCGGGAGCGCGGCTCTCCGGAGCCGCTCATGGGATGCGGAAAATCGAAGGAAGAGTGGCTCTGGAGAGCCGCGCTCCCAGCGCTCCCTCTCAGCGCAGGCCGTTGCCCATGCCGCCGTCGACGCGCAGGACCTCGCCGGTGATGAAGCGGGCCTCGTCCGACGCCAGGAAGAGGGCGGCGTGGGCGGTGTCCCAGCCGGTGCCCATCTTGCCGCGCAGCGGCACCTGGGCGTCGCGCTCGGCGCGCACGTCGGCGGTCGAGCGGCCGCTCGCGCGGGCGATGCCCGAGACCGCCATCGGCGTGTCCATGAAGCCCATCATGATGGCGTTGGCGCGGATGCCGTGACGCGCGTTCGACTGCGCCACGCTCGTCGTCAGCCGGTTGACCGCCGCCTTGGAGACCTCGTAGGCCATCTGCGTCGCGCCGGCCATCGCGGCCAGCGAGGAGACGTTGACGATCGCCCCGCCCTTCTGCTCGCGCATCGCGGGGATGGCCGCCTTGATCGTCAGCCACATGCCCTTGAGGTTGACCGTCATGATGCGGTCGAAGACGTGCTCCTCCAGGCGGTGGGCCGGCGCGTCGCCGCCGCCGCCGATGCCGACATTGTTGATCAGGATATCGAGCCGGCCATAGCGCGAGCGCGCCTCGGCGACGATGCGGGCGCACTCCGCCGCGGACGTGATGTCGGCGGCCAGAGCCGACGCGGCCGCTGCGTCGCCGCGCTCGGCGGCGATCATGTCGGCCGTCTCGTGCGCCCGCTCGGCGATGCGGTCGACGCACAGCACGGTCGCGCCCTCGCGCGCCAGCAGCAGGGCGGTCGCACGGCCATTGCCGACGGTCTCGCCCTCGGTCTGGCCGGCGCCGACCACGACGGCGATCTTCCCTGCGACGCGATCGGTCATCTCGTGCTCCCGTAGTCTCCGACTGTCGTCTCATTCTCGCGCGCCCCGCCGCAATTGCAATGAAGCCGGGCGCGCCGCAAGATCGCCGCACCCGGAGAGCGGAAGGAAGATGCCATGGCGCAGGGTTCCGGCATTCGCGAGGTGGCCTGGGTCGATATCCCCGGCGGCGGACAGGTCGTCCTCGACGGCAACCACGCCTATGTCGGGCACATGGACCCGCCGCACGGCACGTCGGTGCTCGACGTGGCCGATCCGGCCAACCCGCGGCTGGTCGCGTCGATCGACATTCCGCCGGGACTGCATTCGCACAAGGTGCGGGTGGCGAACGGCCTCATGCTCACCAATCGCGAACGCACGCGCGGCGACAGGCCGGCGGGCGATTTCGTCGGGTTGCGCATCTTCGACGTGAGCCGGCCGGACGCCCCGCGCGACATCTGCCACTGGGCGTGCGCCGGCTCCGGCGTGCATCGCTTCACCTTCGACGGGCGCTACGCCTACATCTCGACCGAGCAGGAAGGCTATGTCGGCACCATCGTCATGATCCTCGACCTGAAGGATCCGACGAAGCCCGAGGAGGTCGGCCGCTGGTGGATGGAAGGCCAGTGGACGGCCGGCGGCGAGACGCCGGGCTGGAAGGCGAAGAACCATCGCTGCCACCATCCGATCCGGCGCGGCGACCGGCTCTATGTCAGCTACTGGTACGGCGGCGGCGTCATTCTCGACATCGCCGACATGAGCCGGCCGAAGCTGGTCTCGCATCTCGACTGGAGCCCGCCGTTCGGCTGGCCGACGCACAGCCTGGTGCCGATCGACGTGCCGATCGCCGGCCATCGCTGGATGCTGGTCGCCGACGAGCACGTGCAGCCGCTCGATCCCGCGCTCTCGCCCGAGCTGCCGGCCGCGCTGTGGATGGTGAACATCACCGACGAGACGCGGCCGGTGCCCGTCGGCTGCTTCCAGCTCCCCGAGCTGGTCGGGGTCGAGACGCCGCTGATGACGGCCTGCCACCAGCCGGTCGAGACCATCGTCGGCAACGAGGTTCCCGCCGCCTGGTTCGCCAACGGCTTGCGGGTGATCGACATCGCCAATCCCCTGGCGATGAAGCAGGCCGCCTGGTGGATGCCGGACGTGCCGCCGGGCGCCCGGCGTGTCTGCAGCAACGACGTCTATGTCGACCATCGCGGCCTGATCTACCTGATCGACCGCAACCGCGGCCTGTCCATCCTCGAGCGCGTGTAAGGTCGCTCCCGGCACTCCAATCGAAAGGAACGACCGCATGACGCTCACCCTCGCGGAGGCCAACCGCGTGATCGCCGGGGCGATCGGGAAGGCCGAGCAGATCGGCGCGAAGATGAACATCGCGGTGTGCGACGCCGGCGGACGGCTGCTCGCCTTCCAGCGCATGGACGGTGCGATGTGGGCGGGCTCGTTCGGCAGCCAGGGCAAGGCCATCGCCTCGGCCGCCTTCGGACGGCCGAGCGGCGAGCTGACGGCGCGCGCCGATCATCCGACCTTGCGCGGCATCGCCGCGGCCGAAGGCAGCCACATGTTCTACGGCCAGGGCGCCGTGCCGATCTTCCGCGACGGCGTGCTGGTCGGTGCCTGCGGCGTCGGCGGCGGCACGGCGCAGGAAGACGAGGATTGCGCCCGCGCGGGAGTCGAGAGGCTCTAGACAGATCCTCCTCCCCCGTCTTCGGGGGAGGGGCTTTGATTCGGGATTCGAAGCGCGCACAGTCCGGCCTCTTCGCAACGACTTCGTGAGCGCCAATGTCCGGCCGTCTGGTGAATGCCCTCAACGCCTCGACCAAGGTCGCCGAGGCTTTCTCGGACGAGGCGACCCTGCGCCACATGCTGCGCTTCGAGGCGGAGCTGGCGCACGCCGTCGCGCGCGCCGGCCTGATCCCGAAGAAGCACGCCGCGATCATCGCCGCGGCCTGCGATGCCGCGCTCTACGATCCCGCCGCGCTGGTCCCGGTCGCGCGGCGCAGCATCACGCTCACCGTCGCGGTCGTGAAGGCGCTGACCGCCGAGGTCCGCCGGCGCGACGAGGAAGCGGCGGCGTACGTCCATTGGGGCGCCACCAGCCAGGACGTGATCGACACCGCGATGGTGCTGCAGCTCGCCGAGGCGGTGCCGCCGCTGATCGCCGCCCTGCACGGCATCGTGGCGGCGTTCGCGAAGCTCGCGCGTCGCCACCGCGCCACGCCGATGATGGGCCGCACGCTGATGCAGCCCGCCACGCCGCTCGCCTTCGGCCAGAAGGTCGCCGGCTGGGCCTCCGACATCGATCGCGCGACGCGCCGGCTCGAAGCGAGCTACGCGGAAACGCAGATCCTGCAGTTCGGCGGCGCGTCGGGCTCGCTCTCGGCCCTCGGCAGGAAGGCCGAGCCGGTGATGAAGGCGCTCGCGAAGGGGCTGGGCCTCGCGCTGCCGCCTGCGCCGTGGTTCGCGCAACGGGTCCGCATCGCGGCCTTCGCCCAGGATGCCGCGCTGGTCGCCGGCGCGCTGGGCAAGGCGGCCAGGGACATCGCGCTGATGATGCAGTACGAGCTGCAGGAGGTCGCCGAGCCGTCGGGGCCGGGCCGGGGCAGCTCCTCGACCATGCCGCACAAGCGCAACCCGGTCGGCGCGGGCCTCGCGCTGATCGCCGCCGCGCGCACCGCGCCGCTTGCCGCCACCATCGTCGCCAACCTGCCGCAGGAGAACGAGCGCGCGCTGGGCGGCTGGCAGGCCGAATGGCCGACCCTCGCCGGCCTGCTCGAAGCGCTCGGCTCGGCGGTCGAGAGCGTGGCCGAGGTCGCGCCCGACCTCACCGTCTTCGCCGATCGCATGCAGGCCAATCTCGACGCCACCAACGGCGCGGTGCTGGCCGAGCGCGCGACCTTCCTGCTGGCCGAGACGATGGGCAAGGACAAGGCCGGCGCGCTGGTCGAGAAGGCGCTGGCGAAGGGCGGCTCGTTCGTCGAGGCGCTCGGCCAATTGCAGGCCGAGCTCAACGACCCGAAGGCGATGCTCGGCTACTCGCCGAAATTCGTCGACCGCCTGCTCGCCGACCTGCGCTCCGCCGCGCCTAAGAGATAGGCGTCTTGCGCTGGGGGCGCGCCACTCCAGTGGCGCGCCCCCAGCGCAAGACACTCACGGCGGCGGGGCGGCGTCGGGGTCGACGGCGCGGATGACGTAGGCTTCGGCGGTGGGCTGGTAGAGCTCCCACAGGAAGCGGAGCTGCACGAGCGGCTGGGCGTCGAGGTCGACGCGCAGGTCGACATACGGGAAGCTTTCCTCGTGCGCGACCACGAGGCCGGCGGACTTCACCTGCTTCAGCTCGCCGCCGGCCGCCTCGCCGGCCTCGATGCAGCGCACCAGCCGCTCGGCCAGCGGCTGGGCGGCGTTGGCCTCGAACGTCTCGACCATCGCATCGACCACCTCGGTCGTGCGCAGGATGTTGCCGATCGCCACGCAATCGCGCCCGACCCGGCCCTTGGCGATCGAGCTGATCCGATCGCCGTTCAGGAACGCGGCCGTTCCATCCGCGCCGATGACGGCGAGCTGGCGCCAGCCGATGCCCGGCTCGTTCGCTTCGAGATCGCGCACGATCGACTCGGGCGAGGCGCCCTGCGCCAGCCGCTCGAGCATCTTCGGTCCCAGCCGCGGATCGGTGCGGTGCTGCGTCAGCGCCGCGCCGACGCCCGCCGTCGCATAGGCGCAACGGCTGCCGACCGCCATCGAGGAGGTGGTGACGACGGCGCCCAGCATGCCGGTGCGCGCGCATCGTCCGGCGATGGAGAAGGTCATGACGAAGCCTCCGATTGTGCGCTCTCGAAGGGATCGGCCGGCCGCGCGAGGCCCATGTTGTCGCGCAACGTCGATCCACGATAGTGCGGCGGACGCAGCCCGCGCCGCTGCAGCTCGGGCACGACCAGCTCGACGAAGTCGCGCAGGCTGCGCGGCTGGACCGGCATCGACAGCATGAAGCCGTCGCAGGCCTTGCCCGTGTACCAGTCTTCCAGGAAGTCGGCGACCTGGCGCGGATCGCCCTTCACCATGTTGCCGCCCATCGACGGCAGCACGCGCGCGCAGGTCTCGCGCACGCTGAGCCCCTCGCGCCGCGCCATCTCGACCACGGAGCGGCCGATCGCGGTGCCGCCGAGGCTCTCGCCCGGGCTCTCCGGCATCGGTCCGTCGAGCGGCGCCTCGCTCACGTCGAAGCCGACCAGCTTGGAGAGATAGCTGACGGCGAGGGGAGGCGGGATCAGCGCCTGCAGCTCCTCGAACAGCGCATCGGCCTCGGCGGCGGTGCGGCCGACGAACACGCTCAGCGCCGGCAGGATCTTCAGTGCATCGGTCGGCCGGCCGTACTTCGCCATCCGCCCTTTGATGTCGGCATATTCGCGCTGCGCGTCGGCCTTGCTGCTGGCGGTGCCGAACAGGCCCTCGCCGCCATAGGCCGCCAGCTCCTTGCCGGCGTCCGACTGGCCGGCCATGAAGACCACCGGCTGGCCTTGCGGCGTGCGGGCGACGTTGAGCGGTCCCTTGACCGCGAAATGCGTGCCGCGATGGTTGGCGAGCCGCACCCGGGCCGGATCGAGATAGCGGCCGCTCGCCTTGTCCTCGAGGAAGGCGTCGGTCGCCCACGAGTCCCACAGCTTGCGCACCACGTCGAGGCTCTCCCGCGCACGCTCGTAGCGCTCGGCGCGGCCGAAATGCTCGTCGCGGCCGAAGTTCTTGGCGTCCTCGACATATTGCGTCGTCACCAGGTTCCAGCCCGCCCGGCCGCCGCTCAGGTGATCGAGCGAGGCGAACTTGCGCGCCAGCGTGAACGGCTCCTCGAAGCTGGTGGTCGCCGTCGCCACCAGGCCGATCCGGCTCGTGTGCTGCGCCACGGCGGCGAACAGCGTGACCGGCTCGAACACCGCCGGCCGATCGGACGGGCTGTTGGCGGCGAACAAGGCGGGCCTGTCCATCTGGCGCACGCCGTTGCCGTCGGCGAGGAACATCAGGTCGAGCCCGCCCCGCTCGGCGATCTTCGCCATCTCGACCATGCAGGAGAGCTGCATGGCCGTCGTGGGAAACGCGTCCCTGTGCCGCCACCCGGCAAGATGCCCGCCCAACGCACCGCCGGTGAACCCGAGCACCATCATCCCTCTACCTCTTTCATGCTCCTCTCCCGCTGCCGGGGGAGAGGAGCATGAGGGAGGGTTTGCGCTTTTTCCACCTACGCCACCGGGCAAGGTTTCGCGTTCCAGATCTCCGAGGCGTATTGCGCGATGGTGCGGTCGCTGGAGAACTTGCCGGAGCTGGCGACGTTGAGGATCGCCTTGCGCGCCCAGGCCTGTGGATCGGCATAGAGCGCGCAGGTCGCCCGGTCGGCCTCGAGATAGGCGGACAGGTCGGCGAGATGCATGAAGCGGTCGCCGTACTTCAACAGCGTGTCGTGCAGCGAGGTGAACGCGCCGCGCTCGTTCTGGCTGAAGAAGTTGCTGCCGATCAGGTCGAGCGCCTCGCGCGTCTCGGCCTCGTTCTCGTAGTGCCAGAACGGGCTGTACCAGCCGCGGCTGTCGGCGACCTGCTGGGCGGTGAGGCCGAACAGGAAGAAGTTCTCCTCGCCGGCTTCCTCCGCCATCTCGATCGTGGCGCCGTCCCGCGTGCCCAGGGTCAGCGCCCCGTTCATCATGAACTTCATGTTGCTGGTGCCGCTGGCCTCGAAGCCCGCGGTCGAGATCTGGTTGGAGACGTCGGCCGCCGGCAACAGCCGTTCGGCCAGCGACACGCAATATTCCGGGAGGAAGACGACCTTTATCCGGTCGCGCACCACGGGGTCGCCGTCGATCGTGCCGGCCAGGTTGTTGATGAACTTGATGATCAGCTTGGCGAGGTGATAGGCCGGCGCTGCCTTGCCGCCGAAGAAGAACGTGCGCGGCGCCATGTCGAGATCCGGATCGGCGCGCAGGCGGTTGTACAGCACCACGACGCGCAGCGCGTTGAGCAGCTGGCGCTTGTATTCGTGGATACGCTTGATCTGGCAGTCGAAGATGCTGTCGGGATCGACCACCTGCCCCGAGGTCGCTTTCAGCCAGGTGGCGAAGCGTTGCTTGGCATCGCGCTTGGCCTGCAGGAACGCGTCGCGGAAGGCGCTGTCGTCGGCTGCGGGCCTGAGCGTGGCGATCCGGGCGAAATCTGTCGTCCAGCCATCGCCGATGACGTCGGTGATGGCGCCGGACAGGGCGGGATTGGCCATCAGCAGCCAGCGCCGCGGCGTGACGCCGTTGGTCTTGTTGTTGAAGCGCTCGGGGAAGATCTCGGCCAGCTCGCGCACCGTCGTGCTGCGCAGGATTCCGGAATGGATCGCGGCGACGCCGTTGGTGCTGTGCGTGCCGACGATCGCCAGGTTCGCCATCCGGACGCGGTGCTCCGGCCCGTCCTCGATCAGGCTCACGCGCGAGAGACGGTCCTCGTCGCCGGGATAGCGGCGGCGCACGTCGTCGAGGAAGCGGTAGTTGATCTCGCGGATGATCTCGAGATGGCGCGGCAGCATCTGCTCGAAGTAGCGCACCGGCCATTTCTCGAGCGCTTCGGGCAGCAGCGTATGGTTGGTGTAGGCGAGCGTGCGCTGCGTGAGGTCCCACGAGCGCTCCCAGCCGAGCTGCGCATCGTCGAGCAGGATGCGCATCAGCTCCGGCACCGCCAGGGTGGGATGGGTATCGTTGAGCTGGATGGCGACCTTGTCGGGCAGCAGGCTCCAGTCGTGGTTGTCGCGGCGGAAGCGGCGCACGAGGTCGGCCAGCGAGCAGGCGACCAGGAAATACTCCTGCGCGAAGCGCAGCCACTGGCCCATCTCGATCGAATCGTTGGGATAGAGGACGCGGGTCAGGGTCTGTGCGGCGATGCTGCCGACCAGCGCGCCCACGAACTCGCCCGAGCTGAATTCCTGGAGGTCGAAATCGTCCTGTGTCGCCGCCCCCCACAGGCGAAGGCTGTTGATCGTGTGCCCGCCGAAGCCCACCACCGGCCGGTCGTAGGGAATGCCGATCAGGGTCGAGGGCCGGTTGGGGATGATCCGCAGGTTGCCGTGCTGCATCTCGAAGGTGCAGCCGAGCGTGACCTCCACCGCCTGGCCGCGGCGCGAGATTTCCCACGGGTCCTGGCGCCGTAGCCAGTTGTCCGGATGTTCGTGCTGCCAGCCGCGGTCGATGGACTGGCGGAACATGCCGTATTCGTAGCGCAGGCCGTAGCCCATCGCGGGCAGCTCCATGGTCGCCATCGAATCGAGGAAGCAGGCCGCCAGCCGCCCCAGTCCGCCGTTGCCGAGCCCGGCATCGGGTTCCTGCTCCACCAGCGCGAACCAGTCGAGGTTGCTTTCGAGCAGGCTGCGCTCGATGGGCTGCTGCAGCATCAGGTTGGTGACGTTGTTGGTCAGCGACCGGCCGATCAGGTACTCCATCGACATGTAGTAGATGCGCTTGGGATTGTGCCGGTCGTAGGTCTGCTGGGTCCTGATCCAGCGATGGGCGAGCAGATCGCGCACGGAACGGGCGAGCGCCTCGAAGCGCTGGCGGTCGTAGGCGTCGGACGGCTCGACCACGGCATCGGACAGGAGATGGCGCTCGAACATCGCGTCCGGCCGGCCCGAAAACGGGATCGAGCCGAAGTCGGGGAAAGCAGGGGGCGTCGGCGTTTTGCCGGCTCGATTGGCCTCTGTCATGACGCTCTCTCGTAGGCTATTCGGTCGCCGCGGTCTGCGGTGCCGTGCGAAGGGACGCACATTCCGGGCCGAAATTGCAAGCGCACCGCGATGCGGTGCGGATGCGCCCGACGGTCCCGCGCCTTTCCATTCCAGCTTGGTGTCGTGCCGCTCGAGGCTCGCACACTCAGAGCGCAGCGAGGGACCTGTGGCTGCCGGCGCCGAGCTCACCCCGGATCGGCGAGGTTCTCGCGCAACGTCCGGCCCGCATAGTCGCGTCGCAGCAGGCCGCGACGCTGCAGCTCGGGCGTCACCATGCGGGCGAATTCCTCGTAGGTCAGGGGGAAGACCGTCGGCGGCAGGACGAAGCCGTCGCAGGCGCCGCTGGCGAGCCAGTCCTCCATCATGTCGGCGATCGTCGCGGGCGTCCCGGCGAGCAGGCCGCGCGGCTTGCGCACCGCGGCGGCGAAGCTGATGCCCTGGGCGCGGGCGAGCTGCGCCATGCGATCGCGCGAGCCGGCGATGCCCTGGTTGCCGGCCTCGCGCTCGGCCTGCTCCGCCGACTCGATGCGGCTGAGATCGACGCCGAGCAGTTGCGAGGAGGAGGCCAGCACCAGTTCGGGATCGATCAGGCTGTCGAGGAACGCCGCCTTCTCGCGGGCGATCGATTCGGTCTCGCCGATCACGACCGACAACGTCGGCAGGATAGCGCAGCCGGCCGGGTCGCGGCCGCGGGCGGCGAGCCTTGCATGCATGTCGGCGCGGAACGCGATCGCATCGGTCTTGGTCGCCGGCGTGCAGAAGATCATGTCGGCCCAGCGCGCGGCGCATTCGCGCCCGCGCGGCGAGGAGCCCGCCTGCAGGATGACCGGCCGGCCCTGCGGGCTGCGCGGGATCGACAACGGGCCGCGCGTGCGGACATAGGGGCCGACATGGTCGGCGTAGCGGATCTTGCCCGCGTCGGCGAACACGCCGCTGGCGCGATCCATCACCATCGCGTCGGCGTCCCAGCAGTCCCACAGCGCGCAGCATGCCGTGAGCACGTCGTCGGCGCGGTCGTAGCGCTCTTCCTTGGGCGGCACGCCGTCCAGCCCGAAGTTGCGCGCCTCGTAGTCGGTCGCCGAGGTGACGACGTTCCATGCCGCGCGGCCGCCGCTCAGCAGGTCGAGCGAGCCCAGGCTGCGCGCGATCTGGAAGGGCGGCAGGAACGTCGTCGAGATCGTGTTGCCGAGGCCGAGATGCTTCGTTACCCGCGCCATCAGCGGCAGCACCGTCATCGGGTCGAGCAGGCTGGTCTGGCCGCCGCGGCCGATGAAGTCGGCGAAGCTGTTCTTGTAGAGGTCGGGCAGGCCCAGCCCGTCGGCGAAGAACGCCGCATCGAAGCGCGCCGCCTCCAGCACGCGCGCGACGTGCTCATAGCGCCCGGCGTCCCAGATATCGTCGAGCGGCGAGGCCGGATGACGCCAGGCGCTGGCATAGCTCGCGGTCGGCCCGGTCTTGAGATAGGCCACCAGATGCATCTTGCGCATCTCGGGATGGTGGCACGGGAAGGCGCGGGGAAACAACGTGCGGCCGGCCGCTCCCGATGTCGTGCCTTCCGCATGTCCACCGCCGCGATTGCATCACGCAGGCCGATAGTATAGGGGGCTACCCTATGGCTCATCTCTCGAAAGACAATACGGCTCTGCTTGCGCGCGTGCGCCGCATTGCCGGCCAGGTGGGCGCGATCGAGCGCGCCCTGGCCGCCGCGGAGGACTGCACGACCACCCTGCATCTCGTTGCGGGCGTTCGGGGCGCGATCAACGGGCTGATGGATGAAATCATCCAGGCGCACGTGCTCGAGCACGTCGCGCACCCTGGCCTGACGAATGCCGAACGGAAAGCAGGCGCGGCGGAGCTGATCGAGGCCATCCGCCGCTACAGCAGATAGGGCCGGAAATGAGCGTCCCGGACACCGAGAACCTCACGCACGAGCACGTCTTCCTGGGGGCCTCCCACGACGAAAATGCCCGCCGTACGCTCTGGGTCGTCGGACTGACGGCGGCCATGATGGTCGGCGAGGTCGTTGCCGGATACCTCACCGGGTCGATGGCGCTACTGGCCGACGGCTTCCACATGGCCACCCATGCCGGTGCGCTCACCGCCACGGTCGTGGCCTACGCCTATGCCAGGCGCCACGCATCCAACCGGCGATTCAGCTTCGGTACGGGAAAGGTCGGGGATCTGGCGGGCTTCGCCTCTGCGATGGTGCTCGGCCTGATAGCCCTGGCCCTTGCGGCGGAGTCCGTCATGCGGCTCTTCGATCCTGTCCAGGTGGCCTTCGTCGAAGCGACGTGGATCGCCGGGCTCGGCCTCGCGGTCAACGTGGCGAGCGCCGTCCTGCTCGCGGGGCATCACGACCATGGCCATGGCCACAGCCATGACCATAAACATGACCATGACCATGGACATGACCACCCCGGTCGCGACCACGGCGTGCAGAGCCGGGACAACAACCTGCGCGCGGCGTATGTGCATGTGCTTGCCGACGCGCTGACCTCCGTCCTGGCGATCGTCGCTCTGCTGGCTGGCCGCTATCTCGGCTGGGTGTGGCTGGATCCGGTGATGGGCATCGTCGGCGGTGTCGTGATCGGGCGTTGGTCATGGGTGTTGGTGCGCGACACGGCCGCCGTTCTTCTCGACACGACCGATGCGCACCTGGCCGATGAAGTCCGGCAGGTTGTCGAGGGTCCGGGAGATGCGAAGATCGTGGATCTTCACGTCTGGCGGATCGGTCCCGAGGCGCATGCCGGCATCGTGAGCGTCGTTGTCGAGGCCGGCATCGATGCCGACGCGATCAGGCGACGGCTCGTGCCGGTGCACGAGCTGGCTCACCTGACGATCGAGCTGCGCACGCCGTAGAAGCAACGCCTCCAAGGGCGGCCCGAAAATGCCGACCCTCTCGTCGAAAGAGGGTGCGATCATGGCTGGGAGCGCGGCTCTCCAGAGCCGCTCATGGGATTGGACAGGTCAATGAATGAGCGGCTCTTGAGAGCCGCGCTCCCAGCGGGGACTTCCACCGGGCGGCTCCGGCTCGCGATCCGACACTCGGTCGTTCGTCGCGGATCGCCGGTCCGCCTCCGTCGTGCGGCGGGAGCGGAAAGGAGAAGCTCTCGTGCCCGGGTGGGCCCGAAAGGCAATAGGCGTAGGCCCACAGGGCCTCTTCCACGGGGATGGGGAAGTGCTCGATCCGCTCCAGGAGCCAGCGGATCGTATGGCTGAGGATGTTCGGTCGCATGCCGGCAAGCCACGCAAACGGCATGCCGAGCGCCGCCCGGTCGACTCCTCTCTCTTCCCGGGATCGTTACTCCGGGTGGACGGCGTGAGGATGGTCCAGCTCATCGAGCGGCCAGATCGGCCGTCGCAGCCGCGAATAGCGGAAGCGCGAGCCGTCGGTCGAGCAGAGGCCGCCTGCATCGACCAGCATGACCTGTCGCGCCATCGGCTCGAATGCCGCCCGGAAATGCTGCGCGCTCTTGACGACAACGACGTTTCGGGTCGCCGGATCGATGCCCTGGCTCAAGAAGACCTGGGCATCGACTGTATGCATCCGCGTCGAGGTCGTGACCACGTCGACGCCGGCGATCCGCAGCACGGCGGTGGCACCCAGGGAGACCTCCACGCCGGCATTCATGGGGCCGTCGTTCTTGAACGAGCCATTGGAGAGATGCCTTACCTCGGCGCTCGCCGCGACCGGCTTGCCCAGCGAGGGATCGGTATGGCTGCCCAGCGAGACGTCGATACGCGCGCCGATGCCGGCGGCGAATGCCTGCTGCACCGTTCCCGGATCGTAGATCGTGCCGACGGCGACATCGGGCACGCCGGCGTCGAGCAGCGCCTGGAGAAGGTCGGTGGCATCGTTGTAGCCCCCTCCGCCGGGATTGTCGGTGCCCTCCGCCAGGACAAGCGGCCCGGCGTCCCGGTTGTCCGTCCGCGCGGCGGCAACGGCGTCCGGGATCGAGCGGTACGAAGAGGAGTATTCCGTCCGGCGCCGCCACATCTCGTCGATCAGCGCATCGGCTGCCCGCTGGGCCGCGACCTCGGCGCCGGGCTCGTGGGTCACGGCGATCGAAGGGCCGGACCAGGGAGTATCGGACCAGGTGAAGCCGACCTGGATCGACACCACGTCCAGGCCCGGTTGCTGCTCCAGGGTGTCGGCCATCCGCAGCAGGTCGCGCATGATGCCGGGTTGCGTGGTGCGTCCGTGGTCGGCGCCCTTCAGCATCGCGGGCTGCACGAGCAGGCACCTCGGCTTCCGGCGGCCCTCCAGGGTCTGCTGAACGAGCGTTGCCGCCTGGACGGCGCGCTCGTAGCCGTCGACATGCGGATAGGTGCGGTAGCTTATGAGCGCATTGGCATTCCGTGCCATTTTCACGGTCGCATTGGCGTGCAGATCGAGGGTCGCGACGATCGGCACGTCGGCGCCGACAGCGGCTCTCAGCCCCTCGATCAGCGCGCCTTCGGCGTCATCCTCGGTCTCGCTGACCATGGCGCCATGCAGCGAAAGGCAAATGGCGTCGAGCCGGTCCGCGTCTCGCGCTGCCGCCAGGATCAGGTTGCGGATGTGCTCCCATGCCGCCCTCGTGAGCCTGCCCGACGGCGTCGTGCTGGCGGCGACCGGCCAGGTGGCCTTCCATCCGAATCTCCTCGTCATGTCGATGAAGCCGCCGAGCTCGTTGCGCGTGCCGGCGAAACGCTCGACCACCTCGTCGCCCGTGACGAGCCTCTGGCGGCGGTAGTCGTCGAGGGTCGTGGCGATCTTCGAGAACGTGTTCGTCTCGTGCATGAACTGCGCGATCAGTACATGGTGCGGCACCTGCGTGGCCTCCTGTCGCCTGGGCTATCGCTTCTCGACATTCCAGAAGACCGTCACGGGTGAGGTGACGTTGCCGCTGACGGTCTTGCGGCGCGCCATGGCACTGCTGAATTGACCCAGGAACGCATGGGTGGGAGCCTCGGCGACACGGAGCTGGATCTTCTCGACGATCTCCTTGCGCCTGGCCTCGTCGGTCTCGTCCGCGAAGGCGGCACGCAGCCGAACCAGCTCCTCGTCGCACGGCCAGCCGAACGGCGCCTTGTCGCAGGTCGCCACCAGGAAGCCGAGGGCAAGGGGGTCGAGCGCATCCGGGCCGGAAGTGGAGGTGATCATCAGGTTCCATCCACCCTTGTCCGGCGGATCCTTCTTGGCGCGGCGCGCGACCAGCGTCTGCCAGTCCATCGACTGCATGTCGACCTTCATGCCGGCTCTTTCCATGATCGACTTGGCGATCGGCGCGGTGTTGGCGAGCGCGTAGAGGTCGGTGGAGTGCAGAAGCACCACCGGCGTGCCGTCGTACCCGCCTTCCTTGAGGAGATCGCGGGCCTTCGCGTAATTGCTTTCGTACTTGTCCTCGAAGCCGACGGTCGTCTCGTAGGGGCCGCCGCAGACGAACATCGCCTTGCAGAGCGTGTAGTAGTCGGGATCGCCGATCACGCCGTCGAGGAAGTCTTTCTGGTTGAGGGCGTAGAGCATCGCCTGACGGTTCTTGGCGTTGTCGAACGGCTTGTGCAGATGGTTGAAGCGGAAGATGTACTGGTTGCCCCACTTGCTCGGATTGACCAGTTCGACGTTCCGGTCCTTCTTTAGGATCGGATAGAGGTCGTGCTGCGGTGCCTCGATGATGTCGATCTCGCCGGCCTGCAGGGCGTTGACCGCCGTCTGCTGGTCGGGGATCGCGATCCATTCGATGCGGTCGACCTTGGCGATCTTGCCGCCGGCCAGGCCCGACGCGGGCTCGGGCCTCGGCTTGTATTTTGGATTCCTGACATAGACGGTCCTGTCGCCCGGCTTCCACTCGTCGGCCTTGAAGATGAACGGGCCGGAACCCACGAATTCCTTGATCTGGTCGCCTGGCGGGGTCTCCGCGACGCGCTTGGGCATGATGAAGGGATTTCCCGAGGGCTTGGCGAGCGCCTGCAGCACCACGCCAGTCGGCGCCTTCAGCGTGAGCCGGAAGGTCTTGTCGTCGACTGCCGCGGCCTCGTCGACCTTGGCCCACAGCATCTGGCCCAGCGTGTCCCGCACCGACCAGCGCTTCAGCGAGGCCACCACGTCCTCGGCGGTGACCGGCTTGCCATCGTGGAACTCGAGCCCGTCTCGGAGGGCGAAGGTCCAGATGAGCTTGTCGGCGGAGACGTCCCACTTCTCGACCATCTGCGGCTTGATCCGGAGCTCGCCGTCGAGCGCGAACAACGTGTCGTAGACCATGTAGCCGTGGTTGCGCACGATGAACGCCGAGGTCCAGATCGGGTCGAGGATCTTGAGGTCGGAATGCATCACGACGCGCAGTGTCGTGGGTTGTTGCGCCACCGACGCCATGGGCAACGACATCGCCGCCGCCGCCAGCCAGGCAAGAGCTTTCCGGTGCACCATGCTCGTCCCTTCCGATGTCCCGCGATCGAATTGCGGCAAGACTGCATCGCGGCGAGGGGGCGTGGGAAATTCGTTCTTTTCCCGCGTTTATTCCTTCAACTCATGGCCGCGCCGAGCCCGCTCGTCCAACATCGTGCCGATCAGCTCCTGCAGGGCGACGGGGCCCTGCCGACGCGAAGATCGCGGATCTCCACGTCATGGGCGCTGACTCCAGAGGTCGTCATTGGCCGCCGCAAAGCCTGAAAATGCCGACCAATACCTGTCCGGTTCATCTCGGAGGAAGTCCTTGCCGGGCGCGCGGCTCTGGAGAGCCGCGCGCCCGGCAAGGGAACCGGACATTCACGCACCGCGCTGTGTCAGGAGTTCCGAACGTTTATGTCTTTCGTGCTCTTCCCCGGTGCACGGCGGGCGCGGGCTAAGCCAGGACGGTGGCTCCGGCCGGCTCCGCCTCGCGATCCGACTCGCCCCGATATCGCGAGGGAGACCTCGGTCGTTCGTCGCGGATCGCCGGTCCGCCTCCGTCGTGCGGCGGGAGCGGAAAGGAGAAGCTCTCGTGCCCGGGTGGGCCCGAAAGGCAATAGGCGTAGGCCCACAGGGCCTCTTCCACGGGGATGGGGAAGTGCTCGATCCGCTCCAGGAGCCAGCGGATCGTATGGCTGAGGATGTTCGGTCGCATGCCGGAAGTGTTAGCAAATGGCATGCCGCTTGCTGCCGGGACTGGGTCAGCGAAAGGACCCGCCATGGATGTCGTGCAGACCGTTCCGTTCGACCTCGTGCTGCGCGGCGGCAGGGTCATCGATCCGGCGCAGGGGCTCGACGGCACCCTTGACGTCGGCGTGCGCGAGGGGCGCATCGTCGCTGTCGCGAAGAACCTTCCCGGCCCGGCGCTCGAGACGATCGACGTGCGCGGCAGGCTGGTGCTGCCCGGGATGATCGACACCCACGCGCATGTCTACCGCTATGTCAGCGGCCGGTTCGGGCTCGATGCCGACATGGTCGGCGTGCATTCGGGCGTCACGACGCTGGTCGACCAGGGCGGGCCGTCGGTACTGACCTTTCCCGGCTTCCGCGAGTTCATCGTCAAGCCGGCCGCGAGCCGCGTGCTTGCCTTCATCTCGGCCTACATGGTGGGTGGGCTCGAGGGTCATTATTATCCCGAGCTCTATCGTCCGGACTGCATCGCCGTCGCCGACACGGTGCGGGCGGCGCGCGAGAACGCCGACCTGGTGCGCGGCATCAAGGGCCATGCCGAGATCGGCGGCTTCACGCGCTGGGGCGACGAGGCGATGCGGCGCGCCGCCGAGATCGGCCGCGCCCTCGACCTGCCGCTCTATATTCATTTCGGCCAGCTCTGGCCGCTGCCCGAGGACAGGCATCCCTTCGACGCCGATGCGGTGCTGCCCGACATGCTGAAGATCCTGCGGCCGGGCGACATCCTGGCTCATCCCTTCACCCGCCATCCCGGCGGCTTCGTCGACCGGCACGGCAAGCTGCATCCGGTGGTGCGCGAGGCGCTGGCGCAGGGACTCAAGACCGATGTCGGCCACGGCTCGCACTTCTCGTTCAACATGGCGCGGCTGGTGCTCGACGCCGGCATCGTGCCCGACACGCTGGGCGCCGACATGCACGGCTACAACACCACGATCCCCAGGCCGCGCGGCACGCCCGAGTCGCATCCCGACAAGGAGGAGATGCACCTGTTCGCCGGCCGCCACAATTTCTCGCTCGCCTCGGCGATGACCAGCATGCTGGCGCTCGGCCTCACGATCGAGCAGGTCGTGCCGATGGTGACCAGCAACTGCGCGGCGATGCTCGGCATGTCGGGCGAGATCGGCACGCTGAAGCCCGGCGTCGAGGCCGACATCTCGGTGCTGGCCGACGAGACCGGCCGCTTCATCCTGCGCGACAACGAGGACACGCAGGTGACGGCCGAGCATTTCATCCGCCCGCTCTTCTGCCTGCGCGCCGGCCGCCGCTTCGACGCCGACGCCGTGATCCTGCCCCAGCCGATCCTGGCCGACGCGGCGTAGCTGTTCGCCGGTGAATTATCGACTTCAGAGAGTCTTCCGCCGGGGGCGCGCCACTCCCGTGGCGCGTCTTCCTCGCTGTTGCAGTATCCGATGACGCGCCACGGGAGTGGCGCGCCCAGCGGAACTCATCTGAGCGAAAAACATCGATGCAGGTACGTCCGCTCGGGATCAGCCCGGTTCCAGCACCGACTTGCCGATGACGCCGCCGTCGATCAGCTCCTGCAGCGCGGCCGGATAGTCGGCGAGGGGGCGGACGGCGTGGACGAGGGGGCGCAGGCGGCCCTCGGCGACGAGGGCGTAGAGCGCGCGCTGGTCGTCAACGTCCCAGCCGTTGGAGCCGACGATCTCGATCTCCAGCGACCACACGAAGCGCAGGTCGGTCGTCACCTCGGGGCCGGCGCTGGCGCCGCAGGTCACCAGCCGGCCGCCGCGACCGAGGCAGGCCAGCGAGCGGCCCCACGTGTCGCCGCCGAGATAGTTGACCACGACGTCGACGCCGCCGCCGCCCCACATCGACGGCTTGCCGAACAGCCGGATCACCTCGCCGAGCAGGTCTTGCCGGCTGGTGTCGACGACATGATGGGCGCCGAGGGCCTCGAGCTTGCCGCGGGCGGCATCGGAGGCGATGCAGGCGATCACCTCGGCGCCGGCCATGCGCGCGAGCTGGACGCAGGCGGTGCCGACCCCGCCGGCGGCGCCGAGGATCAGCACCCGCTCTCCCCGCGCGATGCGGGCGCGCTTCACCATCATGTGATGGGCGGTGCCGTAGGCGGTCGGCAGGCAGGCGGCCTCGACGAACGACAGGGAGTCCGGCAGCGCCAGCAGCGCCGACTGCGGCACGGCGCAGTATTGCGCCGCAAGTCCGGGCAGCGTCTCGCCGACGACACCCGAGCCCGGCCGCAGCGGCACGATCCCGACCCGTCGTCCGATCGGCCAGCGCCGCGGATCGACCGCCGCGCCTTGCCGCACGATCGTGCCCGCGCCGTCGGAGCACGGCACCATCGGCAGCGGGCAGGGCAGCGTCGGCAGCCCGCGCAGCACCATCGGATCGAAGCCGTTCAGCGCGACGGCGCGCATCGCGACGAGCACCTCGTCGGGCGCGAGAGTCGGAACGGCAATGTCGCGGAGCTGCATCCGGTCGACGCCGCCGTGTGCGTCGAACATCACTGCCGTCATGCGGTCGGGCAGGGTTCTGCCGAGTATTTCGGCGGGTTCGACGAGAGCCATTCAGGATGCGATGGCATGGAGGTTGACTTCGCATCGTGCGCCCTGTCAACCTCGCCTCATGGGATGATCGGTTCGGTACATCGTCGGCGCCCACCGGTCGGGAAGGAGAGTGGGAAGGCCCGCGTCTGTCTTGCTGGATTGCTGTTCCCTGAACAGGAGACGATTCCCCTCCCCGGCGCCGCGGATCGTCGCGCTTGTCGGCCATGCAGTGCCTTGAAGTGACCCGTCGTTGTCGTCGATTGGAGGGAGAAATCATCCGTGGCCGCTGTCGCCGTGATTGGTATGGCCTGTCGATTGCCGGGAGCGGAATCCTGTGGGCAATTCGCGGACAATCTGCGCGGCGGCCTGAACTTCATCCGTGAGATCCCGGCGGATCGCTGGGATGTCGCGCGCCATACGCCCGACAGCCGGTGGGGTGGCCTGCTCGACCGTATCGACCGCTTCGACCACAAGTTCTTCGGCCTGTCCACGCGCGAGGCGCGCAGCATGGATCCGCAGCAGCGGTTGCTGCTCGAGGAGGCGTGGCACTGCCTCGAAGATGCGGGCATCCCGCATGACCGGCTGAGGCGGCGCACGACGTCGGTCTACGTCGGCGCGATGACGATCGACTATCATCAGAACGTCACCGCGCCCGGCGTCGAGATCGACAGCTATGCCTGCCTCGGCAACTATGTCGGCCTGCTTGCGAACCGGCTGTCGCACCAGTTCGGCTGGACGGGCGAGAGCTTCGCGCTCGATGCCGCCTGCGCCGGCTCGCTGACGGCGCTGCACCAGGCGCGCCGCGCGCTGCTCGCCGGCGAATGCGATTACGCGCTGGTTGCCGGCGTCAGCCTGATCGTCAATCCCTGGCACTACGTGTCGTTCGGCAAGTCGCGCATGCTGAGCCCGGACGGGCAGTGCCATACGTTCGACCGCGACGCCAACGGCTACGTGCCGGGCGAGGGCGTCACGGTGCTGCTGCTCTGCCGCGAGGACGATGCCCGCGCGGAGGGCGCGCGCATCCACGGCCGCGTGCTGGGCACCGCGACCAGCCATGTCGGCCCGTCGGCCAGCATCACCGCGCCCGGTGTCGCCGCGCAGCACGGCGTGATCGAGGCGGCGGCGCGGTCGGCCGGCATCGGGCTCGACACGGTCTCCTATATAGAGGCGCACGGCACCGGCACGCCGCTCGGCGATCCGATCGAGATCGCGGCGCTCGGCGAGGCGCTGCTCGGCGCCGGCCCGCGCGCTGAGCCGTGCCGCATCGGCTCGGTGAAGACGGCGATCGGCCATCTCGAGGCGGCGGCGGGGCTGGCCGGCGTCATCAAGGTGTTGCTGATGATGCGCGCGCGCACGCTGGTGCCGACGCTCAATCTCGAGCGGCACAATCCGCTGATCGATTTCGCCGACGGGCCGCTGCGGCCGGTGACGGCGTGCGAGCCGTGGCACGGCGAGGTGCTGCGCGCCGGGATCAGCGGCTTCGGCTTCGGCGGCACCAACGCGCATGCCATCGTCGAGGCCGTCGCGCCGGCAGCCGACGAGCCGTCCGATGACGCGCCGCATCTACCGTTCGTGCTCTCGGCGCGCTCGCCCGAGAGCTTCCGCGCGCTGTGGCTGGCGTGGCGGGCGTTCGCCGCGTCGCCCGGGTTCGCGGCGCTGCCGCTGTCCGACATCCTCGGCACGCTCGCATTCGGCCGCGCGGCCTTGGAGCATCGCTGGGCCGCTGTCGTGTCCGACAAGGACGAGCTGCGCCGCCTCCTCGCGCAGGAGCCGCCCGCGCCCGAGCGCCTCGCCGGCTCGCCGCGCCTTCTCGTGCGCCTGGAGGAGGGGGCTTCTCTCGACCTGCTGCAGCGCGCCGGCGTCCGCCCGATCGCCATCGAAATCCCTCCCCCGTCTTCGGGGGAGGTGGCCGCGTCTTACGCGGACGGAGGGGTCATGGGCAGCACCGATTCCGTGGCCCATGACCCCTCCGTCGCGGATTACCGCGCCACCTCCCCCGAAGACGGGGGAGGGGAAGAGGAAGAGAGGGCGCGATTCGATCGGGCCGCGGGACGCATGCACCTGCCGTGGGCGCTCGACGCGGTCTATCTCGCCGCGCTGCGCGAGGGGCTGGTCGCCTCGGCGGAGGAGGCCGACCGCGCGGTCGAGCGCGCGCGCGACCTGGCGCACAGCAACTTCACCTATCGCGGCTATCTCGCCGACTGGCAGCGCGCGCTCGGTCCGCGCGGCGACATGCAGGCGTGGCTCGCCGCGCCGCCGCGCGAGGAGACGCAGCGCCGCCTGTTCCTGCTCGGCTGCGTGGCCTGCCACTGGCGGCTCAGCCGGCGCTGGAGCCTGCCCGCGCCGCACGACCTGACGCCCGAAGCGTGGGGCGAACTCGGCCGGCTGATCGCCGACGGCCTGCTGGAGAACGGCGAGGCCGTCGCGCTGGTCGAGGCCGAGAGCGCCGCTTTCCGCCTCGCGCCGCTCGCCGCCGCGCGCGCGCTCGTCGCGGCGCCGAAGGACTATCCGATCCTGGCGCGGCATTCGGCCGAGCGGGCCGGCGTCGTGGCCATGGCCGAGCCGCCGGCCGATCTCGTCGTCGCCTTGGGCGAGGAGGAGCCGCGCGCGCTGCTGGCCCGTCTTTGGCAGGCCGGCGTCGCGGTCGACTGGACGGCGCTGCAGCCGGCTTACCGCGTGGCCTCGCTGCCGCTCTATCCGTTCGACGGTCCGCGTCACTGGATCGATCTCGTTCCCGCCGCGCCCGCGCTCGAGCCGGCGCCGATCGTGCCCGTGTCCGTGCCCGTTCCCGCACCGGCCGGCGACCTGTTCGACCGGCTCGACGCCTACGCCGCGCACGGTGCGTTCGTCGCGCTGGAGCGTGCGGGTGCGCTCTCCGCCATCGGCACCGGCCTGGCGCGCGGCGAGATCGTGCGACGCTGCCTCAGGCTGCCGCGATACCGGCCGCTGCTCGACGCGGCGATCGAGATTCTCGCGCGCCACGGCCTGGCCGTGGTCGAGGGCGAGCAGGTGCGCGCCCGCGTCTCGCGCCGCGAGGCCGCCGCTACGGCATCCGCCCTGCGCGACTCGCTCGACGCCGAATCGCCCGACGCGGCGGCGCTGGCGGCGATCGTCGAGCGTTCCGTCGCGGCATTGCCTGCCGTGCTCGCGGGCGAGACGACGGCGGAGGACGTGCTGTTCCCGGCCGGCGACATCGCGCCCGTCGAGCGCCTGCTGTCGGGCCACGCCGACGCCCGGCGCGCTACGGAACGGATGGCGGCCGCCGTCGCCGAAGCCGCCGCCGCGCGCGGGCGCCCTGTCCGCATCCTCGAGGTCGGCGCCGGCACGGGCCGCGCGACCGAGGCGGTGCTCGCCGCGCTGGCGCCGCTCTCCGGGCGTTTCGACTATGTCTGCACCGACCGCTCGCCCGCATTGCTCGAAGCGGCGCGGGCGCGCCTTGCCGCGACCGGTGTGCGCTTCGAACGGCTCGACCTCGCCGCGCCGGTCCCACCCGGCGATGCGGCGGGCCCGTACGATATCGTCGTCGCGGCGAACGCGATGCATGCCCTGGCCGACGTGGCTGCCGGCGTACGGCACATCAAGGCGCGTCTTGCCGCCGACGGCACGCTTGTGCTCGACGAGCCGACCCGCCTGCGCGATGCTCTGGCGCTGACTCTCGGCCTGCTGTCGGACTGGTGGCGCACGGACACCGCCCGCCCCGGGCCGGGGGCGTTGTTGTCTGCGCGTCGCTGGGAGGAGGTCTTGCGTGAGGAGTTCGCCGCCGTCGACATCTCCGGTGGCGAGGACCGCAGCGTCATGCTTGCGGGGAGCGCGACTCTCCAGAGCGGCTCTGCCTCCGGGGAGTCGCAACGCATGAGCGGCTCTGGAGAGCCGCGCTCCCAGCAGGTCGAGACACCGCCGCCGGACCTGCTACCCGTCGTGCTGCATGCTGTGGCCGAGGCGATCGACGCCGATCCGGCGACCATCGACCGCGAGGCGCGCTTCGCCGACATCGGAGTCGATTCGCTCGCAGCCGGCGATGTCGCGCGCCTGCTGAGCATCGCGCTCGACCGGCCGGTCGCCGCGCACGTCATCGACGACCATGCCACGCCGCTGCGCCTCGCGCGCTATCTCGGCGAAGGCGCGCCGGCCGCTCCCAAGCCGACGACCGAAGCGTGGGATGTCGCCGAGCGCGGCGATCTTTCGTCGCTATCCGCCCACGCCGAGGCGCGGCGTGCACCCGGCGCGGGCGAGGTCGAGGTCGAGGTGGTCGCTGCCGGCCTCAACTTCCGCGACGTGATGGAGGCGCTGGGCCGGATCGGAACGGAGGCGCGGCCGCTCGGGCTGGAGTTCGCCGGCCGCGTGACGGCGGTGGGGCCGGGCGTCGCCGGCCTGTCGCCGGGCGACGAGGTCGTCGGACTCAAGGTCGGAAGCCTCGCGCGCCATGTCGTGACGCGCGCCGCCCTGGTCACGCCCAAGCCGGCGCAAGTCTCTTTCGCCGAGGCCGCCGGCCTGCCGATCGTCTTCCTCACCGCGGCGGCGACGCTGGAGCGCATCGCCCGGCTCGGGCCGGGCAAGACGGTGCTGGTCCATGCCGCGTCGGGCGGCGTCGGCCTCGCCGCGCTGCAGATCGCGCGCGCGGCCGGCGCCATGGTGCTGGCGACCGCGGGAAGCCCGGAGAAGCGCGCGCACCTGCAGGCGCTCGGCATCGCCTGCGTCGCCGATTCGCGCAGCGTGTCGTTCGCCGACGCGGTGCGGCAGGCGACCGGCGGCGCGGGTGTCGACGTCGTGCTGAACTGCCTCGCCGGCGCGATGACCGATGCCGGACTCGCGCTGGTCCGTCCCGGCGGCGTGTTCGTCGAGATCGGCAAGACCGACATCCGCCCGGCCGGCGAGATCGCGCGGCGCCATCCCGGCATCGGCTACGTCGTGTACGACCTGTTGGGTGAGATCGACCGCCAGCCCAACGCGGTCGGCGCCGAGCTGGCCGCGCTGATGAAGCGCTTCGTGCCCGGCGGGCTGGCGCCGCTGCCGGTCCGTTGCTTCCGCTTCGAGGAGGCCGCGACCGCGCTGCGCTTCCTCTCCCGCGCCCGCCATATCGGCAAGGTCGCGATCGGCATCGAGCCCTTCGTTTCCCCTCCCCCGTCTTCGGGGGAGGTGGCCGCGTCTTACGCGGACGGAGAGGGTCATGCTCTTGCGGCCCCTCGACTCCCGCCCCCCTCCGTCGCGGATTACCGCGCCACCAAGGCGCTTTTGGCTGCTTCGCAGCCAAAACGCCCACCCGAAGACGGGGGAGGGAAAGAGCATGAACCCGTCGCCATCGTCGGCATGGCGGGGTGCTTCCCCGGCGCGGCCGATCTCGGCGCGTTCTGGCGGCTGTTACGCGACGGCGCCGATGCGGTCGGCGAGGTGCCGGCCGGGCGCTGGTCGGCGCGTGAGTTCGCGGCCAGCGGTGTCGCCGGCATCGGCGAGGCGCGCCATCGCGCCGGCGGCTTCCTCGCCGAGGCCGAGAGCTTCGACGCCGCGCTGTTCGGCATCTCGCCGCGCGAGGCGCTGCTGATGGACCCGCAGCAGCGCGTGCTGCTGGAGCAGGCATGGCTCGCGCTGGCCGACGCCGGCATCCGCGCCGATGCGCCGTCGTCGGCGCGCACCGGCGTGTTCGTCGGCGCCAGCGCCTCGGACTACAGCCACAAGGCGGCGATCCTCGGCGTGCCGCCCGACCGGCCCTCGCTGCTGGCGCAGATGCCGTCCTCGCTGGCGGCGCGGCTGGGCTACGTGTTCGACCTCAAGGGGCCCGCGCTCACCGTCGACATGGGCTGCGCCTCCGCCGTCGCCGCGATCAAGCTGGCGATCGACGCGCTGCGCCGCGGCGAGGTCGAAGTCGCACTGGCCGGCGCGGTCGCGGTCCAGAGCACGCCGCTGCTGGCGCTGATGGCCGACCGCTCGGAGATCCTGTCGGCCGACGGCCGCTGCCGGAGCTTCGCCGCCGGCGGGCAGGGGCTCGGCCTGTCGGAAGGCGCCGGCGTCGTGGTGCTCAAGCGCCTGTCGGATGCTGTCGCGGCCGGGGACACGATCCATGCCGTGCTGCGCGCGGCCTCGGTCAGCCAGAACGGCGCGACCAACGGCATGAGCGCGCCCTCGGTTTCCGCCCAGGTCGCGCAGGCGCGCGCCGCGTTCGCCGAGTCCGGCCTGCTGCCCGACAGCATCTCCTATATCGAGGGCCACGGCGTCGGCACGAAGGCCGGCGACTCCGCCGAGATCGCCGCGCTGGCCGAGGTGTTCGGCGCGCAACACGCCCTGCCGCTCGGCTCGGTGAAGAGCAATATCGGCCACAGCCTCGCCGCCGCCGGCATGGCGGGTCTGCTCAAGGTCGTGCTGCAGCTCCGCCACGGCGCGCTGGCGCCGTCGCTCCACGCCGATGGCGAGGCGCTGCCCGAGCTGGCCGCGACCCGGCTCGCCGTCAACACGCGGCTCGCGCCGTGGACCGCGCCGTCCGGCGAACCGCGCCGCGCCGCGATCAATTGCTTCGCGATCAACGGCAGCAACGGCTTCATGCTGGTCGAGCAGGCGCCCGCCAGCGCCATCCCGCGCGCGAGCGTCCCGCCGGCCGGCGCGCTGCTCCTGTTCGCCGGCCGCAGCGAGGCCGCCTTGCGCGAGCAGCTCGGCGCGCTGGCCGCGCGGCTGGAGCAGGTGCCGGTCGATCTCGCCGATCTCGCCTTCACCTGCAACGCCGCTCCGGCCGACCTGCCGTGGCGCGCCGCCTTCGTCGCCGCCGATGTCGCGAGCCTGGGCCGCCAGTTGCAGGCCGCCGCGTCGGGCGCCGCACCGTCCGGCTGGTGTCTCGCGGAGGCGAAGCGCCGCGATGTCGAGACGCGCGCCGTCTTCGCCGCGCTCGCCGCGCAGCTCTGCAGCGAGGCAAGCGAGGCCGCGACCGGCCGGGCCAAGCTGCTCGCCGCCGCGCAGCTTTTCGTCGACGGCGTCGACTTCGTCGCGCCCGCGCCGCGCGGCGCCCGCCGCCTCGACCTCGTCGCGCCGCGTCCTTTCGCCCGCCGCCGCTACTGGCTGGGCGAGGACGAAGCGCCGGTCGCCGTCGAGAAGCCACCGGAGAAGCCGGGCGAGGATCGCCGCCTCGCCGTGCTGCGCGAGGCCGCCGCCGAGGTGCTGCAAATCCCGGCGGCCGAGCTGCGTGAAGACGCTGTGCTGCCGCGGCTGGGCCTCGATTCGCTGCTCGCCTTCGAGCTGCGCGGCCGGCTGGCGCGCGCGCTGGGCGCCGCGCCCGAGCCCGCCGACCTGCTCGCCCATCGCCGGCTCGCCGATCTCGCCGCACGCCTGCCGGTCGACGACACGGCGCGCCCCGCCGCGATGACGCTCGCGCCCGAGTCGCGCTACGAGCCGTTCCCACTGACCGACATCCAGCTCGCCTACTGGCTGGGGCGGACCTCGGAGTTCGCGCTCGGCGGCTCGTGCCACGTCTATTGGGAGTTCGCGCTGCCCGGCGAGCGCGACGTCGGCCGGTTGGAGGACGCGCTCAACCGCCTGATCGGCCTGCACGACATGTTGCGCGCGACGGTCGGCGCCGACGGCGCGCAGCGCGTGATGCCTTCCGCGCCGCGCTATCGCATCGAGCGCCGCGACTGGCGCAACGGCGACGGCGAGGAGGGGCTGGCGGCGCTGCGCCGCGAGATGGCGCAGGAGAGCTTCGATCCCGCGCACTGGCCGCTGTTCCGCGTCGTCGCCAGCCACGACGGCGCGCAATCGCGCGTCCATCTCGGCATCGACCTGCTGATCGTCGACGTGCCGAGCCTCGCCCTGCTGCTCGACCAGTGGGGCCGGCTCTATCGCGAGCCCGCGACCGCGCTCGCGCCGCCGGCCGTCTCCTTCCGCGACTACGTGCTCCATCTCAAGCGCCAGGAGCAGGGCGCCGCCTACCAGGCCGCGCGCGGCTACTGGGCCGAGCGCGCGGCGTCGCTGCCGCCCGCGCCGCGTCTCGCCGACATGAAGCCGTTCGGCGCGCGCAAGCGCTGGGAGTGGAAGCGCCATCGCGACGTTCTCGACGCCGATGCGTGGAGCGCCCTGCAGCGGCGCGCGCGCGAGGCCGGCCTGACTCCGGTGGCCGTGCTCGTCTCGTCCTTTGCCGCGGCGCTCGCGCGCGTGGCGACCGAGCGGCGTTTCACGCTGAACCTCACGGTCAACGACCGCCAGCATCTGCATCCCGATATCGGCGGCGTGGTCGGCGACTTCACCTCCACGGTGCTGCTCGGCCTCGATCTCGCCACGCCCGCGCCGTTCGTGCAGCAGGCGCAGGCGGCCGGCCGCGATCTGGCCGCCCATCTCGGCCATGCGGGCTTCACCGGCGTGAAGGTCCTGCAGCAGCGCGGCGGCGCCGAGAAGGCGCTGATGCCGGTCGTGTTCACCAGCATGCTGGGCTACGGCGCGCTGTCGCGATCGCTCGGCAAGCTCGATTTCGGCGCGACGCGCACGCCGCAGGTCTGGCTCGACGCGCAGGTGATGGAGGACGACGGCGCGCTGGTCGCGAGCTGGGACGCGATCGACGCGCTGTTCCCCGACGGGCTGATCGCCGGCACCTTCGCGGCCTGGATGGCGAGCCTGCGCGGGCTGGCGGCCGACGACGCCGTCTGGCGGCAGCCGCTCGGCGCGTGGCTCGACGCGCAGGAGCGGGCGCGCCGCGCACGGCGCAACGCGACGGCCCATCCGATGGTCGACGACCTGCTGCACGAACCGTTCCTGCGCCAGGCGCTGGCCCATCCCGAACGCCCGGCCGTGATCGCGCCCGGCCGCACGCTGACTTACGGCGAGTTGCTGGGCCACGCGCTTGCCGTGGCCGACGCGCTCGGACCGGTGACACCGGACCATCTCGTCGCCGTGGCGGCGCCGAAGGGCTGGCAGCAGATCGCCGCCGCGATCGGCGTGCTGCTGGCCGGCGGCGCATATCTCCCCATCGATCCCGCGCTGCCGGTGGCGCGGCGCCACCATCTCGTGGCGCGCGGCGAGGTCCGCGTGGTGCTGACAGCCGACGGCGCGCCGGACGACTGGCCCGCCGATGTCCGCACCATCGCCGTGGGCGATCTCGCGCCCGCGCCGTTGCCGGCGGCGCTGCCGGCGCGCCGCGCCGCGCCGGGCGATCTCGCCTACGTCATCTTCACCTCGGGCTCGACCGGCGAGCCCAAGGGCGTGATGATCGAGCATCGTGCCGCGCTGAACACCGTGCTCGACTGCAACGAGCGCTATCGCGTCGGTCCCGAAGATCGCGTGCTCGGCCTGTCGGCGCTGGGCTTCGACCTCTCCGTCTACGACATCTTCGGCCTGCTCGCGGCGGGCGGCGCGCTGGTGCTGCCCGAGGCGCGCTCGGCGAGCGACCCGGCGCATCTCGCCGGCCTGATCCGCGCGCACGGCGTCACGCTGTGGAACTCGGTGCCGATGTTCGCGCAGCTCTTTCTCGAAGGCGGCCAAGAGGCGGCGGAGGCGCTGGCCGGCGTGCGGCTGGTGATGATGAGCGGCGACTGGATCCCGCTCGACTTGCCGCCCCGCCTGCGCGCGGCCAACCCGGCGATCGAGCTGGTCAGCATGGGTGGCGCGACCGAGGCGTCGATCTGGTCGATCGCGTATCCGATCGGCGCGGCGGATGCCGCCTGGAGCAGCGTTCCCTATGGCTACCCGATGCGCAACCAGCGCTTCCACGTGCTCGACGAGCGGATGGACGACTGCCCCGACTGGATCGCGGGCGAGCTGTTCATCGCGGGCGAGGGGCTGGCGCGCGGCTACTGGCGCGATCCCGCGACGACCGCGGCGCGCTTCGTGACGCATCCGGCGAGCGGCGAGCGGCTCTATCGCACCGGCGATCTCGGCCGCTATCGCGACGACGGCGTGATCGAGTTCCTCGGCCGCAACGACGGCCAGGTGAAGGTCGGCGGCTACCGCATCGAGCTGGGCGAGATCGAGGCCGCACTGGCGCGCCATCCGGCGGTGCGACAGGCCGCCGTCGTGGTCCGCACCGCTGCCGACGGGCACAAGTCGCTGGCCGCGTTCCATGTCGGCCAGGAGATCGATCCCGCCGCGCTGCGCGCGCATCTCGCCGCGACCCTGCCGGCCTATATGGTGCCGGCCTCGTTCCGCCGCCTCGACGCGCTGCCGCTCAACGTCAACGAGAAGGTCGACCGCAAGGCGCTCTCGGGTTGGCGCGAGGAAGAAGCGTCCGCGCCCGCGCCGGCGGCCGAAACCCTCGAAGCCGCCATCCTCGCGATCTGGCGCGAGGTGCTGGTCAACCCGCACCTGCCGCCCGACGAGAAGCTCGCCGAGCACGGCGCGCATTCCTTCCACGCCGTCGAGGCCAACGCCAAGATCAACCGCGCCCTCGGCGTCGGCTGCACCGTGACCGACATCTTCGAGTTCGCCACCGTCCGCGCCCTCGCCACCGCCCTCGCCACCCGCCAGTCCCCGCCCTCGGCGCCCGTGACGCCGCCACCCCCACCCGCACCCGCTTCCGCCCGCAGCCAGAAGCGCCGCCAATTCCGCGCCTCCCTCTCGGCCTGACGATGACCTTCTCGCTCTCATCTTCATCCTCTTCCGGACCGCGCGCCTCCGGCTCGCTCATGATTCAGGAAGTGGATGAGCGCCACGGAGTGGCGCGGTCCCAGCGAAGAGGCCGCTCATTGCTGGGACCGCGCCACTCCGTGGCGCTCAGTCAGGACACCGTCGATGCGTGACTCCGATACTGCCCCGCAGGGGATCGCGATCATCGGCATGGCTGTGCGGCTGCCGGGTGCGGCGGACGTCGACGCGTATTGGCGCAACCTGCTCGACGGGGTGTGCGCGATACGGCGGACAGGCGAGGCGGAGTTCCCTCTCGGCCTGACGATGACCTTCTCGCTCTCATCTTCATCCTCTTGCGGACCGCGCGCCTCCGGTTCGCTCATGATTCAGGAAGTGGATGAGCGCCACGGAGTGGCGTGGTCCCAGCGAAGAGGCCGCTCATTGCTGGGACCGCGCCACTCCGTGGCGCTCAGTCAGGACACCGTCGATGCGTGACTCCGACACCGCCCCGCAGGGGATCGCGATCATCGGCATGGCTGTGCGGTTGCCGGGTGCGGCGGATGTCGACGCGTATTGGCGCAACCTGCTCGAGGGGGTGTGCGCGATACGGCGGACGGGCGAGGCGGAGTTGCAGGCGGCGGGGTTCTCGGCGCGGGAGATCGCCGATCCGCGCTTCATGCGCGCGTTCGGCGTGCTCGACGGCGTGGCGGAGTTCGATGCGAAGTTCTTCGGCTATCCGCCGGCGCGCGCGGAGGGGCTCGATCCGCAGCAGCGCCTGCTGCTCGAGGTGGCGTGGCACGCGATGGAGCATGCCGGCCACGCGCCGGGCACGGTCGACGGCACGGTCGGGACCTACATCTCGATCACCCAGAGCAGCTACCGGCCGAAGACCGACGGCGACCTCGCCGACAGCTTCTTCGCGCTGACCTCGCGCGACAAGGACTACGCGGCCTCGCGCATCGCCTACAAGCTCGACCTCACCGGCCCGAGCATGATGATCCAGTCGGCCTCGTCCGGCTCGCTGGCGGCGATCCATGCCGCGGTCGAGGGGCTGCTGAGCGGCCAGTGCGACATGGCGATCGCCGGCGGCGCGTCGATCGCGCTGCCGCAGGGCGGCTACCGCCACCAGCCCGGGCTGATGCTGTCGCCGACCGGCGAATGCCGCGCCTTCGACGCGACCGCCGACGGCGCGGTGCCGGGCAACGGCGTCGGCATCGTGGTGCTGAAGCCGCTCGCCCAGGCGCTGGCCGACGGCGACACCGTCTATGCCGTGATCCGCGGCTCGGCGCTCAACAACGACGGCGCGCAGAAGAGCGATTACCTGGCGCCCAGCGTGCAGGGCCAGGCGCGCGTCGTCGGCGAGGCGCTCGCCGTCGCCGACATCGATCCCGCGACGGTCGGCTATATCGAGACGCACGGCACCGGCACGCCGATCGGCGATCCGATCGAGATTCGCGCCCTCGGCCGCGTCTTCAGGCGCGAGGCGTTCGGCGAGCGACGCTGCGCGCTCGGCGCGCTCAAGCCGAGCATCGGCCATCTCCATGTCGCCAGCGGCGTGGCCGGGCTGATCAAGGCGGCGCTCGCGGTGCATCACGGCGTGCTGCCGCCGACGCTCCACTACGCCACGCCCAATCCCGAGGCCGACCTCGAGCGCACGCCGTTCCGCGTCAACACCGAACGCACGGCGTGGGTATCGGACGGCCCGCGGCGCGCCGGCGTGAGCGCGTTCGGGCTGGGCGGCACCAACGTGCATGTCGTGCTGGAGCAGGCGCCCCCGCAACCGGCGCCGGCGCGCACGCACGGTCCGGTCGCGCTGCTGTTGAGCGCGAAGACTCCCGCCGCGCTCGACGGCCTCGCGACATCGCTCGCCCGCTGGCTGCGCGACACGCCGGACGCCGATCTCGCCGCCGTGGCGTGGACGCTGGCGGCCGGCCGGGCGCGCTTCGACCGTCGCCTCGCCGTGCTGTGCGCCGACCGGGCCGATGCCATCGCCGCGCTGGAAGCGCGCCGGCCGCTCGATCCCGCCGCCGCCGGCCCGATGGCCGACATGGCGCGCGACTTCATGGCCAACCGCGCCTTCGACCTGGAGAGCGCGTTCGCCGACCTGCCGCGCCGGCGCATCGCGCTGCCTGTCTATCCGTTCGAGAAGGCGCGCCACTGGTCGCAGCTCGAGCAGATCGAGGCGGCCGCGCCCGCCGTCGTCGCCGCGCCGGCGGCGGACGGGCTGCTGCCCTGGCTGCAGGACCTGGTCGGCGAGATCCTGCGCCAGGACGCCGCCGAGCTGGACCCCGACGCGACCTACGAGACGTTCGGCATCGACTCGCTATTGGTCAACAGCATCACCCAGGCGTTGCAGCAGCGCTTCCCGTCGCTGCGCACGACGGCGCTGTTCGAGCACAACACGTTGCGCCGGCTGGCCGGTCATCTCGCGGAACTCGATGGACCGCGCGCGCCTGCCCTGAGCGAAGTCGAAGGGTCCAGCGCGCTCACGAGCGCGCTGAATGCGCGCGGTCCAATGAAAGACGACGCCATCGCCATCGTCGGCATGGCGGGGCGCTATCCGGGCGCGGCGGACATCGGCGAATTCTGGCGCAACCTGCGCGCCGGCCGCGATGCCATCGGCGAGGTGCCGGCCGACCGATGGGACTGGCACGACCATGTCGATCCCGAGCGCAAGGACCGCGCCTACACGCGCTGGGGCGGCTTCATCGCCGACGCCGACAAGTTCGATCCGCTGTTCTTCGGCATCACGCCGCGCGAGGCCCGGCTGCTCGATCCGCAGCAGCGCGTGTTCATCGAGGCGGCGTGGGCCGCGCTCGAGGATGCCGGCACCACGCGGCAGGGCCTGAAGGCGGCGGCCGGCGCCGTCGGCGTGTTCGCCGGCGCCATGCACAGCAGCTATCGCCTGCTCGGCATGGACGCGATGGCGGCGGGCCAGCTCGTGCAGTCCAATCACTGGTCGATCGCCAACCGCGTCTCCTACCTGTTCGATTTCACCGGCCCGAGCCTCGCCGTCGATACCGCCTGCTCGGCGTCGCTGTCGGCGATCCATCTCGCCTGCGAAAGCCTGCGCCGCGGCGAATGCGGCGCGGCGCTGGCGGGCGGCGTCAGCCTGATCCTCCATCCGCAGCAGCCGCTCGAGCTGTCGCGCGCCGGCATGCTGTCGAAGGGCCCGCGCAACAGCACGTTCGGCGAGGAGGGCGACGGCTTCGTGCAGGGCGAGGGCGTCGGTGTCGTGGTGCTGAAGCCGCTCGCCGCCGCGCTCGCCGACGGCGACCGCATCCATGCCGTGATCCGCGGCTCGGCGATGAATGCCGGCGGCAAGACCTCGGGCTACACCGTGCCCAACCCGCGCGCCCAGGCCGAGGTGATCGAGGCCGCGCTCGGCCGCGCCGGCCTGTCGGCCGACCGGATCGGCTATGTCGAATGTCACGGCACCGGCACCAGCCTCGGCGATCCGATCGAGATCGCGGGGCTGAGCGACGCCTTCCGCCGCGCCGGCCATGGCGGCGGGGGGCACGACGGCGCGGCCTGCGCCATCGGCTCGGTCAAGTCGAACATCGGCCATCTCGAATCCGCCGCCGGGATCGCGGGCCTGACCAAGGCGGTGCTGCAGCTCGAGCATGCCGAGCTGGTGCCGTCGCTGCATGCCACGCCGCGCAACCCGAAGATCGATTTCGCGGCCGGCCCGTTCCGCGTGCAGGAGGCCGCCGCGCCGTGGCCCGCGCCGGCCGATGGCGTGCGCCGTGCCGGCGTGAGCTCATTCGGCGCGGGCGGGGCGAACGTCCATGTCGTGCTGGAGCAGGCGCCGCCGGCGCCGGAGACGAGCGCAGGGCAGGGGCCGTGGCTCGTGCCGCTCTCGGCGCGCACGGCGGAGCGGCTGACGGTGCTCGCCGGCAACCTGCGCGCCGCGCTGGAAGCGCAGCCGGAACTGGACGTGGCGGACATCGCCTACACGCTCTCTATCGGCCGCGAGGCGATGGAAGTGCGTGCCGCGCTGGTCGTCGCCGATCGCGCCGATCTGCTGCGCCAGCTCGCGGCGGTCGCGCCGATGCAGGTCCGCGCGGGCGCGGTGCCGGACGCCGCCGACGCCGTGGCGCGGCGCGATCTCGCGGCGCTGGCGCGGCTGTGGGGGCAGGGCGCTGCGGTCGATTTCCGCCGCCTGTTCGCGGGACAGACGCGCCGCCGCGTGTCGTTGCCGGCCTATCCGTTCGAGCGCGAGCGCTGCTGGCTTCCCGACGCTCCGGCGCGCGCGCAGCCGGTCGCGGCGACGGGGTTGCTCGGCGAGTCCGTGCCGACGCTGGCGGCCGAGGCGCGCTGGAAGATCGCGCTCGATGCGGAAGCGGCGATCCTCGCCGACCATCGCGTCGGCGGGCAGCCGACCTTGCCCGGCGTGGCGACCGTCGCGCTACTGGCCGAGGCCGTTGGCCGGCTGGGGCGCGGCGAGACGTTCCGCGTCCGCGACCTGACCTGGCTGCGGCCGCTGATTGCGACGGCCGGTGGCGTGGAGGCCGAGCTGGTCGTGCGCGACGGTGCCGACGGGCTGGCGTTCGAGATCGTGCGCGACGGCGTCGCCCATGTACGCGGCCGGATCGTCGCGGCGGAGCCGGGCACGATGCCTGACCTGTCGCTCACGGGTCGGCAGGTGACGGCGGAGCAGCTCTACACCCGTCTCGCCGCGAGCGAGCTGGTCTACGGCGCGGCCTTCCGGACCGTCGACTCCGTGACGGTCGGCGACCGGCAGGCGGTCGCGACCGCGCATTCTGCCGGCCCGTTCGGTGGCTATCGCCTCGATCCGGGCCTGCTCGACGCGGCGCTGCAACTGACCGCGACGCTGTTCGGCGACGCGGGCACCGTGCTGCCGTTCGCGGTCGGCGCGATCGACGTGCTGCGCGCGCCCCCGTCGCGCTGCCGGCTCCACGCGCGCCGGCTCGATGACGGCGGCGAGGGCGGCATCGTCCGCTTCGACGCGGTGATCGCCGACAGCGACGGCCGGCCGTGCGTCGTCTTCCACGATCTTGCCGGCCGCGTGCGGTCCGCGCCCGCGGTCGTGCCGCCGTGCTTCGCGCCGGTCTGGCTGGAGCAGCCGGCCGCGCCCGCGCGCGCCGTGCCGCCGGGGCCGACGCTGCTGATGGCCGCCGCCGACCATCCGCTGCGCGCCGCGCTCAAGGCCGAGCTGCCGGCCCTCGTCGGCCAGCTCGGCAGCACGCCGCCGGCCCGCATCGTCTTCGCCTGCGACGACGATGCCGCCAGCCTCGACCGCCTGTTCGCCCTGCTGCAGGCCCTCAGCCGCATCGCCGCCGCCGCCCCGCTCGACCTCACGGTGATCGGGCACGACGAATCCCGTCGTCCCGACCGGAGCCGAGCGGAGCGAGGCGTAGCGGAGGGACCTGTTCATGCAACGCCTGCCGCGATGAGCAGGTCCCTCGACTACGCTTCGCTCCGCTCGGGACGACGGGACCTGGCACCACCGTGGATCGCCGCGGCGATGGGGCTCGCACGGGTCGCGGCCAGGGAGTTCGCTTCCTGGTCGGTGCGCTGCCTGCTGGTCGACGGGCCGGACGCGGTGCCGGCCGCGCTCGCCGATGCGGGCGATCCGCTCGGGCGCGAGATCGCCTGGCGCGCGGGGCGGCGCGTCGTGCGTGCGCTGCAGCCGGTCACGCTGCCGCCATCGCGGCCGGCGTTCCGGCGCGACGGCGTCTACCTGATCCTCGGCGGCGCGGGCGGCATCGGGCTCGAGCTGGCGACGCACATCGCCACCCGTCACGGCGCGAAGGTGGCACTGGTCGGCCGCACGCCGCCCGACGCCGCGCGGCAGGCGCGCATCGACGCGCTGGGCGGGGCGGTCGCCTTCTACGCCGCCGACGCCTGCCGCGCCGACGAGATGGCGCGCGCCGTCGCCGCGATCCGCGCCACGCTCGGCCCGATCGCCGGCGCGATCCATTCGGCCATCGTGATGCAGGACCAGGCGATCGCCGGCATGTCGGCCGCGCGCTTCCACGCCGCGCTCGACATCAAGACGGCGGGCACGACCAATCTGGTGGATGCGCTGGCGGGCGAGCCGCTCGACTGGCTGGCGCTGTTCTCCTCGGCCAACTCCTTCGCGGCCAATGCGGGGCAGGCCAACTACGTCGCCGGCTGCGCCTTCAAGGACGCCTATGCCGCGACCGCGGCCGAGCGGCTGGGCTGCCCGGTGCGCACGATCAACTGGGGCTTCTGGGGCGAGGTCGGCCGGGTCGCCGATCCGGCCTATCGCGCGCGGCTGGAGAAGCGCGGCGTGCAGTCGATCTCGACCGCCGAGGGCCTCGCCGCCATCGAGCGCGTGCTGGGCGGCGAGGAGGAACAGCTCCTCGTGCTCAAGGCCGACGAGCGCGTGCTGCGCGAGCTGGGCGTGGTCGAAAGCGACCCCTCGACCGAGGGCCTCGCCGAGCATGCCGCGCTCGACGCGCTGACTCGCGGTGTCGTCGCCGCGTGGGCGGCGAAGAGCTGGCCGTCGCGCGAGCAGGTCGTGCCGCGCCATCACCGCCTGCACGCCGCGCTGGCCGAGATGCTGGCGCGCGCGACGCCTGCGACCGGTGGAGACGAGGCGGCGTTCGTCGCCGCGCATCCCGACATGGCGCCGCACGTCGCGCTGCTGCGCACCTGCGTCGATGCCTACGACGCGGTGCTGCGCGGCGCGGCGCTGGCGACCGACGTGATGTTCCCCGGCTCCTCGCTGGCGCTGGTCGAGGGCATCTATCGTGGCGACAGGCTCACGGCCCATTGCAACGCCGCGGTGGCGCAGGCCGTGCGCGAAGCGGTCGCCGCGCGCGGCGGCGGGACGGTGCGCGTGCTGGAGATCGGTGCCGGCACCGGCGGCACCAGCGCGTCGGTGCTCGCCGCGCTCGCGGCCAGCGGTGCGAACGTCGAGTACACCTACACCGATGTCTCGCGCGCCTTCGCGCTGCACGGCCAGCGGACGTTCGGCGCGCGTTATCCTTTCGCGCGCTTCGACGTGCTCGATCTCGGGCGCGATCCCGAGACACAGGGCTACACGGCGCGCGCTTACGACGTGGTTCTCGCCGCCAACGTCGTGCACGTCACGGCCGATCTCGCGAAGAGCGCCGCGCGGCTGGAACGGCTGCTCGCGCCGGGCGGCTCGCTGGTGCTGTACGAGATGACGGCGGTGCCGGACTTCGCGACCGCGACCTTCGGCCTGCTCGACGGCTGGTGGGCCTTCACCGACCGGCGGCTGGCGCACGCGCCGCTGCTCGATGCGCCGGGCTGGTCGGCGCTGCTGCGCGACGCGGGCTTCGCCTCGGTCGAGCTGCGCGGCATCGGCGGCCCGACGCCCGAGCGCTATCGCCACACGGTGATCGTCTCGCGCGCCGCCGACAGCGCCGGGCAGGCGGCCGCGCCGCGCGCCGCCGCGCCCGCGCCCGCCGGCGGCGACGGCCTGGTCGAGGCGATCCGCGCGGTCGTCGCGGAGACCTTGCAGATGCGCGTCGACCAGCTCGCCGCCGACCGCAACTTCTCCGACTACGGCGCCGATTCGATCATCAGCGTCGATCTCATCGCCGCGCTCAACGCGCGCTTCGACATCCGGCTGAAGCCGACCATCCTGTTCAGCCATCCGACGATCAAGCAGCTCGCCGCCCATCTCACCGGACGCGGCGTGCAGGTCGCGCAAACGGCGACACCGACGCCCGCGCCGGCCGCGCGGCCCGGCGCCTGGGCCGACGACATCGCCGTCGTGGGCATGTCCGGCCGCTTCCCCGGCGCGCCCACCGTCGAGGCCTTCTGGAAGAACATCGCGGCCGGCATCGACAGCGTCGGTCCGGTGCCGGCCAGCCGCTGGGACCATGCCGCGGTGTACGATCCCGCGCCCGGCGTGGCGGGCAAGACGCAATGCCCCGACGGCGGCTTCCTCGACGACGTGGAATCGTTCGACCCGCTGTTCTTCAACATCTCGCCCAACGAGGCGACGCTGATGGATCCGCAGCAGCGGCTCTTCCTGCAGGAGGCGTGGCACGCGCTGGAGGATGCGGGCTATGGCGGGCCGCATCCGGCGCACGCGCGCTGCGGGGTGTTCGTCGGCACCGTGGCGGGCGACTACGACGCGCTGCTTCAGCGCATCGGCCACGGCCCCAGCTCGCAGGTCTTCACCGGCAACGCTGCCTCGATGATGGCCGCGCGCATCGCCTATCGCCTCGACCTGCGCGGCCCGTGCCTGTCGATCGACACCGCCTGCTCGTCCTCGCTGCTCGCGCTCCAGCTCGCCTGCGAGAGCCTGCTGCGCGGCGAGTCGGACATGGCGCTGGCCGGCGGCGTGGCAGTGCTGAGCACGCCCGACTTCTACGTCGCCGCGAGCAGCGCCGGCATGCTGTCGCCGACCGGCCGCTGCCACACGCTCGACGGCGCGGCCGACGGCTTCGTGCCGGGCGAGGCGGCGGCCGCGGTCGTGCTCAAGCGCCGTGCCGACGCCGAGCGCGACGGCGACACGATCCTGGCGCTGATCAAGGGCGCGGCGACCAACCAGGACGGTGCGAGCAACGGCATCACCGCGCCCAACGGTGCGGCACAGGCCGAGCTGCTGAAGGGCGTCTACGAGCGCTTCGCCATCGACCCGTCGAGCATCGGCTATGTCGAGCTGCACGGCACCGGCACGCGGCTCGGCGACCCGATCGAGATCGAGGCGCTGCGCAGCGCCTTCGAGGGACGCGACGGCGCCTGCGCGGTCGGCTCGGTCAAGGCCAATGTCGGCCACGCGCTGCCGGCCGCCGGCATCTCGGGCCTGATCAAGCTGGTGCTGGCGCTCGGCCATCGCACGATCCCGCCGATGGCGGGCTTCCGCGCGCTGAACGAGCACATCGCGCTCGACGACGGCGTGCTGGTCGTGCCGGCCGAGGCGCGGCCGTGGCTCGCGACCGGCCCGCTGCGCGGCGCGGTCAGCAGCTTCGGCTTCAGCGGCACCAACGTGCACATCGTGGTCGAGGAGGCGCCGCGCCGGCCGCGGCCCGAGGCGGCGCCGCGCGACTGGCACATCGCGGTGCTCTCCGCCGCGAGCGAGGCCGCGCTGGAGCGCCAGATCGCGGCGCTGCGCGACTGGCTCGAGGCTCATCCGACCGTCGCGCCGGGCGATCTCTGCGGCACGCTGGCGCGCGGCCGCTCGCATCTGCGCCATCGCGCGGCGTTCGTCGCGGGCGACATCGCGGGCCTGCGCGCCGCGCTGGCTGATCCCGCGCGCGCGCCGTCCGCCCCGTCCGCGGCGATGGCGGTGTACCGGCGCCATCTCGACGGCGGCGACGTGGCCTGGGCCGAGCTCTATCCCGACGGATCGTTCGCGCGCATCGCGCTGCCTGTCTATCCGTTCGAGCGCCGCCGCTGCTGGCCGGCCGCCGCGGGCGGAACGAAGGCCAACCTGCAGACGCTGCTGCCCGAGCTGTTCCCGAAGGCGCGGCCCAACGCCTCGCTCGCCCTGTTCGACGCCGTCGCGCGCGACCTGGGGGCCGGGCGGTGAGCGGGCGCATCGATCCGTTCGAGGCGCTGGAGCCTTACGCGCGCCTGCTGCTGCACCGCGCGCTGGGCAAGGACGGCGTGGCGCCGTTTGCGCAGCCGCGCCATGCCGGCC
>CAMFJT010000010.1 GCA_945957125.1 uncultured Rhodospirillales bacterium | reverse complement strand
CACTGCTTCTCGAAAATCTCATGGCGGTCGCCCGTGCGGCGATGCAGTCGCTGTGACATAGTGCCGGCGTGAACGATCTCGTCGAGCGCTGGCATGCGATGCCGCCCAACCTGCGCGGCATCCTGTGGGTCGGCATGTCGGGCGTGCTGTTTGCGCTGCTCAACGTCTTCACGCTAATCCCCTCGCAGCATCTCAATCCCTACGTGATGGCGTTCATGCGCTATCTCTTCGGGACGCTGATGCTGCTGCCGATCATCCTCAAGCTCGGCGTCCACCGCGCCATGAGCACCAACCGGCTGCCGCTCCATCTGTTCCGCGGCTGCATCCACGCCTGCGGCATGTTCCTGTGGTTCGTCGGCCTGCCGCTGACGACCCTGGCGAGCGTAACGGCACTGGGCTTCACCGGTCCGATCTTCGTCACGATCGGCGCGGCGATGTTCCTCGGCGAGAAGGTGCGCCTGCGCCGCTGGCTGGCGGTCGCGGTGGGGTTTGCCGGCGCCATGATCATCATCCGGCCGGGCATCGGCGATCTCGGCGTGGGCGCGATCTGCATCCTGCTCTCGACGCCGCTCTTCTCCGCCTCGAACCTGATCTCCAAGGCGCTGGCGCGGACCGAGACGGCCAACAAGATCGTGATCTGGCAGCACCTCACGATCCTGATCTTCGCCTGTCCGGTGGCGCTCTGGTTCTGGCAGACGCCGAGCCCGACCGACCTGCTGTGGTTCGTCGCCGCCGGCCTGTGCGGCACGCTGGGCCACATCTGCCAGCAGAACGGCTACCAGCTTGCCGACATCACGCTGCTCCAGCCGATCGGCTTCCTCTCGCTTCTGTGGAACGCTTTGCTCGGCTATTTCCTGTTCTTCCAGCAGCCCGACGTCTGGACCTTCGTCGGCGCGGCGGTGATCTTCGCCAGCGCCCTCTACATCTCCCACCGCGAGGCGGTGCGCCGGCGCGAGGCGATGAAGTCGACGACGGCGAAGGAGTAGCCGGCGGTCAACGACGACCGGTTTGTGTGCCTTTCAGGAAGATGTCGATGGCCATGTCGATGAGCGCGTCGATCTCGGCCTTCGCCGGTGGCGATGCGATACCGATGGCGGCGTTCCGCATGGGATCGGCAAAGACCATCGCCATCAGCATGGAGGCGGCCTTGTGTGCATCGACGATGCGCAGGCGTCCTGCCTTGGCCTGGGACGATAGCTCCTCCGCCAGCCTTCCCACGCCGAGCGAATGGACGGCGTTCATGTAGAGGCGCGCCGTCTCGGGAAAGCGGACGCCTTCGCTCAGCATCAGCCTGTAGGACTGGACGCCTTCGCGGGAGAAGGCCAGGTCCGCGAAGGCCCGGAGATAGGCAGACAGCGCGGGACGCGGCGCAGGGGTCTCCCGCCCCATTTCGATGGCCAGGGCAGGGAGGCGGAGCCGCGATTCCAGCACGGCGCGGAAGAGCGCTTCCTTGGAGACGATGTGCTTGTAGATCGTCTTTTTCGATATGCCTGCGGCGGTGGCGATCCTGCCGACGTTGGCCTCCGCGAAGCCATGGTCCAGGAACTCCTCGGTCGCCGCTGCGATCAGGCGCGCTCTCGCGTCGTGCTGCTCCTGCATTTGACTGACGCCCTGCTGTAAGGTCTCTCGGCACTCTTGCATTCTCCGAGAATGGAAACTATACGGTTTCCATCGTGGAAACCAGACGGTTTCTTGCCACCCGGAGTGACGACCATGGCAGCCTCTCCCCGAATCCCGCAGCCGCCGCTCAAGCCGATCATCGGCAATCTCGCCGATCTCGATGCCAGGAATCCTGTCCAGAGCCTGATGGGGCTGGCGCGCACCTATGGTCCGTTCTTCAAGCTGCGCATCCTCGATCGCGATGCTTACGTGGCGAGCTCGCAGGAGCTGGTGAACGAGCTGTGCGACGAGACGAGGTTCGACAAGCGCCTGCATGTCGCGCTCAAGCAGATCCGTGCCTTTGCCGGCGACGGTCTGTTCACGGCCTATAGCGACGAACCCAACTGGGGCAAGGCCCACCGCATCCTGATGCCCGCATTCGGGCCGATCGGCGTGCGTTCCATGTTCGACGGCATGCTGGATATCGCGGAGCAGATGTTCGTGCGCTGGGAGCGTTTCGGGCCGGACGCGGTAATCGACGTCGCCGACAACATGACGCGGCTGACGCTGGACACGATCGCGCTGTGCGCCTTCAACTATCGATTCAACAGCTTCTACCAGAACGAGATGCATCCCTTCGTGGGTGCCATGGTCGGCGCCCTCGGCGAAGCGGGTCAGCGCGGTCGGCGTCCGAAGATCGTCTCGGATCTGATGCTGCCGACGGCCCGGCAATACAGGGCCGATATCGACTTGCTCCGCTCCGTGGCGCAGGAGCTCGTGGCCGAGCGCAAGGCCGATCCGAAGGCGGATGAATACGACGATCTGCTGGCCCGGATGCTGAAGGGCGTCGACCCCGAGACGGGAGAGAAGCTCTCGGAAGAGAACATCGCCTTCCAGATGGTGACGTTCCTGATCGCGGGCCACGAGACGACCAGCGGCCTGCTGTCCTTCGCGACCTTCCTTCTTCTCAAGAATCCCGAGGTGATGCAGAAGGCGCGGGCGATCGTCGACGAGGTTCTCGGCGATGAGGTTCCCCGCCTCGAGCATCTGGCACAGCTTCGCTATATCGAGCAGATCCTGATGGAGAGCCTGCGGATCTGGCCGACGGCCGCCATCTTCGCCGTCAAGCCGCTCGAAGATACCGTGCTCGCGGGCAAGTACCCGCTGACCACGGCGGACACGGTGATGATCCTCGAGCCCATGCTCCACCGCGATCCGAAAGCATGGGGCGACGATGTCGAGGCCTTTCGCCCGGAGCGCTTCGCGCCGGAGAATGCCGAGACGCTGCCGCCCAATGCCTGGAAGCCCTTCGGCACCGGCAAGCGGGCCTGTATCGGACGGCCGTTTGCCATGCAGGAGGCGCAGCTCGTGCTGTCGATGATGCTGCAGCGGTTCGATATCGTGCTCGACGATCCGTCCTACCAGCTCAAGATCCACGAGACGCTGACCATCAAGCCCGAGAACCTGAAGATCAGGGCGCGCGCGCGACGTTCGGCGCGGACGTTGGTGCGTGGCACTTCGGCCGCGGTCGCGCCCAAGCCGCTCAAGGCGGCGGCGCCCCCGACGATCCGCGACGGCGAGAGCGCGACGGACCTGCTGATCGTGTACGGCAGCAACTCCGGCTCCTCGCAGGCTTTTGCCAGCCGCATTGCCGGCGATGCCGCGGCGAACGGCTTCAGGGCCCGCATCGCCTCGATGGACGAGGTTGCGGGAGACCTGCCGCAGGCGGGTGCGCTCGTCGCGGTCACGGCATCCTACGAAGGACAGCCGCCCGACAATGCCCGTCAGTTCGTGCCGGCGGTCGAGGCTCTTGCGCGCGATGCCCTGTCGGACGTGCGGTTCGCCGTTTTCGGCTGCGGCAATCGTCAGTGGGCGCGGACCTATCAGGCAATCCCCAAGCGGGTCGACGCGGCGCTCGACAAGGCCGGCGCCCGGCGCGTCCTGGCCCGTGGCGAGGGCGACTCCGGAGGCGACTTCTTCGGCGCCTTCGACGAATGGTACGGCAAGCTGTGGCCCGCCCTGGCCGAAGCCTTCGGCAAGGAGGCGACGGCCGTCGAGCCCAATCGCGGGCTCGCGCTTCACTTCGTCAAGGCCGCCCGGGAGACCGCCTTGCGGCTCGGTGACCTGCAGCAGGGCGTGGTGAGCGAGAACCGCGAGCTGGTCGACATGGCCGCGCCGGGCGCGCGATCCAAGCGGCATGTCGAGCTCCGGTTGCCCGAGGGCATGACCTATGCGGCGGGCGACTATCTTGCGATCCTGCCGCGCAATCCCGACGGCATGGTGGACCGGGTGCTGCGCCGCTTCGGGCTCACGCGCGACACGATGATCGAGATCGACGACGCTTCCGGATCGACGGGCCTGCCGGTGGGTCATCCGATCAGCTGCGGCGATCTCATCGCCAACTACGTCGAGCTGTCCCAGCCGGCGACGCGCGCGCAGGTCGCGAGGCTTGCGGCGGCCACGCGCTGCCCGCCCGAGAAGTCCGAACTCGACGGGCTGGCAGGCGACGCTTACGCGAACCGGGTGCTCGAGCGGCGGCTGAGCGTGATCGACCTGCTCGATCGCTTCCAGTCCTGCCCGCTCGACTTCGCGGCGTATCTCGACATGCTGCCGCCGATGAAGGCGCGGCAATATTCGATCTCGTCTTCCCCGTTGTGGAAGGACGATCACGTCACGCTGACCGTGGCCGTCGTCGATGCGCCGGCGCTCTCGGGGCTGGGCCGCTACCAGGGCGTCGCATCGTCCTACATCGCCGGGCTCGGCGCCGGCGACCGGGTCTCGATCGCCGTGCGCCCCTCGAACGCCCGCTTCCACCCGCCGGCGGACCCTGCCGTCCCGATCGTCATGATCTGCGCCGGTTCCGGCATCGCGCCGTTTCGCGGCTTTCTCCAGGAACGTGCCGTCCAGAAGGCGAGCGGGCAGGCGGTCGGGCCGGCGCTGCTGTTCTTCGGCACCAACAACGCCGAGGTCGACTATCTCTATCGCGACGAGCTCGCGGCGTGGGAGAGCGCGGGCGTGGTCGAGGTGTTTCCTGTTTTCTCCGACCACCCGGACGGCGACATCCAGTTCGTCCAGCACAAGGTCTGGGCGGAGCGGGGGAAGGTCGAGGGCCTCTTTCGCCAGAGCGGCGTCGTCTTCGTGTGCGGCGATGGGCGGTACATGGCGCCCGCCGTCCGTGAGACATTGATCGGCATCTATCGCGAGGCGTCCGGTGCAGGAGAGGCCGCCGCCGAGGCCTGGGCGGACACGATGGAGCGCGAACGGGGACGCTATGTCGCCGACGTCTTCGCCTGACGGCTGCTGCCGGCAAGCACGGTGAACGTCAGCCGCCGGTCACGCTCATGTGGCGGGGCACGGCGGGCGCGCTGTGGCGGCGGTCGATGATGAAGTCATGACCCTTGGGCTTGCGCGCGATCGCTTCGGTGATCGCCCGGTCGAGGACCTCGTCGCTTTCTGACGCGCGCAGCGGTGCGCGGAGGTCGGCGGCGTCTTCCTGGCCGAGGCACATGTAGAGCGTGCCGGTGCAGGTCAGCCGTACGCGGTTGCAGCTCTCGCAGAAATTATGGGTCAGCGGCGTGATGAAGCCGAGCCGTCCGCCGGTCTCTTCGACGCGGAAATAGCGCGCCGGGCCGCCGGTCCTGTAGTCGCTCTCGGTCAGCGTGAAGCTGCGCGCGATCTCGGCGCGCGCGACCGACAGCGGCAGGTACTGTTCCAGCCGTGCAAGGTCTCCGATCTCGCCCATCGGCATGACCTCGATCAGCACGAGATCCATGCCGCGGCCGTGGCTCCAGCGGATCATGTCGCCGAATTCGTGGTCGTTCACGCCGCGCAGGGCGACGGCATTGATCTTGATCTGCAGCCCGGCGTTCTGCGCGGCGTCGAGGCCGCGCATCACCTGGTCGAGATCGCCCCAGCGCGTGAGCTGGCGGAACGTATCCCGGTCGAGCGTGTCCATCGATACGTTCACGCGTTTCACGCCGATGTCGGCCAGCTCGCGCGCATACTTCGCAAGCTGGCTGCCGTTGGTCGTGAGCGTCAGCTCGTCGAGCGCGCCGCTGTCGAGATGCCGGCCCAGCCCGCGGAACAGCGACATGACGTTCTTGCGCACCAGCGGCTCGCCGCCGGTCAGGCGCAGCTTCTTGACGCCGCGGCGCACGAAGGCGCTGCAGAGGCGCTCCAGCTCCTCGAGCGACAATACCTCCGCCTTCGGCAGGAAGGTCATGTCCTCCGCCATGCAATAGACGCAGCGGAAGTCGCAGCGGTCGGTGACGGAGACCCGCAGGTAGCTGATGTGGCGGCCGAAGGGATCAATCATGTCCGGCGGATAATGGGGACGCCGCAGGCAAGCTGCAAGGGCCGCAAAGGCCGCATGAAAAGGGTGAGGCATGCTGCCGGGAGCCCAGCTCTCCAGAGCCGCGCTCCCAGCGCGCCGATCTCAGGAATCCTGCGCCGCGTCGGGCAGGCGGCCCGACTTTATTGCCTGCTGGAGGGCCGCATGGTCCGACTCGGTCTGCTTGGCATAGGCATGGGCAAAGACACCGATGGCCTCGTCCAGGGTGGTGCTCTTGCCCATGTAGGCCGACAGAATGACCGCGTCGGCAGTGCGGGCATGGGCTCGAGCCAACACCTCGCCGCAGGTCTCGGCGTAGCGGCGGAAGTGCTTGGGCGTCATCGTCTCGAGCTGCGGCTTGACCTTGGCGTCGCGGAGCTGCCGGACATAGATGTGCCGGCCGGTCGGGCCGTTGCCGTAGCCCAGCAGGATGTCGCTCGCGGCCTGCAGCAGGCGCTGGCCGCGCACTACCCGTTGGCCGTGATGGCTGAAGGGCGAGGCGCCGGCATGGACCTCCAGCACCGAACGGGTCGCTTCCTTGAACTGCAGATAGAGTGCCTCGCCGTTACCCGACATCAGCAGCATCACGCCGCACAGCGTGCCGACCGAGCCGATCCCGACGACCTTGTACGCCACGTCGGCCAGATGGAACCGTTCGAGCAGGACGCTGGGCGCCAGATAAAGCGAGTTCAGGTAGTCCGCATACATCGCTTCGACGGCAGCCCGGAAGGCGGGTGCCTCGGGCCCGGTCTCGTGGAAGACGAGCGGCGGCGCGTCCTCGATGCGTGGCTGGGTGCCGCCGTCATGGTGCAGCGGCGCAATGGCAGGATGGGTCAGGAAGCCGACCGCCTTGCGCAGGGCCGCCGCGCCGATGCCGATCTCCTGCGCCTTGGCCTCGTTGTCGAGCAGCACGGCGCCGTACCAGGCTTCGAGCAAAGGCAGGCCGGCGAGCCGGGCCATCGTCTCGCGGTAGCTGCGCGCCACGCTCTGGGCGAGGTCGATGCGCGCCTGCCTGTCGAGAATGTCGAGCGTGGCCAGGACGAAGCTCGTAGCCAGGCGCTTGAGGTCCCATTCCCACGGTGCGACCGCGGTCTCATCGAAATCGTTGATGTCGAACGCCAGCCGCCGCTCCGGCGTGGCGAATCCGCCGAAGTTGAGCAGATGGCAGTCGCCGCAGGCCTGTACCCTCAGGCCGGTGGTGGGCGTGCCGGCGAGATCCGCGGCCATCACCGCCGCGCCGCCGCGGAAGAAGGCGAAGGGAGAGGCCTTCATGCGCGTGTAGCGCAGCGGCAGAAGGGTCGGCAGCCGCGCTTCGCCCTGCTCGATCAGGATCTCGACGGGGTCGCGCCGGTTGGTCGAAGGCGCGAAGATCGCCTGCTGCTCGCGCGGCTGCTGGACGCGCAGGGCACGACCACGAGCGGTGCGTTCGTCGATCGACTGGGTATGGGTCTGTGCCGGCATGGCGCCGGCCGGAAGCTCGGCCATCGCCTCGCGGTCATGGCACGAAGCGCAGCAGATTGTCGACGGTGTCGGCCTCGTCCGCCGGCTTGTCAGTGCGTATGCGATTGATGCGCGGAAAGCGCATGGCGACGCCCGATTTGTGACGCGTCGAGCGGGCGATGCCGTCGAAGGCGATCTCCAGCACCAGCTTGGGCTCGACCTCGCGCACTGGCCCGAAGCGGTTGGTCGTGCGATCGCGCACCCACTTGTCGAGCCAGCGCAGCTCCTCGTCGGTGAAGCCGAAATAGGCCTTCCCGACGGGTGCGAGCTCCCGCTTGCCATCGGCGGTCTGGCGCCAGCAACCGAAGGTGAAGTCGGAATAGAAAGAGCTGCGCTTTCCGTGGCCGCGCTGGGCATACATCAGCACGCAGTCGGCCAGCATCGGATCGCGCTTCCACTTGAACCACGGGCCCTTCGGACGGCCAGCGAGATAGGTGGAGTCGGCGCGCTTCAGCATCAGTCCTTCGATGCCGTCGCTGCGCATCTCCTCGCGCAGCCGCGCGAGATGCACCCAGTCGGTGAACGGCACGAGGGGCGAGAGATCGAAGCGCGGGCGCGGCGTGCGGGCCATCCATGCTTCCAGCCGCGCGCGGCGCTCGTCGAACGACAGCGCGCGCAGGTCCTCGCCCTCCAGCCACAGCGCGTCGTAGAGGCGGACATGCGCGGGATGCTCCTTCAGCATCTTCGGCGTCACGGCCTTGCGGTTGAGCCGCTGCTGCAGGTCGTTGAACGGCGCCACGGCGTCCTCACGCCGCACCAGCAGCTCGCCGTCGAACACGCCCTCGAAGTCGATCGCGTCGACGACATCGGGGAAGGCCTTCGAGATGTCCTCGCCGGCGCGGCTGTAGAGCCGCTTCACGCCACCCGAGGCGGCGACCTGAACGCGAATGCCGTCCCACTTCCATTCGGCCCGGAAGTGCGCCGGGTCGAGCGCATCGAGCTCGGCACGCTCGATGGCGTTGGCCAGCATCGGCGGCAGGAAGGCGCCGCCCATGTTGCTGCTGGGCTTCGGCCCCCCGTTCAGCAGCCAGTCGAACAGCGGGCGATAGGGTGGGGAAAGCCCGTGCCAGACCTCCTCGACCTCGCCGACCGGCTGGTCGCCGATATTGGCCGCCGCCTGCTTGGCCAAGCGCGCCGACACGCCGACCCGAAGCGCGCCGGTCAGCAGCTTGAGCAGCGCCCAGCGGCCGGTCGAATCGAGCGTGTCGAGCCAGCGCCGCAGGATCGCCGGCGTCTGCATCTTCGTCGCGCGCTGCAGCGTCTCGACGACCTCGCTCAGGCTGGGCGGCGGTCCGGCGTCGGGCCTCGTCTCCCAGACCAGCGCGAGGGTCTCGGCAAGATCGCCGACATAGTCGTAGGAGAGATGGAACAGTTCCGCGCCGATCTTCTCCTCGCCGAAAGAGCGCAGCAGGGCAGGCTTGGCGGCCGGGAAGTCGAGCCCGCCGGTCAGCGCCGCCAGCGCCCAGCCGCGGTCGGGATCGGGCGCCTGGCGCAGGTAGGTCTCGATCAGCCGCAGCTTGGCATTGCGTGCCGGCTGGAACGAGAGCGAGTCGAGCAGGGCGGCGAAGGCCTGCATTCACACGCCCGCTTCTCTGATTCCTCTCCCCCGCCAGGGGGAGAGGTTAGGAGAGGGGGTTGCAGGTGATGTGCGCCACCCCCTCTCCCCGCCTCTCCCCCTGGCGGGGGAGAGGAGTATGAGTCCGAGAAGGAACGGCGCGCTCACGTCTCGTCCTCTTCCTCGCGGCCGGCGAGGTGGAGGGCTTCGGCTTCGATGCCGATCGAGCGGGCATGCGCGACGAGCGCTTCCTCGCGGCCGTGCGTCACCCAGACCCTCGGCGCGCCGACATCCGTCAGCGTCTGCGTCAGCTCGCTCCAGTCGGCATGGTCGGAGATGATCAGCGGCAGCTCGGCGCCGCGCTGGCGGGCCCGGGCGCGCACGCCCATCCAACCCGACGCCATCGACGGAATGGGATCGAAGAAGCGGCGCGACCAGCGGTCGGCGATCGCCGAGGGCGGGCAGAGCACGATGGCGCCCTTGAAGGTCTCGAGGATCGCGTCGGACGCCAGCGCGATGTCGCCGAGATCGACGCCATGCTCCTGGTAGAGCTTGCACAGCGAGGCGAGCGCGCCGTGGATCCAGATGCGCTTGTCGTAGCCCGCCGCGCGCAGCAGCTTGATCACGCGCTGGCACTTTCCCAGCGCGTAGACGCCCACCAGATGAGTACGCTCGGGAAAGGTCTCGAGCGAGCGCAGCAGCTGGCCGATCTCGCTCGCATCGCAGGGATGATGGAACACCGGCAGGGCGAAGGTCGCCTCGGTGATGAAGACGTCGCACGGCACCGGCTCGAAGGGCGGGCAGGTCGCGTCCGGCCGGCGCTTGTAGTCGCCCGACACGACGATCCGCTGGCCCCGGTATTCCAGCACCGCCTGTGCCGAGCCGAGGATATGGCCCGCCGGCACCAGGCTCACGTCGACATCGCCCGCCTTCACGCTTTCGCCGTATTTCAGCGGCTGCTGGGTGGTATCGGGCATGCCCTGGAAGCGCGCGCGCATGATCGCCAGCGTTTCCGGCGTGGCCAGCGCGTTGCGATGGCCGGGCCGGGCATGGTCGCCATGGCCATGGGTGATCACCGCCCGGTCCACTGCGACGGCCGGGTCGACATAGAAGCCGCCGGGCTCACAATAGAGCCCGCGCGGCGTCGGATAGAGCCACGAGCGAGGGTTCAGGGTGTCAGTCATCGAACGGGAGCCATTGTACCCAACGGATATGGAGCTTCCGGGTTCATCTGCTCGACAAGGAATGGTTTTATTTGGTCGCGGATGGTCTGTCGGTCCTCCAGTCGATACGAAAGAAAGCGAATAGCGGATAGCGAGGCGATACAAATGTGGGCCACTACCCCCTCGAACGACGAAAAGCTCGTCGACCAGGCTGCCATCGCGAGGACCCGGAAGGTCGCGGCTGATATTGCCGCGGGCCGTGACGAGCTTATCCCGGCTGGGATCGTGAAGCGCATCCTCGGTGGCGAGAACAGGATTCGCGTCTGGCGAACGCATCGCGGCCTGTCGGCCCGCGATCTCGCCGCTGCGACGGGACTGAGCGCGCCCTACATCTCCGAAATCGAGGGCGGCAAGAAGGCAGGCAGCCTCTCGGCCCTGAAGAAGATCGCCGAGTCGCTAAAGGTCGATCTCGACGATCTGGTCTAGACCGTCCGGATGCCCAACAGCATCAGCCCCGACACGGGGCTTCCCGATCTGTTTGCACGCTGGTTCGAAAGTCGCGGCTGGACGCCCCGGCGGCATCAGCTCGCGCTCGTCGCGCTGGCGCGGCAGGGCAGGAGCGCGCTGTTGATCGCGCCGACCGGCGGCGGCAAGACGCTAGCGGGCTTCCTGCCGTCGTTGATCGAGCTGACCGAGCGGCGGCGCGCGGGCAACGACCTCACCCATGCCAAAGGCAAGGGCGAGCTGCACACGCTCTACATCTCGCCGCTGAAGGCGCTGGCGACCGACATAAGGCGCAACCTCGACGCGCCGATCGCGGAGATGCGGCTGCCGGTGCGGGCGGAGAGCCGGACCGGCGACACGCCGCAGAGCCGCCGGTTGCGCCAGCGCGAGCGGCCGCCCGACCTGCTGATGACCACGCCGGAGTCACTCGCCCTGCTGCTGTCCTATCCCGACGCGGAGAAGTTCTTCGCCAGCCTGCGCTGCGTGATCGTCGACGAGCTGCATTCCTTCGCCACGTCCAAGCGCGGCCATCACCTGGCGCTCTGCCTGGCGCGGCTGGCGGCGGTGTCGCCGGCGGCGCGCTTCGTGGGGCTCTCGGCCACGGTCGCCGATCCGCCGGCGCTCGCCGATTTCCTGCGCCTGCGCGACGGGGAGACCGTCGAGATCGTCCAGGGCGAGCCCGGCGCGCCGCCTAGCGTGACCATCGTCGATGCCCACGAGCGGCTGCCGTGGGGCGGCCATATGGGCCAGCATGCGGTGCCGGAGGTCTACAACATCATCCGCCAGCACAAGACCTCGATCGTGTTCGTGAACACGCGGGCGCAGGCCGAGCTGGTGTTCGACGGGCTGTGGCGCATCAACGACGACAACCTGGCGATCGGCCTGCATCACGGCTCGCTCGCCGTCGAGCAGCGCCGCCGGGTCGAGGCGGCGATGGCGGCGGGCCGGCTGCGCGCGGTGGTGGCCACGTCGTCGCTCGATCTCGGTATCGACTGGGGCGATGTCGACCTCGTGATCCAGATGGGCGCGCCCAAGGGCGTGAGCCGCCTGATGCAGCGCATCGGCCGCGCCAACCACCGGCTCGACGAGCCGAGCCGCGCCATGATCGCGCCGGCCAATCGCTTCGAGGTGCTCGAATCGCTGGCTGCGCTGGAGGCCATCGAGGCGCGCGAGCTCGACGGCGATCCGCCGCGGCCGGCCTGCCTCGACGTGCTGGCGCAGCACATCGTCGGCACCGCTTGCGCCCAGCCGATCGATCGCGAGGCCTTCTTCCACGAGGTGCGGCGCGCCCAGCCCTATCGCGACCTGCCGCGCAAGGATTTCGACGACACGTTCGATTTCGTGGCGACCGGCGGCTACGCGCTCGCCGCCTACGAGAAATGGCATCGGCTCAAGGAGCTGCCGAACGGGCGGTGGATGCTGTCCTCGCCGATGGTCGCGCGGCAGTACCGCATGAATGTCGGCACCATCGTCGAGCTGCCGCTGATCAAGGTGAAGCTGCGTCGCGGGCCGATGCTGGGCGAGGTCGAAGAGTCGTTCGTCCAGGGGCTGGTGCCCGGCGACACGTTCGTCTTCGCCGGCCGCCTGCTGCGCTTCGAGGGCGTGAAGGAGCTGGTCGCGCAATGCTCGCTGGCGACGACCGGCGATCCCAAGGTGCCGGCCTATGGCGGCGGCCGGCTGCCGCTCTCGACCTTCCTGGCCGAGCGCGTGCGCGGCATCCTGCAGGATCCGTCGAAGCATCCCAAGCTGCCGGCCGAGGTGCGCCAGTGGCTCGACATCCAGCGCTGGCGTTCGGGCCTGCCGCGCAAGGACAGGCTGCTCGTCGAAGGCTTCCCGCGCGGCAGCCGGCAGTTCATCGTCGCCTACTGCTTCGAGGGGCGCAACGCACACCAGACGCTCGGCATGCTGCTGACGCGGCGCATGGAGCGCATGGGGCTGAAGCCGCTGGGCTTCGTGGCGACCGACTACGTGCTCGGCATCTGGGGCCTGCGGCCGCCGAGCCCGGCGCAGCTCGACGTTCTGTTCGACGAGGACATGCTGGGCGACGACCTCGAGGCGTGGATGGACGAATCGACCATGCTGCGGCGCTCCTTCCGCAACGTCGCGGTGATCGCCGGGCTGATCGAACGGCGCTTCCCCGGCGAGGAGAAATCGCGCCGGCAGGTGACGTTCAGCTCCGACCTGATCTACGACGCGCTGCGCCGGCACGAGCCCGACCACATCCTGCTGCGCGCCACGCGCCAGGATGCCGCGCACCAGCTCGCCGACCTCCGCCGGCTCGGCGATCTGCTGCGCCGCGCGAAGGGCTGCATCGAATACCGCCGGCTCGACCGCATCTCGCCGCTGGCGGTGCCGGTGCTGCTCGAGATCGGCAAGGAGCGCGTGCTCGACGGCACTGCCGAGGACGAGCTGCTCGACATCGCCGCGCAGGAGCTGATCGATGAGGCGACACGGCTGGCATAGCGTGGAACGCGCCATCCGCGTCGTCGGATGAGTTCTGCTGGGAGCGCGGCTCTCCAGAGCCGCTCTTCCTTCGGCTTGCCGTGGCCCATGAGCGGCTCTGGAGAGCCGCGCTCCCAGCGGGCATGACGATATCAAGCGAGGAACCTATGGATATTGCGAAGACATTGAAGGATGCCGTCGAGTCGGGCGCGCTGCCGGGCGTCGCCGCCGCGGCGGCGACGGACAAGGGCGTGATCTTCGCGGGTGGGGCGGGTGTGTTGCGGCCCGACAGCGTGGTCTGGATCGCCTCGATGACCAAGGCGGTGACGGGCGTGGCGGCCCTGCAGCTGGTCGAGCGCGGCAAGCTCAGCCTCGACGGTCCGGCGTCGGACATCGTGCCGGAGCTCGGGACAAAGGAAGTGCTCGAGGGCTTCGATGCGGCGGGCCAGGCGATCATGCGCAGGCCAAAGCGGCCGATCACGCTGCGCCATCTGCTGACGCATACCTCGGGGCTGGGCTACGACACGTGGAATGCCGACCTGATGAAGTACCGCCACGCGACGGGAATCCCGCCGATCGGGTCGTGCCGGAATGCGGCGCTCGGCACGCCGCTGCTCGCCGATCCGGGCGAGCGCTGGGAGTACGGCATCTCGATCGACTGGGCGGGCAAGATGGTCGAGGCGGCGAGCGGCCAGCGGCTCGATCGCTACATGACGGAGAACATCTTCATGCCGCTGGGTATGGCGGATACCGGCTTCGCGATCGGGCCGGCGCAGCGACCGCGCAAGGCGCGCATGCACGCGCGCGGCGCGAACGGCATCGCGGTCGTCGACCATGAGGTCCCGCAATCGCCGGAGTTCCACATGGGCGGCGGCGGGCTCTATTCGACGGTGATCGACTATCTCGAGTTCACGCAGGCGCTGCTGAGAGGCGGCGAACCGATCCTGAGACCGGAGACGGTCGCGCTGATGGCACGGAACGCGATGGACGAGGGCGTCCTCTGCCGGCCGCTCAGGAGCCAGCTCCCCGTCATGAGCACCGACCTCGATTTCGTCGATGGCATGGAATGGGGCCTCTCCTTCATGATCAACCCGACGGCATTCCCCGGCCGACGCGCCGCCGGCAGCCTCGCCTGGGGCGGGCTGGCGAACTCCTACTACTGGATCGATCCGGCGAGGAAGGTCACTGGCGTGTGGACCACGCAGCTCCTGCCGTTCTACGACCCGAAGGCGGTGGCGGCGTTCGAGGATTTCGAGCGGGCGGTCTATTCGGCGCTCTGAATGCGCTGCCCCGTCTTGCGGACCCACGCCCGGTACCGGACCATCGACAGGCTTACGCTCACCGTGAAGGCGGCGAAGCAGGCGAGCACGAGCATCAGGTAATAGAATTCGTTGGCTGGCATATCGTCCTCCACTTCGACGGCGGCAGGGTGTCGTGGCGGAGGGTGGGTCGCGTTGATGTGGATCAATGGAAGTCGCGCGAGGCGATCCTGATCTGCGGCCGGTCGAAGATGATGCGGCCGCGGTCGTAGGGCGGCTTCGTCGCGGATGGCTTGGGTGGGACGGGACGCGGCTTGGGCTCCTCGCGCGGATCGGGCGTCGAGGAATGGGCCTGGTCGCCGCGACCGGTGCGCAACTCGAAACGGCCGTCGAGATCGGCGATGCGGTCGAGATCGGACGACCAGTCCCACAGGCGGTCGGCGACGAGATGGATCACGAGCCCTTCACGCTGCACGGTGCCGCTGGCGGCGAGCAGGCGCGCGCCCATGACGATGCGGCGGTGCGCCTCGAATACCTTGGGCCAGACCACGAGGTTGGCGATGCCGAATTCGTCTTCCAGCGTGACGAACACCACGCCCGAGGCGGTGCCGGGACGCTGTCGCACCAGCACGAGGCCGGCCAGGGCGAAGCGATCGCCGTTGCGCGCATCCCGCAGCCGTTCGGAGTGGGCCATGCGGCGCTCCGACAGCATCGGCCGGAGCAACTGCAGCGGATGGGCCCGCAGCGACATCGAGATCGTCGAATAGTCGTCGACCACCTGCTCGCCCATGGTGAGCTTCGGCAGGCTGACCGCCGGCTCGCGATCGCGCAGCGCCGGCCGGGAGTCGAACAGGGGCAGAGACGCTTCGGAGAAAGCGCGCACCGCCCACAGAACGTCGCGCCGCGTCAGTCCCATCGAGGCGAAGGCGTCGGCGCGTGCCAATGCCAGGATCTGCCGCTTGTCCAATCCGCCGCGCCGCCACAGGTCGGCAGGATCGCGGTAGGGCGTGGTGCGCCGCTCGACCATGCGCTTCATGTCGGCTTCCCGCAGGCCGGTCACCTGCCGGAAGCCGAGACGCAGGGCGCAGCGGCGGACAGCGGTCTTCTCCAGCGTGCAGTCCCAATCGCTGGCATTCACGTCGGGCGGCCGGACCTCGACCTCGTGCTCACGCGCATCGCGTACGAGCTGGGCCGGTGCGTAGAAACCCATCGGCTGGGAGTTGAGCAGGGCGGCACAGAAGACCTCGGGATGGTGCCACTTCACCCAGGACGAGACGTAGACCAGGATCGCGAAGCTCGCGGCGTGGCTCTCGGGAAAGCCGTACTCGCCGAAGCCCTCGATCTGCTTGAAGCAGCGTTCGGCGAACTCGCGCTCGTACTTGTTCTTGACCATTCCTTCGATGAAATCGGTCTTGAGCTTGTGGATCGTCCCCGAGCGCCGGAAGGTGGCCATGGCCCGACGCAGCTTGTCGGCCTTGGCCGGCCTGAAATCGGCGCAATCGATCGCGATCTGCATTGCCTGTTCCTGGAACAGCGGCACGCCGCGCGTGCGCTTCAGGATGTTCTTCATCTTGTCGCTGGGATAGAAGACCTCGTCTTCCGGGATGTCGCGGTTCCTGAGATAGGGATGCACCATGCCGCCCTGGATGGGCCCCGGCCGGACGATCGCCACCTCGACGACGAGATCGTAATACTGGCGCGGCTTGAGGCGCGGCAGCATCGACATCTGCGCCCGGCTCTCGACCTGGAACACGCCGACGGAATCGGCCCGGCACAGCATTTCGTAAACCTCGGGATCTTCGGTCGGCATGCCGAGCCCATGGTTCTCGCCGTAGTGCTGCTCGATCAGGGCAAAGCTCTTGCGCAGCGCGGTCAGCATGCCGAGTGCAAGCACGTCCACCTTGTAGATCTTCAGGGCATCGAGATCGTCCTTGTCCCATTCGATGACGGTGCGATTCTCCATGGCGGCATTCTGGATCGGCACCAGCTCGTCGAGCCGTCCTTCGGTGAGCACGAAGCCGCCGACATGCTGCGAAAGATGTCGTGGAAAGCCGCAGAGAGTCGCCGACAGCTCGAGCGCCAGGGCCAGCCTGGGGTCTCGAGGATCGAGGCCGGCTTCCGCGACATGCCTGACGTTCACGCCGCTTCCGCCCGAGCCCCAGATCGTGTTGGCCATGACGCCCAACGTGTCGGGCGAGAGGCCAAGTGCCTTGCCGACGTCCCGGATCGCGCTGCGGCTGCGGTAGGCGATCACGGTCGCGGCGAGCGCGGCGCGGGTGCGCCCCTTCGTGTCGTAGATCCACTGGATGATCTCTTCCCGTCGCTCGTGCTCGAAATCGACATCGATGTCGGGGGGCTCGTCGCGCTCGTTGGACAGGAAGCGCTCGAACAGGACCTCGTTCTTGTCGGGATCGACCTCGGTGATGCGCAGGCAGTAGCAGACGGTGGAATTCGCCGCCGAGCCGCGACCCTGGCACAGGATGCCCATCTCGCGCGCTTTCGTGACGATCTCGTGCACGGTCAGGAAGTAGGGCGCGATCTGCTTGTGATCGATGAGGCTGAATTCACTGCGGAGATTCCTGACGACCTTTTCGGGAATTCCCTCGGGATAGCGGAAGGTGGCCCCCTTCCAGGTGAGCCGTTCGAGCTTCTGCATCGGCGTCTCGCCGCCTTCGTATTCGATCGGATACTGGTAGCGAAGCTGGTCGAGGCTGAACTGGCAACGATCGACGATCTCGCGGATTCGCTCGATCGCATGGGTATGCTTGCGGAACAGCCGCTCCATCTCTTCCGGCGGCTTGAGATGACGCTCGGCCGAGGCGAAGCGTTGGAAGCCCAGCTCCTCGACGGTGCGTCCGAGGCGGATGGCGGTGACGACGTCGTGCAGCGCCCGGCGCTCGGGCACGTGGTAGTGCGCGTCGTTGGTCGCAACCAACCGGACCTTCATCCGTGTCGCGAGAGTGTCGAGATAGGCCAGCCGCGCGGCATCGTTGCCGCGGAACAGCATGGTGGCGGCGAGGTAGCAGCGATCGCCGTAAAGGTCGGCGAGACGGAGCAGCCTGTCGTGGAAAGCGGGATCCTCGATCTTCCGCGGCGGCAGGACGATGGCGAGGATGTCCTCGGCATGCTGGGCGAGATCGGCGAAGGTCAGGTCGCACTCGCCTTTTGCAGCCTCGTGATTGCCTTGGCTCAGCAGGCGCGACAGCCGTTTGTAGCCTTCGACATTCATCGGATAGGCGAGCAGGGAATAGCCGTCGAGGGTCTCGATCCGGGCGCCGACCAGCAGCTTGATCCACTTTTCCTTCGGCACGGCAGGCGCGCCTTCGTCGTTGGGCTCGTAATAGTCCCTGATCGCCGAGTAGGCGCGCACGACGCCGGCCAGGGTGTTGCGGTCGGCGATGCCGATCGCGTAATGGCCGAGGTTCGCCGCCTGGTAGACCAGCTCGCCCGGATGCGAGCCGCCACGCAGGAAGCTGTAGTTGGTCGTGACCTGAAGCTCGGCGTACGGCATGGGCTCAATCGTCGATCAGGGTTTGCGCTTCGAGAACAAGCTCTTCCGCGCCGTTCAGAGAGCGTGTGAGTTTTTGATTCCAAGAGGTCTTTTGCTGGGGGCGCGCCACTCCAGTGGCGTGCCCCCAGCGGAACTCATTCGAACGAAAAAATTCGTCGCCAGGGTGGCGATGGTTCCTGGCACGTATCTCGAGGCGTGGATGGTGATGGTTGCCATGTCTTCCTCCGGCGCGATTCCGCAGTCATGCGCAAAAGCCGTGCAGGTACCAGCGGGCGCCGTTCAGCGGGCCGTCGCGGAACAGCCAGAAGCGGCCGCCGTCGTCGTCCTCGACGCGGTAGTAGTCGCGCACCGGCGGGACGATGGTGGCGGGCATGACCTTGCCGCCGGGGCGCGGCCGCCACCATTCGTCGGCGATGCGCTCGGGGCCCTCGACGCGCACGAGGCGATGGGCGTGGCGGCGCCAGACGAACTGGCGCGGCGGATCGTCGGGCAACGCGGCGATGATCTCGACCGGTTCCGGCCGCTGCAGCAGGCGTGTCGGACGCGCGCCCTTCATCGCAGCGAGGCGTGCCCAGGCGCCGGCCGGCGCCGCGGATGCCGAGATCGGCGCGGCAGTCTGCATGCGCTCGGGGATGTGACTGTCGCGCGGCAGAAGGCGGACCACATTGCCCGCCCCCAGCCGCAGTGCCAGCCGGTCGGCGAGGTCGATCGTGCCGTCCTCGCCCAGCGGATTGGCCATGATCGGCACTGTCTCGGGCAGCGTGTCCTGCGCGCCCGTCCAGCTCTCGACCTCGGGGGCGGACAGGATCATCAGCTCGACGCCGAATCCCGGATCGAGCTCGCCGAGCTTCTCCGCGAACAGCTTCATCAGCTTGGGATTGTCGCGATTGGGCCGGCTGGTGCCGATGGCGGTACGGTCGACCGAGCCGTCGACGCGGTAGAGAGCGATCTCGAGCTTGCGGGCACCGACACTTGCCTGCTCGAACTGCTGGCAGAGTGCCGCGAGCAGGCGGCTGGTCACGGCGGCGATGTCCTCCGGCCGGCCGATCGGTTCGGCAAAGCTCAGGCGCGTGCGGAAGGCGGGCGGGCGGCGGCGCGGCTCGAGCGGCTCGTCGATCTTGCCCAGCGCCTGGTCGAGGCGGGTGAGCGGCTGGTCCCCGAAACGGCGCGCCAGGGGCGCGCGCGGCAGCGGGTAGAGATCGCCGATGCGACGCAGCCCCAGCTTGAGGAACGTCTCCAGGATCGGCGGATCGAGCCTCAGCCCGTCGACGGGCAGCGCGGCAATCGCGTCGCGCTGGCCGTTGGGTTGGCAGAGAAGATCGGCCTGCTTCTCGCCGTACCGGGCCAACGCCCAGGCCGCACCCGCGGTATCGGCGATGGCGGCGCGGCAGGTGAAGTCGTGGCGGGAGAGACGCTGCACGAGATCGGCCATCAAGCCGCGCTCTCCCGCGTCGCCCGAACCGTAGAGATGGCCGCAGCCCGTGACGTCGAGCAGCAGCCCTGCGTCGCCTCCGAAGCCGCCGGCACTGCAGACCTGCATCGCGTCTTCCTCGGCAAGCGCGGCCCCCAGCGGATCGACCGCCACCCAGGGCGTGTAGCGATCGCACCAGCCGGCCAGCGCCTCGATCAGCCTGCGGTCGGCTTCGGGCTCGCACTCCCTGGTGACCAGATCGGGCAAGAGCGCACGGGCATCGGCGAGGCGCATGTGGACCCGCAGGCCGCCGGCGCGTGCATGCGGATTGAGCGCGGCCAGGCGGGGGCAGCCGTCGCGCCACACGACGGTGGCGGCAGCCCTATCCTGCCAGCCTTTCTCGCCGGCCCGTCCCAGTCGATCCTGCGCGAGCTTGGGGAACCACAGAGAGATGATGCGTTTCATCGTTCCACTCCAGCAGCCAGGACGGCATCTCCTCGGACGACGGCGCGCCAAAACGGTTGCGTCGCAGCTCGACCTGCCAGCGCGGCTCGAGATCGGTCGAAGGCGCCGAAGCCACGCGCCAACGCGTGGCGCAGACGCTTTGCGGCGGTGCCGGCTGGGCGCGCAGCAGCAGGGCCGGTACGCCGCTCTTCTCCGCCGCCAGCGAGAGACGGCGGCCGGCGGTCGGATCGGCCGAGCGGGCTTCGCCCACGACCGCGGCGATGCCGGGCGTGCGCAGGCCTTCCTCCATGGCCCAGAAGAGATCGTCCTCCCGTCGCGCCGTGGCGATCAGCAATCGCCCTGGATCGAACCAGGCAACCAGCCCCGGCGCATGGAGCGGCACATCGGCGACCGCCGGCTGGCGGCACCACAGGAGCGTGCCCGGCCCCAGCCGGCCCAGCAGGAAGGCAGTGAAGCCCAGCGCCGCGGCGTCATGCGCGGCGACCCGGCCGGAGGGCGCCGGCCCCGCCTCGATCTCGTGCAGGGCGCCGGTCGGCAGGCCGCCGTCCGGCAGCAGCCGGTCGATCTCCGGCAGCCCGAGCGGAGCGGCCGTCCGGCCCGCGCGCTGGGCGTTGTTGGCACGCTCCAGCCGGCGCACCTGCTCGCGCAGGGTGGCTGGGACGGGCCCCCCCCGGTCGTTGGCGGCGGGAGGAGCAAAGGCCTGTGGGGAAATGACGGACATCGCCCCCTCGATCGGATTTTCAGGGTTGGGGATAACAAATGTTCTCTTTTTGTTCTATTCCTTGACGTAAGAAGAGTCAATCGAGGGAGGAGGTGTCAAAGCTGCCTTTCCACCCTATCTTTATTCGCAATGTCCGACTGGCGTTCCCGCATTACCGTTGAACCCGGCAAGCTGGGCGGCAAGCCTTGTGTGCGGGGCATGCGCATGTCCGTTGCCGATGTGCTCGAATATCTCGCGGCCGATATGAGCATCGAAGAAGTCCTTGGCGACTTTCCTTATCTGGAACGGGAAGACATCCTGGCGTGTCTCGCCTATGCAGCCGAGCGTGAGCGCGAGCGCAACCAAACTCACCAGCCTGCGTGAAGTTGCTCTTCGACGAAAATCTCAGCCCGTCGCTCGTGCATCGACTGGCCGATCTTTTTCCCGACTCCGCTCACGTCCACCATCTCGGCTTGGGACAGGCTGACGACGCCACCATCTCGGCCTTTGCACGCGATCATGACTACATCGTCGTGACGAAGGACGCCGACTTCCGAGCGCTTCGCCTGACATTCGGGAGCCGTGCCTCGCGTGTGGCCTGGATCAGGTCCGGAAATGGCTCGACGAAAATGATCGAGAGCATCCTGCGGTCGCGTGCTCTGGCCTTAGAAGCGCTCGCCTACGACGAAACAGGCATCATCGATATTCTGTGATCGTTTGCGCCACGGCACGATGCTTGCGACTGTATCGAGCCGGCCAATCGTCAGGCATGAGGACCGCCCGATGTCGCTTCGCTTCACCGCTGCCGCCCTGATCGCCGCCGCCGTTGCCCTGCTGGCCAGTCCGGCGCTGGCGCGCTGCTCTAAGAACCTGGTCGAGCGGCTGGGGCCGGGCACGCACCTCGCCTCGCTCGACGGCGTGCGGCTCGCCGCGGGCAATGGCGAGGCCTCGCCCAACCGCGCGGTCATCACTTTCGTCGGCCACGCCAGCTACCAGATCGACACGCCCGAAGGCGTGCGGGCGATCACCGACTACAACGGCGTCAACGGCTTCGGCCGCCATCCCGACATCGTCACGATGAACAACGCGCACGGCACGCATTTCACCGACGAGCCGGAGGACGGCATCACCTTCATCCTGAAAGGCTGGCCGAGCGAGCCCGGCCAGACCGAGGCCAAGCACGACGTGCGCCTCAAGGACATGCGGGTGTGGAACGTGCCGACCAATGCGCGCGACTGGGGCACCGGCACCGCGCGCATCAACGGCAACTCGATCTTCATCTTCTCGGTCGGCGACCTCTGCATCGCCCATCTCGGCCACCTGCATCATCGCCTGACCAAGGAGCATCTCGAGGAGATCGGTCGCATCGACGTGCTGATGGTGCCGATCGACGGTTCCTTCACCATGGGCGTGCCGTTCATGGCCGACGTCATCAAGTCGATCGACCCGAAGGTCGTGCTGCCCATGCACTACTGGGGCAAGTACCAGCTCGACCGCTTCATGGGCCTGATGGCGCCGCTCGAGCCCGACTTCGTCTGGCCGGACCGGCGCAGCATCGAGGTCGTGAAAGAGGAGCTGCCGGAGAAGCTCACGGTGATCGCCGTCGCCGGCGAAGGCGGCGGCTGAATCGAAATCACGATACGCGCAAACTTCTCGATTTTGGGTCGAAGACTTTGCCGTAGGGTTCCCCCGCCCGAAACCAACTGGGGAAGCGACAATGCAATACGGCACGAAGTTATTGGCCAGGTCGGCCTTGGCGATCGCCCTGTCGACATTCGGCAGCGCCTATGCCTTGGCCGACTGCGCCACCCGGCATTTCTACAATCACTCGAACATCAACTGGATCCTCATCATGGGCGAAGGAGGCAGTTGCTCCGATGGTCCGACGGGAAACATCCCGGTCTGCAATTTCAAGCCCGGACAGTTCGGAGAGATCCACTACAAGAGCACTTTTGCCAAGGATGCCGCCGGTATCGCCATTCCCGCCGCCATCGCCGCGGCCACCAAGAACCCGGGCGCGCTCGCAAACATCAAGCCGCCGGAGCGCGGCAAGCTCACGATCGTCAGCGACGACGGCGGCAAAACCTATCCCGCACACAGCTTCACCATCCGCAACGGGCCGACCACCTGCTATCTCGAGCACGACGGAAACACCGGCAATGTCGTGCTGAACGATCCGGCGGAGGGAGACATCCAGACCTGCGGGCGCAAGACCGTCGTGACCAAGGAGGGCAACTACGATTGCCACTGACGGCGACCGCTGCTGTTGTCCATCGGGCGCTGTGACCCGGTGCGGCGGCGACATTCAGGCCGGCTTGCTGGCCTGAATGTCGGGTTGCCGGGCCGGATCATACAAGCTCGGCGACGGCGTCACGGGATTCCGGTCCTTGGCCCACTCGCGCATGGCTACCGCGTTGACGGCGTCATGCAGGTACATGCCGACCGCCAGCCCGCGGTCGTAGCTCTTCCAGAAGCGCGGCAGGATTTCGATCCTGGTCCCGCCGCGGCCGACGAGGTTCACGAGGCCGGCCGATTGAGCGGAGTCCATCAGGGTGCGCACATGGGTCGGCGTCACGCCGAAGCGCTGCGCCGCCTCGGCATACGAGACGGCGCCGTGGGGATCGCCGGAGTCCATTGCAGCCTTCAGCACGGCATTCTGGATGAGCGGCCCGGCGGCATGCTGGAAGAACAAAAGCGTATCCGGAAGCGTCATCATTATGCGGGCGCTCACGGGTGTGAAGGGTAGGCACGTCCTGCAATGGATCACATGGAAGGCGCGGTCGTGGGACAGCACCGGACTGTAATCATGATTCGGAAAAATCGTTGCCAGTGGCACATAGTGCGAGGCCAGCCACTGGCCGTGGTGAGACCACAGCATCTTCGTCGCCGTCAGAAGCTGCACGCGCCGATCTGCGGCGGCCTGCCTTTGCTCCAGAAATCCGACATCGCGCAGCCGGCGCACCAGATGATCCACCTGCCGGCCGCTGGCGAAACCGAACGTGGCAAGCTCTCTCTTCAGCGCGGAAACGGTGAACCACGTCTCCCGTCGGGAAGGATCCTGTGCCGCATCGAGGATGGCGGCACTATGAAACACGAAGAACCGGCCGGCCTCGAGCAGGAGCCGAACAAGAAAGGGATCTCCTTCGTAGAGGGTTGAAAAGGCATCGAGATAGGCACGTCTCGCTTCTCCGAGTCGCGGATGTTCGACGATGTCCTTGAAGTCGAGCCGCAACCGGCCTCCGACGAGGCGCTCGAGTTCTTCTTTTTCCAACGCTCACTTCCCCCAAGGTAGTTTCGATTTTCCCAGTCCATTCCAGTGTTTGCAAACAAGTGAACGCCAAAAGAGACTCATTTGCTGTGCGATTATCTGCTCGCCAAAAGAGTCACCCAAGGAGTGCACGATGCGTGATTTCCCAAGACTGCCGATCCTCGTCTTCGCCATCGTCCTGGGTACAAGCTCCGCCGCCCGACCGGAGAAACTCGATAAGGCCTGGGCATCGTGCCTGCATAAGCCGGAGGCATCGGAGGCGCTGGTCGATGACTGCACCGCCGTGCTCGCTTCCGCTCACGGTTCTGTCGAGGAGAGAGCGATTGCACTCAACAATCGCGCTGCGGCGCGGGAATTCATGACGAGCGGACCGCAGGAGCTGGTCTTTCGCGACTATGACGAGGCGATCCGGCTCCAGCCCGGTATCGCCAAGCTCTACTATAATCGCGGTTTCGCCTGGCTGCGCCACGACCAGGGTGCCAGGGCGATCGACGATCTGGATACGGCCATCCGGATCGATCCGAGCTTTGCGGTCGCCTATGGGCTGCGTGCCGAAGCGCGGCTGGGCCAGAAGCTATACGATCAGGCGATCCGCGATTGCGACCAGGCCATTCGCCTCGCGCCGGGTTACCTGCATGCTCTTTACAATCCGTACGAAACCCGAGCCTTGGCGCTCGAGGCCAAGGGCGATGCGGCGGGAGCGGCGGCCGAACGCCGGCGCTATGCCGTTCTCTCCGCAATGGCTCCGCCGGTGAAGCCGCCATCGAACGTGTCGGGCCCGCGCGCCTGGGAGCCCTTCCTGTCCCGGTAGGCTGGCGGCGCGCTCAGAGTTCGCTGGAGACGAACTGGCTGAACTCCGCGGTTCTCGGCTGGGCGAACAGCTCGGCGGTCGGGCCGCTTTCCCACACCTTGCCCTTGTGCATGAAGACCACGAGGTCTGCGACGCGGCGGGCGAAACCCATCTCGTGCGTTACGGTGATCATGGTCATGCCACGTCGGGCGAGCTCCTCCATCACCGCCAGCACCTCGGCGGTGAGCTCGGGATCGAGCGCGGAGGTCACCTCGTCGAACAGCATGACCTGCGGCGACAGGGCCAGCGAGCGGGCGATGGCGACCCGCTGCTGCTGGCCGCCGGAGAGCTGCTCGGGATAGGCGGTGCGCTTGTCGGTCAGCCCGACCATGGCGAGCACCTCGGCCGCCTTGGCGTTGGCCGCCTCGCGCGGCTCCTTCTTCACCAGCGTCAGCGCGAGCGTGATGTTGCGCTCGACGGTGAGGTGCGGGAAGAGATTGTAGCTCTGGAACACCATGCCGACATCGCGCCGGAGCTGGGCGCGGGCGGCGCTGCCCGGCCGGCCGACATCGTGACCACACACCGCGATCGATCCGCCCTGGATCGTCTCCAGGCCGGCGACGCAGCGCAGCAGGGTGCTCTTGCCCGAGCCGCTGCGGCCGACGATGGCCACCACCTGGCCGCGGGCGATGTCGAAGCTCACGCCGTCGAGCACGCGCAAGGGCCCGAATTCCTTCACGACGTCCTTGATGCGGACGATCGCCTCGCCCGTTCCTTCAGCGGCCGGCATTGGCTTTCCTCTCGAGCGCGCGTGCCGCCAGCGATAGCGGATAGCACATCGCGAAATAGATCGCGGCGACGATGGTGAAGATCGTGAACGGCTCGAAGGTCGAGTTGTTGACGATCTGCCCCGCGCGCGCCAGCTCGACGAAACCGATCACCGAGGCGAGCGAGGTGTTCTTCACGATCTGAACCATGAAGCCGACGGTCGGCGGGACGGCGAGCTTCACCGACTGCGGCAGGATCACCCAGGCATATTGCTGGAAGCGGCTGAGGCCGAGGCAGTCCGATGCCTCCCACTGGGGGCGCGGCACCGCCTCGATGCAGCCGCGCCAGATCTCGCCCAGGAAGGCCGCGGCATAGAGCGTGAGCGAGAGGCCGGCGGCCACGATCGGCACCAGCTTGTAGCCCATGATGCCCAGCCCGAAATACGACAGGAACAGCACGATCAGCAGCGGCGTGCCCTGGATGAGCTGGATGTAGCCGCTGGCGAGCACGCGCAGCACACGGATCTGCGATACGCGAAGCAGCGCGAGCCCGAGGCCGACGACCGAGCCGCCGACGAAGGCGATCAGCGACAGCAGCAGCGTCCACTGCGCGGCCTGCAGCAGATAGAGGAAATGGTTGGCGTTGAGCTGGATCATGCCGGCGCGCTCACAGGGCCGTTCCCAGCTTGCGCTTGCGTGCGAACAGCACCAGCCCGATCAGCCAGAAGGCGAAGCGGTAGAGCACCGACAGAGCGAGATAGACGACCGCGACGATGATGTAGACCTCGAAGCTCCGATAGGTGTCGGACTGCACGAGGTTGGCGGTGGCGGTCAGTTCCTCGGTCGAGATCTGCGAGGTGATCGACGAGGCCAGCATCAGCAGCACGAACTGGCTGGTCAGGGCCGGATAGACCCGCTCCATCGCCGGCAGCAGCACGACGTGGACGATGGTCTGCAGCCGCGTGAGGCCGAGACAGTCCGCCGCCTCGAGCTGGGTGCGCTGGATCGACTGGATGCCGGCGCGCATGATCTCCGTCGAGTAGGCGCCCATGTTCACGACCAGCGCGATCACGGCGGAGACCTCGGCGGAAAGCTTCAGCCCGAGGCTCGACAGGCCGAAATAGACGATGAAGATCTGGACCAGCAGCGGCGTGTTGCGGATCAGCTCGACATAGGCGCCGACCGGCGTCCTGACCCAGCGATTGCCGTAGACCCGCAGCAGCGCGCAGACCGTGCCGACCGCGAGCCCGAGCGCGATCGACACGACGGTGAGCTGGACGGTGAGCCAGGCGCCCGCGACGAAGTCTGGCCACCTCTCCGCCAGGAAGGAGAAGTCGAACGTGTAGCTCATGGTCTTTTGGACCGCGCGCATCCTGCGCGCTCATGAGCATGAGCGCGCAGTATGCGCGCGGTCCGGAACAAGATCACCCGCCGACCTTCAGAAGCTGGTCGACCGGGATGTCGACGCCGTGCCACTTCTTGTAGATCGCGCCGAGCTTGCCGTTCTGCAGGTTGGTCTTCACCCAGTTGTCGACCCACGCCTTGAGCGCCGGCTCGTTCTTGCGCAGGCCGATCGCCAGGTAGTTGGTCTGCATGGTGATGCGCGATTCGGCGGTGCGGGCCGGGTTCTTCTTGCTGATCGCCGGCAGCAGCGAGCGGGCCGTCGCCAGGATGTCGACCTGCCCGGAGGCGAAGGCGAGCGCCATGGTGGCGTCGTCCTCGTAGCGCACGAGCTGGGCGCCCTTGGCCTCGCGCGTGAGATCGGTGTCCTGTGTGGTGCCGCGCACCACGGCGACCTTCTTGCCGGCAAGGTCGGCATAGCTCGAGATCGCCAGGCCCTTCAGCGCGCCGACGACCGAGGGATGGTCGGCATAGGGGATCGAGAAGTCGATCACCTTGGCGCGGTCGGGCGTGATCGACAGGGTCGAGACGACCAGGTCGGCCTTGTTGGTCTGCAGGGTCGGGATGCGCGTCGGCCCCGTCGTGGTCACGATCTCGAGCTTGACACCGAGATCCTCGGCCAACAGCCGCGCCGTGTCGACGTCGGAACCGGCGGGCTGCATATTGTCGTCGGTCATGCCGAAGGGCGGGATCGCCGTGTCGATGGCGATCCGAACCGTGCCGGCTTTCCTGATGTCGTCGAGCGTGTCGGCCTGCGCGCTCGTGACGAGCGACAGCAGGGCGACCAGGATGGTCGAAAACAGGGTCTTCATGGCCGGCCTACTGCTTGACGATCAGCTCGGGCAGGTCGCTGCCGAAGTACTTCTTGTTCAGCTCGTTCAGCTTGCCGTTCTTGATGTTGGCCAGGACCCACTTGTCGACCTCCTCCAGAAGCCGCTTCTCGTCTTTCTTGACGCCGATGGCGAGCTTGAAGTTGTCGAGCACGAACTTGAGCTCGACCTGGCGAGCCGGGTTCTTCTTGTCGAGCTGCGGCACGATCATCTCGGCGGTCGAGAAGATGTCGACCTGGCCGCTGAGGAAGGCCTGGGCTTCCGTCGCATCGTCCTCGTAGCGCACCAGCTTCATGCCCTTGGGGCCTTCCTTGGTGAGCTGCGTGTCGTGCGTGGTGCCGCGCACCGTGCCGACGGTCTTGCCGTCGAGATCGGCGAGGCTCTTGACGTTGACCGACTTCGGCGCGGCGATCACCGTGCGCAACACGGCGTAGCCCTTCGAGAAATCGATCACCTTGGCGCGCTCGGGCGTGTAGGACAGGCTCGAGATAACGAGATCCGCCTTGCCGGTCTGCAGCGAGGGGATGCGCGAGGCGCCGGTCGTCGGCACGTGCTCGAACTGCAGGCCCCAGTCCTTGGCCAGCAGCTTGGCCGCTTCGACATCGAGGCCGGTCGGCTGCATCTGCGCATCGGTCATGCCGTAGGGCGGCACGCCGAGGTCGATCGCGACGCGGATCTTGCCCGACTTCCTGATATCGTCGAGCGCATCGGCATTGGCGGCGTGGGTCACGCCCATCAGCGCGGTGACGGCCAGAGCCGCTATCACAAATCTTCTCATCGTTTCCTCCGGTTGCTTTTGCTGAACTCTAGCGGCCCGCATCCATGTCGGCGAGCTTGGCGACACGGCGGCGAAACTCCTCCGCCGTCGAGAATTTTGCATCGAGGTAGGCGGCGATCAGGTCCTTGGCGAGCCAGGGGCCCACGATCTGCGCGCCGATGCACATCACGTTGACGTCGTCGTGCTCGACGCACTGGTGGGCCGAGTGCACGTCGTGGCAAACCGCGGCGCGGATGCCCTTCATCTTGTTGGCGCCGATCGAGGCGCCGACGCCGGTGCCGCACACCATCAGGCCGCGCTCGACCTCGCCCGAGGTGATCGCCGCCGCAACCTTGCGCGCGATGTCGGGGAAGTCGACCGGCTCGGGATCGTAGGAGCCGACATCGACCACCTCGTGGCCCTTCTCGCGCAGGAAGGCGAGCAGCTCGGCCTTCATCGGAAAGCCGGCATGGTCCGAGCCGACGACGATCTTCATGAGCGTTTCCTTCCGGGTTGGTAGGCGGAGATCAGGTTGCGGCGGCGCAGTTCGTCGCCGATCGCGAAATGGTCGCGCAGTCCGCGCTCGGCGGCGTCGGGATCGCGGCTCGCCAGCGACAGGAACACGCGCCGGTGCGCGTCGACAAGGCCCGAGGTGATGGCGGGCTCCCGGAACGTGTCGCGCCGGCGCTCGACATGGCTGCGCATGAGGAGAGGGGAGATCGCCTCGTAGATCTTCATCAGCGAGGCACTGCCGCTGGTCTTCACGATGGCAAGATGGAAGGCGTAGTCGGATTCGCCGCCGCGCTCGGGATCGTCGAGCGAGCCGACCAGCGTGTCGAGCGTGGCGGCGATCGCCTGCAGGTCACGCTCGCTGGCGCGCTCGCAGGCGAGGCGAATCGCCTGGCATTCGATGGCGATGCGCGCCTGCAGCACGTCGTCGAGGATGTTGGGCTCGGGCGCAAGGCAGAGCGTCAGCGCCTGCCCGAGCACGGAGGCGTCTGCGCTGCGCACGAAGGCGCCGCGGCCGTGCTGGATGTCGAGCAGCCCGAGCATGGCGAGCGAGCGCAGCGCCTCGCGCAGCACCGGTCGGCTGACCTCGAGGGCCGTCGCCAGCTCGCGCTCGGGCAGCAGCCGGTCTCCGTCCTTGAGTTCGCCGGCGAGCAGGCGGTCGCGAAAGAAGGTGAGCACGCGCGATGCGCCGCTCTGGCTTTCCTCCGGGTCCGGCTTCTTGATGTCGATCTTGGTCATGCCGTGGTCAGACCACTACTCGAAGGTCGAGCTGTCGACCAGCTCTCGATTTCACGATCCGAAAGAGGGGCGTCAGCCGCGCCCGTTCTCGAAGCCGGAGAGGAACTGCACGAGGTTGCGGCCGAGGTCGTCGCCGAGATAGCCGCCTTCCTGGACCAGCACCGTGGGCAGGCCGAGCGCGGCGATCTTGCCGGCCATGGCGTGGAAGCCGGCGCCGGTGACCTTCAGGCCCTGCAGCGGATCGCTCTCGCTGGCATCGAGGCCGAGCGCCACGACCAGCGCGGTCGGGGCGAATGACTTGATGCGGGCGAGCGCGGCGTCGCCGGCCGCGAGCCAGGGCCCATCGCCCGAGCCGATCGGCTGCGGCAGGTTGAGGTTGAAGCCTTCGCCTTTGCCCGAGCCCGTCTCGTGCGCGTGGCCCCAGAAGTACGGATAGTAGTTGGACGGATCGGCATGGATCGACACGGTCAGCACGTCGGGGCGCTCGTAGAAGATGCCCTGCGTGCCGTTGCCGTGATGCACGTCGACATCGAGGATGGCGACGCGCTCGTGCATGCCGCGCAGGTGCTGTGCGGCAATCGCGGTGTTGTTGAGGAAGCAGAATCCGCCGGCCATGTCGGCATAGGCGTGGTGGCCGGGCGGCCGGCACAGGGCGTACGCCTCGCGCGCCCCTTCCAGCACCAGGTCGGCGGCGGTCATGGCGACTTCGCTCGAGGCGAGGGCGGCATCCCAGGTGCCGGATCCGATCGGGCAGGCAAGATCGACCTGGTGCCAGCCGGCGCGGCCGGCCAGCGCCTTGGGATAGGTCGCGGGGTAGCGCGCTGGATGAACATTCGGCACGACCTCGGCCGACGCATCCGGCAGCTTCGACCATTCCTGTGCGATGGTCTGCAGGAAGTCGATGTATTCCGGCGTGTGCACCGTCGCGGCCGGCGCGACACCGTAGCTGCGCGGCGCGACGACCTTGTGCTCGGCTTCCTGGGCGGCGGCGAGCAGGCGCGTGGCGCGCTCGGGCTGCTCGGCGCTGCGCTGCTTGACGCCGCGCACGAAGAAGGTCTGCGGATCGTGCGCGGCGTGCCTGTCGGAGTAGACGATCTTCACGCGAGGTTCTTCTTGAAATGGGCGACGGTGCGCTCCCAGGAGAGCTTGGCGGCAGCCTCCTGATAGCGCGGCGTGGAGTTGTTGTGGAAGCCGTGCTGGGTGCCGGGATAGATGAACATCTCGTAGGAGGCGCCCGCGGCCTTCAACGCCTTCTCGTAGTCCGGCCACATCGCGTTGATGCGTTCGTCGTTCTCGGCGTACTGGATCAGCAGCGGCGCCTTGATGTCCGGCACCGCCGCCGTGACCGGCGCGGCACCGTAGTACGGCACGGCGGCCTTCAGGTCGGCACCCAGTGCGACGGCGAGATAGTTGGTCGTACCGCCGCCCCAGCAGAAGCCGGTGGCGCCGAGCTTGCCGGACGAGAGCGCATGCGCCTTGAGATACTTCGCGCTGTTCAGCATGTCGGTGCGCAGCTTGCCCTGGTCGAGCTTGGCCTGCAGCTCGCGCCCATCGTCGTCGTTGCCGGGATAGCCGCCGACCGGGAATAGCCCGTCCGGCGCCAGCGCCAGGAAGCCCTCGACGGCGGCTCGGCGCGCGACGTCCTCGATATAAGGGTTGAGGCCGCGATTCTCGTGGATCACCAGGACCGAGGGGAAGGGGCCGTTGCCCTTCGGCTGCACGAGGTAGCCGCGCATCGTGCCCGAGCTGCCGCCCGGCGACGGATAGGTGACGTACTGCGCCTTGATGCGATCGTCGGTGAAGGAGATGGTCTGGGCGTTGGCGTAGCGCGGCATCAGCGCCTGCGCCATCGCCAGCCCGCCGGCGACCAGCGCTGCCTGTTTCAGGAAGGCCCGGCGGTCGATCCGGCCGTGGCAATATTCGTCGTAGAGGTCGTAGACGCGCTGATCGATCCAGTCGGCTTCGGTCACCTGCACCCGTCCGTCCATCGCTCGCCTCCCTAGGTCCCTGCGATCGCCTTGGCTTCTCTGAGGGCCGCGATCTCCCCGTCGCTATAGCCGACTTCGCGCATGATCTCGACCGTGTGCTGGCCGATCATCGGCGACTTTCGCCTCACCTCCACGGGCGCGTCGGACAGCTTGATCGGATTGTTGGCCGACTTCACCGGGCCGATCCCGGGATAGTCGACCTCGATCACGCTGCCGCGCGCGGCGGTGTGGGGATTGGCCAGGACGTCGCTCAGCTTGTAGGCGGCGGCGCTGGGCATGCCGGCGGGAATCAGCTTGTCGAGAAGCGCGTCGGCGGTGTGCTGCAGGAAGAAGGCCTCGATCAGTGGCTCGAGGATCGCGCGGTTGGCGACACGGTCCTTGTTGCTGGCGAAGCGGGCGTCGGCCAGCCAGTCCTGCCGGCCGAGCGCGGTGCAGAGCAGCTTCCAGAAGGCGTCGTTGGTGCAGGCCACGAACACCGGCTGCGTCTTCGTGGGGAACACGCGCAACGGGCAGAGGATCGTGTTGGAAGTGCCCATGCGCTCGGGATTCTCGCCAGTTTGACCGTGGTTCGTGATCCAGTGGCTCATCAGGTGCATGCCGACATCGAACAGCGAGAGGTCGAGCCGTTGGCCCCTGCCCGTCTTGTGCCGGTGCAGCAGCGCGAAGGCGATACCGCCGGCGCAGGCGAGGCCGGTCGAGTAGTCGATCGGCGCCGTGCCGACACGGCACATCTCGCCCTTGTAGGGTCCGGTCGCGTCCATCAGCCCGATCTCGGCCTGGATGCAGGGATCGTAGCCGGCGCGGTGGGAATAGGGGCCGGTCTGGCCGTAGCCCGACACCGAGGCGTAGATCAGCCGCGGGTTCTCCTTCGACACCGTGTCCCAGCCGAAGCCCAGCTTGTCGATCACGCCGGGCGTGAAGGCTTCCATGAAGACGTCGGCCTTCCGGACCAGGCGCATCAGCACGTCGCGGCCGCCGGCAGTGCGCAGGTCGAGCGCCAGGCCGCGCTTGTTGCGGTTCATCGACGGCACCCAGGCGCCGCCGAAATGCGGGCGGAAATGCTCGCCGTGGAGCGGCTCGACCTTGATCACGTCGGCGCCCATGTCGCCCAGGATCTGGCCGGCGGTCGGTCCCGCGATGGCTTGCGTGAGGTCGAGGACGAGGGTGTCGGATAAAGGGAGCATGGTCGAGCAATAGCGTCGGCCGGCGGCCGAGGCCAGCCTCCGCTTAGGCGCCAAGCAGGCGCCTGGTGAGCAGAGCCTGCATGTCGCGTCGGCCGTCTGCTATGAGGACGATCACGACGAGCCCTTTTTCTTCGAGGACGCGATAGACGATCCGATAGGGCTTGAAATAGATTTCGCGATAGTCGCGATTGCCGTAGGCCAGAAGCTCCTGGGGGTACGAGCCCCGATTGGGCAGCGTTTCCAGAGCATCGAAACTGCGCGCGATGCGGCTCGTGATGTCGATGGCGCGATCGACGGAATCGTGCGCGACGATGTATTCCGAGATTGCGTTCAGGTCGTCTTCCGCGCCCGGTTCGACGACGATCGTGTACCGCTTCACGTGCCGGTCTTGCGGGCGTTCAACCGCTTGTGCAGGTCGGCGACCACTTCTTTCGCGGGGCGATAACGGCCCTGCTCGATGTTCCGGTTCGCCAGCGCCAGGATCTTGAGAAAGGCCAGAGTCTCCTGCGTCTTTTCGTACGAGACGATATCCTGCACGATGGCCTTGGCCTCGCCGTTCTGGGTTATGATCATCGGCTCGCCGACCTCGCCCAGCTCCTGGATGATCTCGGCGGCGTTGGCCTTGAAGTAGCTGATCGGCTTGATGCGGGCGGCACGGGTCATGCTAGTGTCCTCTGGACCTAATTTAGTCCGATAACGGTTCGACTTCAACGGAGCTGCCATGACCACCGCCGACCGCCCCAATCTCAGGATCGATGCCGACCGGCTGTGGTCGAGCCTGATGGAGCTCGGACAGATCGGCGGCACCGAGAAGGGCGGCGTGTGCCGCATCGCGCTGACCGACCTGGACAAGATCGGGCGCGACCTGTTCGTGCGCTGGGCGAAGGAGGCGGGCTGCACGATCAAGGTCGACAAGCTCGGCAACATCTTCGCCCGCCGCGAGGGGCGCGATTCGTCGAAGGCGCCGATCATGACCGGCAGCCATCTCGACACTCAGCCGACCGGCGGCAAGTTCGACGGCGCCTATGGCGTAATGGCGGGGCTCGAGGTGCTGCGCGTCCTGCACGATTCCAGTTACGTCACCGAGGCGCCGATCGAGGTCGCGGTCTGGACCAACGAGGAAGGCTGCCGCTTCGCGCCGGCGATGGTGGCGTCGGGTGTGTTCGGCGGCGCCTTCGAGCTCGACTATGCGCTCGGCATCAAGGACCGCGACGGCGTGAGCTTCGGCGAGGCGCTGAGGAAGATCGGCTACGATGGGTCCGAGCCGGTCGGGGGCCGGCCGATCGGCGCCTTCTTCGAGGCGCATATCGAGCAGGGGCCGATCCTCGAGCGCGAGAGCAAGACGATCGGCGTCGTCACCGGCGCGCAGGGCCAACGCTGGTACGAGATCGCCTGGACCGGCATGGAGAGCCACGCCGGTACGACGCCGATGGAAGGCCGGCGCGACGCGCTGGTCGGCGCGGCCGAGCTGATCGTCGAATGCCGCCGCATCGGCAACCGGCCGAACGGGCGGTCCACCGTGGGCGTTATCGAGAGCCAGCCGCAGTCGCGCAACACCATTCCCGGCCGCGTGTTCATGACGGTCGATTTCCGGCATCCCGACGACGGCGAGCTCACGAAGATGGATGCCGAGATGCGCGCTGCCGCGGCCGACATCGCCGCGCGCCATCGGCTCGAGGTGAAGATCGAGCAGATCTGGTACTTCCCGCCGTCACCTTTCGCGAAGGAGCTGGTCGAGTCGGTGCGCCGCGGCGCGGTGCAGGCGGGTTATGCGCACATGGACATCGTGAGCGGCGCCGGCCACGACGCCTGCTACGTCTCGCGCGTGGCGCCAACGGCGATGGTCTTCGTGCCCTGCAAGGACGGCATCAGCCACAACGAGATCGAGGATGCCAGCAAGGCCGATATCGGCGCTGGCTGCCAGATTCTCCTGCAGGCGATGGTCGAGCGCGCGAACGCGTGAGGTCGGGGCTGGTCTCCGCCGCGACGGCGGCGCTGGTCGCCACCGTCGCGGGCGTCGGCGGCACCCTGCCGGTCGTGCTCGCCGCGGCGCAGGCCGTCGGCGCGACGCCGGAGCAGGCGAGCTCGTGGGTTTCAGGGCTCGGCCTCGCAACGGCCGTCAGCGCGCTGATCCTGAGCGTGCGCTATCGCATGCCGATCATCACCGCCTGGTCGACGCCGGGGGCGGCGCTGATCGCCTCCAGCACGGCCGTGCCCGGCTTCCGTGCCGCGGTCGGCGCCTTCGTGCTGGCGGCCGTGCTGATCCTGTTGACCGCCGCGATCCGGCCGTTGGCGCGGCTGATCGAGAAGATCCCTGCCAGCATCGCCGCCGCCATGCTGGGCGGCATCCTGCTGCGGCTGGTCGTGGCGATGATCGAGCAGGTGCCGGGCCAGCCGCTGCTGGTGCTGTCGCTGATCGTGCTGTTCCTGCTCGCCCGGCGTCTCGTTCCGACCATGGCCTCGCTGATCGTGCTGGGCGCGGGCGCCGCGCTGGCCTGGAGCCTGGGTCTCGTGAAGCCGATCCCGCCGCTCGGCCTCTCCAGCCTGACGCTCACGATGCCCGCGTGGGATCCGGCGACGCTCATCGGGCTCGGCGTGCCGCTTTATCTGGTGACGATGGCATCGCAGAACCTGCCGGGCTTCGCGGTGCTGCGCGCCTCCGGCTACCATCCGCCGACGCAGCCGGTGCTCGCGGTGACGGGTGCGGCATCGCTCGCCACGGCGTTCATCGGCGCGCACACCTCGAACCTGGCGGCGATCTCCGCGGCGCTGTGCACCGGCCCCGATGCCCATCCCGATCCGGCCAGGCGCTGGATCACCGGGCCGTTCTATGCCGTCTGGTGGGGGCTGGTAGCCCTGTTCGGCGCCTCGCTGGTCGGCCTCTTCGGCGCGCTGCCGCCGGCGCTGCTGATGACGGTCGCCGGCACCGCGTTGCTCGCCTCGATGGCCGGCGCGCTCGGCAGCGCGCTCGGGCCGGACAGGGATCGACTGGCCGCCGCCGGCACGCTGGCAGTGACGGCCTCCGGTGTCACTCTGCTGGGGATCGGCTCGGCCTTCTGGGGCCTGGTCTTCGGCCTGCTGGTCCTCGCGCTGGAGCGAAGGGTTCGTTGACGATCGGTGGCTGGGAGCGCGGCTCTCCAGAGCCGCTCATGGGATGGTGTGAAACAGAAGAATGAGCGGCTCTGGGGAGCCGCGCTCCCAGCGGTATGACATCTGCGCCAACGACGACGGGAAGGCTATTGGGCCGGGAAGCGTGCGGCCCACGGCTCGAGCGGCAGGGCGAGGCCGCGGCAGAGGAAGCTGATCGTGTGGTAGTAGCCCACCAGGGCGATCGCCTCGAGGATTTGCGTTTCGTCGAAATGCGCGGCGAGTGCCGTCCATGTCACCTCGCCGATCGCGCGGCGGTCCACGAGATCGTCGACCAGCGCGAGCAGCGCCCGCTCCTCGACGGACCAGCAGGCGGAGTCGGTGGGACCGTTGACCGTCGCGTCGATCTCGGCTGTGCCGAAGCCGACCTTGTCGGCGAACAGTGCGACATGCACGCCCCATTCGTACTCGGCGCCGAGCCGCGCCGTGGTGCGCTCGATCACGATCTCGCGCTGGCGCAGGCCGAGCGGGCCTTTGTCGAGCAGGCCGCCGGCGAACATCTTCGTGAAGACGCGCGGGCTCCTGGCCATGGTGCGGAACAGCAGGAGCGGCTCGATGCCGGGCGGCATGATGCGCCGGAGCGCGTCGGCAATGGCCGGTTCGTAAGGAGGGGCGGCAGGAGCGATGCGGATCATGCTACAATTTATGTAGCGATATCCTGCGTGACGCTACGGAAAATGTAGTAACGGAGTGAAATAGATGGTGAAGCGGCGAGTCCGCGGCTCGACAACGGGCCGGCCGATCATGGCGTTGCTCGACCTGCTGGGCCGGCGCTGGGTGTTGCGGCTGGTGTGGGAGCTGCGCGACGAGCCGCGGCGCTTCCGCGAGCTACAGGATGCAACCGGCGCCAGCCCGACGATCGTCAATGGCAGGCTGGCCGACCTGCGCGAAGCCGGGCTGATCGAGCTCGACCCGGAAAAGGGCTACCGGCTCACGGTATTGGGCAAGGAGCTGCTGCAGCTCTTCCTGCCGCTCCACGTCTGGTCGGAGAAATGGGCGAAGCGACAACGGGAGCGGCCGTGATGGGGTCTGGCCTGACTGATGCGACCCGCGAGGGCCGCTCCCGGTGCGTCATTCGTGGGCTGCCGCTATGCCGATGCCCGAATGGCTGCTTCGACAATCATTGCGGCGCGCGTCTTCGGTGGAAGCATCGAAACCTCCGTGTCCGGTGTTGCGTACGCTCATCTCGTCACCGATCGGCACGCTTGTCAATCGCGCTTGCGGGTCAACCATGCTGACGTAACGAGCGCGCCGGCGGCGATGGCCACGACGATCGTGGCGAGCACGTTGATCTGCGGATCGACTCCAAGACGCACGCTGGAATAGACGCGCATCGGCAGGGTCTGCGACTGCGCGCCGGCGACGAACTGCGTGAGGATCAGGTCGTCGAGCGACAGCGTGAAGGCGAGCAGCCAGCCCGACGCCAGTGCCGGCGCGATCATCGGCAGGGTGACGGTGAGGAAGGTCGTCCACGGCGTCGCGCCGAGATCCATCGCGGCCTCTTCGAGCGAGCGATCGAAGTCGGCAAGCCGCGCCTGCACGACGATGGCCACGAAAGTGAGCGAGAACGTGACGTGCGCGATGGTGATGGTAAGGAAGCCGCGCTCCGGTCCGCCGAGCAGCCGGTCGCTGCCGACGAACAGCAGCAGCATCGAGATGCCCATCACGACCTCGGGCATCACCATCGGCGCGACCACGAGGCCGGCGAACAGGGTGCGCCCGCGGAAGCGCGGCACGCGGGCGAGCACGTAACCGGCCGCGAGGCCGAGCAGGGTGGCGAACGTGGCGCTCACCAGGGCGATGCGCAGCGACAGCCAGGCCGCGTCGAGCATGGCCTCGTTCTGCAGCAGCGCCTTCCACCATTTCAGCGAGAAGCCGGCCCATACCGTCACGAGCCGCGATTCGTTGAACGAGTAGGCGATCACCAGCGCGATCGGCAGGTAGAGGAAGGCGTAGCCGAACGCCAGGACCGTGGCGGCGACGCCGACGCGGCCGCTCACGAGCGGCGCTCCAGGCTGCGCTGCTGCTGGCGCTGGAACAGCAGGATCGGCCCGACCAGCAGCACGAGCAGGCAGATCGCCACCGCCGAGGCGAGCGGCCAGTCCGAGTTGGTGAAGAACTCGTCCCACAGGACCTTGCCGATCATCAGCGTCTGCGTGCCGCCCAGCAGGTCGGGGATCACGAACTCGCCGACCGCCGGAATGAACACCAGCAGGCAACCCGCCACGATGCCCGGCAGCGACAGCGGCAGGGTGACGGTGAGGAACGCCGTCGACGGCCGCGCGCCGAGGTCGGACGCCGCCTCGAGAAGGCTCCAGTCGAGCTTCTCCAGCGCGGCGTAGAGCGGCAGCACCATGAAGGGCAGGTAGGCATAGACGATGCCGAGATAGATCGCCCATTCGGTGCCGAGGATCGTGCCGGGATCGGCCACGAGGCCGGATCCGCGCAGGACCTGGTTCAGGATGCCGTTTTCCGACAGCAGGCCCATCCAGGCGTAGATGCGGATCAGGAACGACGTCCAGAACGGCAGCATGACCAGCATCAGCAGCAGCGGCCGGCGGCGCGGCGCGGCGCGCGCGATGGCATAGGCCATGGGATAGCCGAGCAGGAGGGTGACAGCCGTCGAGATCGCGGCGATGCGCAGCGAGGACAGCCACGCCGCGAGGTACAGATCGTCGGTGAACAGCAGCCGGAAGCTCGCGAGATCGACGCCGAGCTCGACCGGCGGCACCGAGTCGGGCGAATTGGTGCCGAGCGCGATGCCGAGCACGAGCCCCAGCGGCAGCAGGAAGAACACCCCCAGCCACAGGAACGGCAGCGCGATCACGAGCCTCATGGGCTGGGACCGCGCCAGGAAGACAGAACGGCTACTCATGCAGCACCTGCCCGGCATCGTCGGACCAGCCGAGCCAGACGTTGTCGCCGCGCTTGAAGGCACTCTCCCGTGCCCGTGCGACGTTGGTCTGGGCGACGCGCATCGTCGAGCCGTCGGCGAGGGCGATCCGATAGAGCGAGCGGTCGCCTTCGTAGCCGACCTCGACCACGGTTCCGGCAATGGCTCGCTCGGTGGCGGGCCGGTCGGCCGACAGCGCGATCTTCTCCGGCCGCAGCGCCAGCCAGCGTCCCGGCGCGGTCTGCAGGATGTTGGCGATGCCGATGAATCCCGCCACGAAGCGGGTCGCCGGCCGTTCGTAGAGCTCGTGTGGCGTGCCGGTCTGCACGATGCGGCCGGCATTCATCACCGCCAGCCGGCTGGCCATCGACATCGCCTCCGGCTGGTCGTGCGTCACGATCACGAAGGTGACGCCGAGCTGCTCCTGCAGGCGCACCAGCTCGAACCGAGTATCCTCGCGCAGCTTGCGGTCGAGGGCGGCCAGCGGCTCGTCGAGCAGCAGCAGCTTGGGCCGCTTGACCAGCGCCCGCGCCAGCGCCACGCGCTGGCGCTGGCCGCCGGAGAGCTGCGAGGGCCGGCGCGTGCCGAGGCCGTCGAGCTTGACCAGTGCCAGCGCCTCGGCAACGCGTGTCGCGATCTCGGGCCGTGCCACGCCCTCGCGCTTGAGGCCGTAGGCCACGTTGCCGGCGACATCGAGGTGCGGGAACAGGGCGTAGGACTGGAACATCATGTTGATGGGCCGCAGATGCGGCGGGACGCCGGTCATGTCCTGCCCATCGATCAGGATGCGGCCGCGGTCCGGTCGCTCGAAACCGGCCAGCAGGCGGAGGAGGGTGGTCTTGCCGCAGCCCGATCCGCCGAGCAGGGCGAACAGCTCGCCGCGCGCGATCTCGAGATCGACGTTCGCCACGGCCTCGACCGCGCCGAAGCGCTTGGTCACACCTACGATTTTAACGATCGGCTCGCCCACCGGCTCAATCTACCGGCCGGTCTTGATGGCGGTCCACAGCCGCGTGCGGATGCGTACCTGCTCGGCGTCGGCGGCGGAAATGGTGTAGAGGCGCGCGCGGTTGCCTTCCGGCGGATAGATCCACGGATTTCCCGAAATCGACTTGTCGAGCAGCGCCGTCGCCGGGACGTTCGCATTGGCATAGCGCGTCAGCGTGCTGGAGGCCGCTGCGACCTTGGGCTCCATCATGAAGTCGAGGAAGCGCAAGGCGGCGTCGGGGTTGAGGGCGTCCTTCGGGATCGCGGCGGTGTCGATCCACAGCATCGCGCCCTGGTTGGGAATGGCATAGGCGATGTCGCGCGGCTCGGCCGCCGCCGCCGCGCGTTCGCGCGCCTGCAGCACATCGCCCGAGAAGCCGAATGCCAGGCAGATGTCGCCGCCGGCCAGCGCGTTGATGTACTCCGACGAATGGAACTTGCGGATGAACGGCCGGATCGCCTTGATCACCGCCGCCGCCTTTTCGAGGTCCTCGGGGTTCTTGGAGTCGGGGTCGAGCATCAGGTACTTGAGCGCGGCCGGAAAGACGTCGGTCGGGCTGTCGAGAATCATGACGCCGCAATCGACGAAGCGCGACACGATCGCCGGGTCGAAGATCATGGCGAGCGAATCGACCGGTGCGTTGATCATGCGCTTGCGGATCTCCGGCACGTTGTAGCCGATGCCGATCGTGCCCCACATCCAGGGGATGGCGTGGGCGTTGCCCGGATCGTACTTGGCGAGCGCCGCCATGATCTTGGGGTCGAGGTTGCCCAGGTTCTTGAGCTTGGCCTTGTCGAGCGGCTGGTAGAGCTTGGCCGCGAGCTGTCGCACCAGGAACGGCGAGGCGGTCGGTACCACCACGTCGTAGCCCGACCGGCCGGCCCTGAGCTTGGCGTCGAGGATCTCGTTGCTGTCGTACGTCGTGTAGTTGACCTTGATCCCGGTCTGCTGGGTGAAGGCCTTGAGCTGGTCCTCGGCGATATAATCGGACCAGTTGTAGACGTTGACCTGCTTCTGGGCGAAGGCAGGCCCCGCCGCGAGGGCGAGCAGGCAGGCGAGAAGGCCAAGACGCATCAAGGGCTCCGGAAGCGGGGGGCGGGCATCATTATCAGGCCGGCTGCGAGCGATGCAAATTCCGCGTCAGCCACATCGCCACCGACAGAATGGCGAAAAGCAGCAGCGAGCCGGAAAGCAGTGAGGCCTCCTCGAGCTGCAACAAGGCATACAGGCCGGCATAGAGTCCTGCGAGGAAGACGCCGAAGGCCGCAGCCGGGAGGAGGCGGCGCTGGATCACCCAGGTGTAGGTCGCCGCCTGCGCGACCACGGCCGATGCGCTCAGGAGATAGGCGGGTCCGAAGCCGATCCGCTCGCTGAAGGACAGCAACATGAGATAGAAGATGCAGAGCGACAGGCCGATCAAGGCGTACTGCGCGGTACGCGGCTGCGTCCCGGTCGCGAGCTCGAACAGCAGGCAGACGGTGAAGGTAAGCCCGATGAACATGATGCCGTACTTGATCGCCCGATCCGCTTCCCGGTAGGCGTCGACGGGGGCGAGCAGGACGACTCCGAAAGCCGAGCCGAGAACGGCATCCGTTGCGGGGTCGGTCTTGCCGCCGCCGTCCCACAGCTGGCCATAGCCGCGGCCGAGCGAGGAGATCGCCCACTTGGCGCGAAATCCATCCCCGGCGACCGACTGCTCGATCGGGAGATAGCGCCCGGTGAAGCTTGGCGACGGCCAGGACGATGCGATGCTTGCCGTGGTGCGTCGGCCGAGGGGAACGAAGGAGATCCTGTCGCTGCCGGAGAATCCGATGCGGAAGCGAACGGTCAGGGTTTGACGGCCCGCAAGATCGGCCGCGGCCAGGGGCGCCTGCAGGACTGCGAGCGGCGTCGGCGTGTCCGCGATCCAGTCGACTCTCTTGCCGTCGACGTCGACGATCGTGGCATCGATCGACTTCGGATCGCTGAGACCCAGGGTGAGCCGGGCCGCGGCCCAGTCGACCGATTGGCCGGCAGCCACGAGTTCGCGCATCGCGGAGGTGTCGAACGCCGCGACGATGTCGAGCGTGGCGCTGTAGACGGTTACCGAGAACAGCCCGCGCCGGCGTTGTTCGGGCGCGACCTTGCCGTCGATCGAGAGTTGCTCGGGCAGGAGGGTGAACGTCTTGGTCCGGCCTCCATCGGTGAGGCGGGAGGGCAGAACGATCGTTGGGCCGACGAAGGTCTGCACCCGACCCCATGAGTCCGAGATACTGGCAATCGCTTCGTCCTCGTGGGCCCGGCGGTCGGCGATCACGCCGCCCACCAGGCCGAGCGGGATTTCGAGAGCGAGGGTCAGAGCGGCCAGAAGGAGGCCGCGCGCGACCAGCTTTCCGCTCGAGAGATAGGCGCCTGCACCCTGGAAGAGGCTGGCCAGAGAGTGTCGTGGCCTTCCCGGAGGCGGGGCGGCATCGGCAGGCGCAACAGCATCGGTCATGGATGGATGGTCTCGCGATTGGGAGCCGCTCACCGTGCTGCTCATCAGTGCAGGCGCTTTGCAGGATTTGTGGATATTCGGTGCAAACCGGCGGCAGCCCGTCGACACTCGGATGGCCGCCGCTAGAGTCGGGCGCATGCACAAGGTCCTGGTCGTCGACGACGATGCCCACATCCGCGAGGTGGTGTGCTTCGCCCTGCGCCGTGCCGGCTACCAGCCGCTCGGTGCGGCGGACGGCAAGGCCGGGCTGGAGATGGCGGCGCGCGAGCTGCCCGCGCTGGTCATCCTCGACATCCTGATGCCCGAGCTCGACGGCACTGCCGTCTGCCGCCGCCTGCGCGCGGTGTCGGATGTTCCCGTCATCTTCCTCACGTCCAAGGACGAGGAGATGGACCGCATCCTCGGCCTCGAGCTTGGTGCCGACGACTATGTCGTGAAGCCGTTCAGTCCCGGCGAGCTGATGGCGCGGGTGAAGGCGGTGTTGCGGCGCAGAGTCAGCGCGGCGCCTGCCGGCTCCGAGCGGCTGGTGCGCGGCGCGCTGGTGATCGACCTCGAAGCGCACACCGCGTCGTGGGCCGGCACCGACGTGGCGCTGACGGCGACCGAGTTCTCGCTGCTCAAGGCGATAGCGGCCCAGCCCCGCCGGGCGTTCACGCGCGACAACCTGATGACCGCGGCCTATGCCAACGCCCGCTTCGTGAGCGACCGTACGATCGACAGCCATGTCCGGCACATTCGCGCCAAGTTCCAGGCGCTGGGAGGCGACCCGATCGAGACGGTGCACGGCGTGGGCTACAAGCTCGCGGCCGGCTGACATGGCGGTGCGGCTGCCCGGCATCCGGACGCTGTTGCTGGCGACCTACCTGGCGGTTTTGCTGCTGCCCGTCGCCGGCATCGGCATCCTGCGCCTGTACGAAAGCGCATTGCTGCGCCAGACCGAAGCCGAGCTGATGGCGCAGGCGGCCGTCCTGTCGGCCGCCTACCGCGCGGCGTGGCTCGATCGCGCGCCGCCCGAGTCGCTGGCGGCGCTGCCCGAGGTCGAGCTGCGATGGTCGGCTACCGATTACGGCGGACGCTGGACGCCGCTCCTGCCGCAACTCGACCTCGCCAATGCGCCGATCCTGTCGAGGCCGGCCGACGCGGTGCCGCCGTCCCGACCGCCCGACGCGGCGGCCCTCGCCATCGGAAAGTCGCTGTCTCCCGTCGTCCACGAAGCGCAGCGCATGACCCTCGCCGGAATCCGCATCCTCGACGCCAGGGGCATCGTCGTGGCGGCGACCCAGGACGAGGATCTCGGCCGCAGCCTGGCGGCGCAGGAGGAGGTGGCGCACGCGTTGCGCGGCGCCCCGAAAGCGGCGCTGCGCGAGCGCGACATAGAGCCCGGCGATTACAGCCTGATCTCGGTCAGCCGCAACACGGCGCTGCGCGTGTTCGTCGCCGTGCCGATTCTGGCGGACCGTCATGTGCTGGGCGCGGTGCTCGTCTCCCGCACCCCGCGAAACATCGTGCAGACGCTGTACAGCAAGCGCTACGCCCTGCTCGAGACGGCGATCGTGCTGGTCGCGGCCGTCGTGGCACTCGCCTGGTTCGCCGGACTGACGGTGGTGCGGCCGACGCGCCAGCTCGCCGCCATGGCACAGCGGGTTGCGCGCGGCGAGATCCGCGCCGTCGAACCGCTCGGCCGGCCGATGACCCGTGAGGCGCGCTCGCTGTCCGAATCGATCGTCACCATGGCGCGCACCCTGGAGGCGCGGGCCGACTATGTGCGGGAACTGGCGCTCGGCATCAGCCACGAGTTCAAGACCCCGCTCACCGGCATTCGTGGCGGTGCCGAATTGCTGCGCGACCACCTGGCCGAGATGTCGGTCGAGGAGCGCGACCGTTTCCTGTCGAACATCCTGGCCGATACCGAGCGTCTCGAACGGCTGGTCAACCGCATTCTCGACCTGGCGCGCGCGGATGCGGTCACCCCGCAAGGCGACGAGCGCTGTGACCTGGCCGCGGCGGCACGCGAGATCGCGACCGGGGCGCAAACGAGCGGTCGGCGGATATCGATCGCGGACATGCCGGATTCCCTTACCGCCGCCATCGACAGGGCGTCGTTCGACATCGTGCTGACCAACCTGCTCGACAACGCGCGCCAGCATGCCGGGGCAGGGGCGGTCGTCACGATCCGCGGTCGCGTCGCCGACGGCGAAGCGGTGGTGGAGGTGAGCGACGATGGCGTCGGCGTCTCGTCCGGCAACACGGAGCGCATCTTCGACCGCTTCTTCACGACCGCGCGCGACCGCGGCGGCACGGGCCTCGGCCTTGCCATCGCGCAGCGCCGTGTGATGGCATTCGGCGGCAGCCTTGCCTTGCTGCCGACGGAGCGCGGGGCCTCCTTCCGCATCATGCTGAAGGCTACATTCTGAAGAGCATCCCCAGCGAAAGACCATCCTTTCCGGGGGCGTGAAAATACTGGCACGGCGATTGCGTCGAATTCACCCGAGCGGCTGCGGGGAGGCGCTCGGAGATGCAGGCAAAGACGTTGCTGGTTCCTGCAGAGCCATATGCATTCGAGCTGAAGCCTGCCGAATGTGCACTGCTGATCATCGACATGCAGCGCGACTTTCTCGAGCCCGGCGGCTTCGGCGAGATGCTGGGCAACGACGTCTCGCAGCTGCGCCGCACGATCGAGCCCAATCGGCGGCTGCTGGCCGCCTGGCGCGCCGCGGGCCTGCTGGCGATGCACACACGCGAGGGGCACCGGCCCGACCTGTCCGACCTGCCGCCGTCCAAGAAGATCCGCGGCCGTAGCGCCACCACGATCGGCGACGTGGGGCCGATGGGGCGCATCCTGGTCCGCGGCGAGCCGGGGCACGACATCATCCCCGAGCTCTATCCGGCGCCGGGCGAGCCGGTGATCGACAAGCCCGGCAAGGGCGCGTTCCACGCCACCGACCTGCATTCGATCCTGCAGCATCGCGGCATCACCCAGCTCGTGGTCACCGGCGTCACGACGGAGGTCTGCGTCAACACCACCGTCCGCGAGGCCAACGACCGCGGCTACGACTGCCTCGTGCCGGAGGATTGCGTTGGCTCGTACTTCCCCGAGTTCCAGGAGATGGGACTCAAGATGATCAAGGCGCAGGGCGGCATCTTCGGCTGGGTGACCGGCTCGCCCTCCGTCATCGCGGCGATCGGTGACGCGTGAGGAGGGCAGCATGTCAATGACGACAACCTTCAAGCCCAAGCGATGGGTTCCGGGCGACTGGAACGCCTTCTTCGGCTTCGGCACCAACATCCTGGTCAACATGCTGGTGCTGACCGGCCTGCTGCGCTTCGTGCTCAAGATGCCGGACGAGCTGGTGTTCGGCCGCATCCTGCCGGCGACTGGCCTGATGCTGCTGCTGAGCACGGTCTACTACGCCTGGCTGGCCTACCGGCTGGCCCAGGAGACTGGCCGAGACGACGTGTGTGCGCTGCCCTCGGGCATCAGCGTGCCGCACATGTTCGTCGTGGTCTTCGTGGTCATGATGCCGATCCTGATCTCGACCAAGGACCCGGTGCAGGCCTGGGAGGCGGGGCTGACCTGGGTGTTCGTGCAGAGCTTCGTGCTGATGGTCGGCGGCTTCATCGCGCCGGTGATCCGCCGGATCACGCCGCGCGCGGCGCTGCTCGGCTCGCTGGCCGGCATCTCGATCACCTTCATCTCGATGCGGCCGGGCGCGCAGATGATGATGACGCCGGTCATCGGCCTGGTCTGCTTCGCGGTGATCATGGCCGACTGGTTCGGCGGCGTGAAATACTTCAAGGGCGTGCCGGGCGGGCTGGTGGCGATCATTGTCGGCGCGATCATCGCCTGGGGCTCGACCATCTTCGGCTTCGACTATGGCGGCCTCTCGATCGCCGGGGTCAAGGCCGCGCTGGCGAACTTCTCCTTCTCCTATCCGATGCCGGCTGTCGGCCACGTGTTCGGCGGCTTCCAGTTCATCGGCATCATCCTGGTGACGGCCATCCCGTTCGGCATCTACGACCTCGTCGAAGCGATGGACAATGTGGAGAGCGCCGCCGCCGCCGGCGATTCCTTCCCGACCACGCGCGTGCTGACCGCCGACGGCGTCGTCAGCCTGATCGGCTGCCTTATGGGCAATCCGTTCATCAACGCGGTCTATATCGGCCATCCCGGCTGGAAGGCGATGGGCGGGCGCATCGGCTATTCGGCCGCCACCGGCGTGCTGGTCATCGTGCTGTCGTGGTTCGGCGTCATCGCGCTGATGATGGCGGTGCTGCCGCTCGTCGCGATCCTGCCGATCCTGCTCTATATCGGCATGCTGATCGGCTCGCAGGCCTTCCAGGAGACGCCGGCCCGCCATGCGCCGGCGATCATCCTGGCGCTGGTGCCGCAGATCGCGGCGTGGGGCAAGACGCAGATCGACGGCGCGCTGCATGCGGCCGGCACGGATGCCGCCGTGGCCGGCGTGATGGACAAGCTGGGCGACCAGGGCGTGCTCTATCACGGGCTGTCGATCCTGGGCGGCGGCGCCACCCTGGCCGGCATCGTGCTGGCCTCGATCACGGTGTTCATCATCGAGCGCGACTTCATCAAGGCATCGTGCTTCGCGGTGGCCGGCGCCGTCTTCACCTTCTTCGGCCTGATCCACGCCGAGGCGCTGGGCTTCGGCCAGACGCCGTCGATGGTGGTGAGCTACCTCGGCGTCGCGGCGATCCTGTACGGCTGCGCGCGCTACGCCAAGCTCGCGCCGCGCGAGGATGAGGCGTCAGCGATGCACGGCCACGGCGGCGTGGTGCCGAAGCCGGCGGAGTAGCGCTCGCTACTCCACGCGGATCTTGCCGGCCCTCGCGATGGCGCCGAAATCGGTGCGCTCGGCCGTGATGAAGGCCAGCGTCTCGGCCGGCGTCGTGATGCGCGGCGAGGCACCCAGCTCTCGGATGCGCGTGGCGATGGCCTCCTCGCGCAGCGCCTGGTTGATCACCGTGTTGAGCCGCTGGATGATCTCGTCCGGCGTTCCCTTGGGCGCCATGAAGGCATACCACGCCACCCATTCGCGAGAATCGAGACCGAGCTCGAGCATGGTCGGCACATCGGGCAGGCGCTCCGAACGCTCGCGGGAGGTGACGGCCAGCGCGCGCAGCTTGCCACCGGCGATGTGCCCGGCGCTGGCGCCGAGGCTGTCCACCGTGATCGGCACCTCGCCGCTGATCACCGCCATGAGCGATTGCGGCGTGCTGCGATACGGTACGGCGGGCATGTCGAGCTTGTGGCGGATCTTGAAATCCTCCGCGACCAGGTGCGGGATGCTGCCCGAGGCGGGCAGGCCATAGCGCCAGTTACCCGGCTCCGCCTGCGCCTTGGCGACGAATTCCGGCATCGTCCGGAACGGCAGTGCCGGGTTGACCACCCAGACCAGCGGCGAGGTGACGGCCACCGAGATCGAGCTCAGGTCGTCCACCGGATCGAGCGGCATGTTGGGATAGATGCTGCTGCCGATCGAGATGGCGCCGACATGGGCGAACATGAAGGTGTAGCCGTCGGGCGGGCTGCGCTGGACCTCCTGCATGCCGATGATGCCGTTGGCGCCGGGCTTGTTGTCGACGACCACGGGCTGGCCCAGCAACTCGGCAAGCCGGGGCGCCAGGATGCGGGCATAGACCTCGTAGCCGCCGGCCGCGCTGGGCACGACGAGCCGCAGCCGTCGGTTGGGCCAATCCCGCCCCTGGGCCAGGGCGGGCGACGAGGCGAGAAGGCCGAGCGCGGCGCGGCGTGTCAGGCGCATGGACGTTTCCTCCGGGCTGCATGGGGGCGCGGGGCCCCCGAGCCTGTCGTTGTTTCTTTCGGATAGCGTATACGGCGCGCGCGATTCACAAGGCAAGAACGGCAGGCCTCATGAGCGCTTTGCCCGTGCCTTCTTGCTCGATCTGGCTCGATTGTGCTCGATCGCGGCACGGACGAGCGCCTTCAGCGCACGCTGGTCGACCTTGTCGCCTTCGAGAAAGTCGATCGCTCGCCGCATGTTGCCCTCGAGGCCGGCGTTGAAGAGCTTGTCGGGGTCCGAGAGGCTCGCGCCGTGGGCGAAGGTGAGCTTGACCTTGCCTTTGTGCGCGTTGGCGACGGCGATCATGCCGTCGCGCGACCACACCGGGCTGCCCATCCACTTCCATTCCTCGACGATCTCCGGGTCCGCGGCGAGGATCGCCTTGCGGACGGCGGCGAACGTCTTGCCCCGCCAGTCCGTGAGCCCGGCGATCAGGTCGTCGATCCGCTGCGATGGAGTCATAGTCTGCTCCTGCCTAGACGCCGAGATAGCGGTGCTGCAGCCCCTGGTCGGCGGCCAGCGCGTCGGAGCGGCCCGACCACACGACGCGGCCCTTCTCGACGATGTAGTGGCGGTCGGCGAGACCGATCAGGTTGCCGACATTCTTGTCGATCACCAGGATCGCCTGACCCTCGCCCTTGAGCCGGGCGAGGCAGGACCAGATTTCCTGCCGGATCAACGGCGCCAACCCCTCGGTCGCCTCGTCGAGGATCAGCAGCTTGGGGTTGGTCATCAGCGCGCGGCCGATCGCCAGCATCTGCTGCTCGCCGCCCGAGAGCTGGTTGCCGCGATTGCCCTGCCGTTCCTGCAGCCGCGGGAAGAACGCGAAGACGCGTGCCAGCGTCCAGGGATCGGGTCGCGCCGTGCGGTTGGCCGAGGCCGCGACCAGGTTCTCGCGCACCGAGAGGTTGGGGAAGATCTGGCGGCCTTCCGGCACCAGCCCGAAGCCCAGCCGGGCAATACGGAAGGGCGGCAGGTGGTCGATTCGGCGACCCTCGAACTCGACGGTGCCACGCCGCGCGGGCAGCAGGCCCATGATGGCGTGCACCGTCGTCGTCTTGCCCATGCCGTTGCGGCCCATCAGCGTGACCACTTCGCCGGCATCGATGGCGAACTCCATGCCGAACAGCGCCTGGCTCGCGCCGTAGAAGCCTTCGAGGCCGCCGACCCGCAGCATCACGCGGTCTCCTCGCCGAGATAGGCCTGACGCACCTCGGGATGGGCGCGAATCTCGTCCGGCGTGCCCGAGGCGATGATGCGGCCATAGACCAGCACGGTGATGCGGTCAGCCAGCGCGAAGACGGCGTCCATGTCGTGCTCGATCAGCAGCATGCCGCAGCGGCTCTTGAGGGCCTGCAGGAACGCGACCAGCCGCTGGCTTTCCTCGACGCCCATGCCGGCCATCGGCTCGTCGAGCAACAGCAGGCGGGGCTCGCCGGCCAGCGCCATGGCGATCTCGAGCTGGCGCTGCTCGCCGTGGCTGAGCGCCGACGCCTCGGCAGCGGCGCGGGCGCCGAGACCGACCGCGTCGAGGCCGCGCTGCGCGGCCTCGCGCAGCTTGCGATCGCGGCGCACGTCTCGGAGGAAGCGGAACGAATGGCCGTCGTGTGCCTGCACGGCGAGCGCCACGTTGTCGATCGCGCTGAACTCGCGCAGCACGGAGGTGATCTGGAACGAGCGGCCGAGCCCGAGCCGCACCCGCGCGTGGGTCGGCAGGCGGGTCACGTCGCGGCCGGCAAAGCGGATCGTGCCGGAGTCCGGCGCGAGATTGCCGGTGAGCTGGCCGATCAGCGTGGTCTTGCCGGCGCCGTTCGGCCCGATCAGCGCGTGGATCTCGCCCGGCCGCACGTCGATGGAGACGTTGTCGGTGGCCAGCAGCCCGCCGAAGCGCTTGACCAGGCGGTCGGTCGAAAGCAGCGGCTCAGGCACGACGGAACCCCAGCAGCGAGGCGATGCCGCCGCGCGCATAGAGCGCGATCAGCACGAGCAGTGGCCCGAACACGATCTGCCAATATTCGCCCCAGCCCTTGTGCATCAGGTCGAGCGCCGGCTTCAGCAGCTCCTCCAGCGCGAAGAAGGCGACCGCGCCGTAGAGCGGCCCGAAGCGCACGCCGATGCCGCCCAGCACCACGATCACGATCAGGTCGCCCGACTTCACCCACGACATCATCGCCGGCGAGACATAGGCGCCCTCGTTGGCAAGCAGGATGCCGGCCAGCCCGCCCAACGCACCGGCGACGATGCAGGCCACCAGGCGGTAGCGGAATACCGGGAAGCCGAGCGCCTGCATGCGCAGCTCGTTCGATCGTGCGCCGCGCAGCACGGCCCCGAAGCGCGAATGGGCGAGTCGGCCGCAGAACCACAGGCTGGCGCAGAGCAGGGCGAAGCAGAGCCAGTAGAACGTCGCCTTGTCGCGCAGGTCGAGCAGGCCCGGAAAGCGGCTGCGGCTGATATTGAGTCCGTCGTCGCCGCCATAGGCCTCGAGCCCCGAGGCGAGGTAGTAGACGAGCTGCGCGAAGGCCAGCGTGATCATGATGAAGTAGACGCCGCGGGTGCGCAGCGACAGCGCACCGACCAGCGCGGCCCACAGGATCGAGGCGGCGAGGGCCACCGGCCACTGCACCCAACCGTTCTGGATGCCCTCGGCCGACAGGATGCCGACGGCGTAGCCGCCGATCCCGAAGAAGGCGGCATGGCCGAAGCTCACCAGCCCGCCATAGCCCAGGATAATGTTGAGGCTGACCGCGGCGATCGACCAGATGACGATGCGCGTGCCGACCGACAGCAGGTAGCGCTGGTCGAAAGCCTGGGTCAGCAGCGGCAGTGCGGCCAGGACCGCCAGCAGCAGGGCCGTGACCAGCACACGGGGAGAGAGTAGCGGCTCGCTCACGCGCGCTGCCCGAACAGGCCGGTCGGCCGCCACACCAGCACGCCGGCCATCACGATGTAGATCGCCACCTGCGAGATCGCCGGCGCGGCCGCTGACGCCGAAGCGGGCGGCATGAAGGTCTTCAGCAGCTCGGGAAGGAAGGCGCGGCCGACGATGTCGATCTGGCCGACCACCATGGCCGCCACGAACGCGCCCTTGATCGAGCCGATGCCGCCGATGACGATGATCACGAAGGCGAGGATCAGGATGTCGTCGCCCATGCCGATCTTCACCGAGCTGATCGGCGCCGCCATCAGCCCGGCGAGGCCCGCGAACACCGCGCCGAGGCCGAACACCAGGCTGAACAGCAGCTCGATATTGACGCCGAGTGCCGCGATCATGCGCCGGTTCGAGGCGCCGGCACGGATCAGCATGCCGAGCCGCGTGCGCGCCACCAGCCAGGCGAGCAGCAGCGCCACCGCCGCGCCGACCACGATCAGGGCGAAACGGTAGGCCGGGTAGGGCACGCCGGGCAGAATCTCGATCGTGTGGCTGAGGAACGGCGGCACGGCGATGCTCTTGCCGGCCGGCCCCCAGATCACCCGCACCAGCTCGTTGAAGAACAGGATCAGGCCGAAGGTCGCCAGCACCTGGTCGAGATGATCGCGGGCGTAGAGCCGTCGCATGACCACGGCTTCGACGGCGACGCCCAGAGCGAAGGTCGCCGGTAGCGCGAGCAGCGCGCCGAGGACGAAGGAGTCCGTCCAGGTGACGAAGGTCCAGGCGATGTAGGCGCCTATCATGTAGAGCGAGCCGTGCGCCAGGTTGACGAGGTCCATGATGCCGAAGGTCAACGTCAGGCCGGCGGCGAGCAGGAACATCAGCAGCCCGAGCTGCACGCCGTTCAGCACCTGGATCAGCAGATAGTCCATTGTCCCCCTGTCATTCCCCTGCAAACGAAACGGGAGCGCGTCGCCGCGCTCCCGTCGATCGCTCGTCCCGCGATCCCTACTTCATCGGGCACTTTTCGAAGTAGGGGTCCTTTGCCGCGGTCACGGCCGTGGCGATGGTCTTCACCGTCATCATGCCCTGCGGGTCCTTCACCGTCTCCTGGATGTAGAAGTTCTGGATCGGGAATTGGTTGGTGTTGAACTTGAAGTCGCCGCGCACCGACTTGAAGTTGGCCTTCTTCATCTCGGCGCGGACCTTGTCCTTGTTGGACAGGTCGCCCTTCAGCGCCTCGGCGGCCGAGGCCATCAGCATGATCGCGTCGTAGCTCTGCGCACCGTAGTAGGACGGATAGACGCCGTGCTTCTTCTTGAAGTCCGCGACGTACTTCTTGTTGGCCTCGTTCGGCAGGTCGTTGACCCATTCCTGGGCGCCCAGCGTGCCCAGCGCGAGGTCGCCCTGCTGCGGCAGGGTGATCGCGTCGATCGAGAACACCTGGTAGAGCGGCACGGTCTTGTTGAGGCCCGACTGCGCCCACTGCTTGACGAACTGCACGCCGTGCGCGCCGGGATAGAAGATGAAGATTCCCTCGGGCTTGGCGGCGGCGATCTTGGTGAGCTCCGCCGAGAAATCGAGCTGGTCGGGCCACTTGGTGTAGTCCTCGCCCAGCAGCTTGCCCTTGTAGGTGCGCTTGACGCCGGCGAGCATGTCCTTGCCGGCGGCGTAGTTCGGGCCGACGACGTAGAGGCTCTTCACGCCCTTGGTGTTGAGATAGTCGCCCATCGCCATCGGCGTCTGGTCGTTGTTCCACGAGGTCGAAAAGAAGTTCTTGTTGCACAGCTCGCCGGCGATCTGCGAGGGGCCGGCATTGGCCGAGATCAGGATCGTGTCGCCCTCGTCGGTCACGGTCTTGAGCGAGGCGAGCAGCACGTTCGACCAGATGTAGCCGGCGATGAAGTTCACCTTGTCCTGCTGAACCAGCTTCTCGGACCGGGCCTTGCCGACGTCGGGCTTGAACTGATCGTCCTCGTAGACGACCTCGATCTTCTTGCCGCCCATCTTGCCGCCGAGATGCTCCAGCGCCAGCTCGACCGAGCGGCGCATGTCCTCGCCAATCGCCGCCTGCGGCCCCGAGAAGGTGCTGACGAACCCGATCTTGACGCTTTCCTGCGCCCACACCGGCCGCAGCCCCAGCCCCAATGCCGCGATCGTCGCGACCCCAAGCAACCCAGTTTTCATTGAACCCACTCCCTGTTCACTTGTTCTGTATAGAAGCCGAAAACCTCGATTCCAACAACGGCTGTTGCCGCCGTCCGTGATAGAAAAGTCGCCTCAGCCGAACGATGGGTAGAGCGATGGAAATACTACCGGAGGCCCTGTCACGTGAAACTGGCCCTGCCGAGAAAATGCTGTGGTTCGCCCAGCCTCGCCAAGGACTGCTCCTGCGCCCTGTCGACGCCTTTCTCATTCCATTCAGCCTGCTGTGGGGAGGATTTGCAATATTCTGGGAGGTATCGGTGGTTGCGGTCGGTGCGCCTGTCTTCTTCTTGCTCTTCGGCGCATTGTTCGTCGTCGTCGGATGTTACCTTATCGTCGGACGTTTCTTCTTCGACGCCAGGCAGCGGTATACGACCTTCTACGCGGTCACCGATGAGCGTGCGATCATCGTATCCGGACTGCTGAGCCGAACCGTCAGGTCGATGGATTTGCGGACTCTCGGCGAGATGGCCCTGTCGGAACGACGGGATGGCAGCGGAACGATCGTGTTCGGCAACGCCTCGCCGTTCGACTGGATGCTCGGAGGTATCGCGGGCTGGCCGGGAAGCGGCGGGCGACTGGCCTCGCGATTCGAGCTCATTCCCGATGTCCGTTCAGTTTACGAGACGATCCGTAACGCTCAGCGCAGCCTCGCGCGTTAGCCCAACTTGCGCAGTTGGAGGGCGCTTCAATATTTTTTGAGCGCGGGGAT